>JBIPLS010000232.1:0-3633 GCA_044368305.1 Pirellulales bacterium
TTCGGCGGCATGTTGATCCCTTCCGCCGTGAAGAAGGATTCGGCCTCCGGCCAGCCGGCCCGATCCTGCAGGTGGAGGCGGGCGGCGAGCGCCGGAAACTCGGGGTCGTTCAGCGTCACCGCCTCGTCTCGCCGCCCCTCGAAGAGCAGCCCGTCGACTTCGCGAAGCGCCGTGTTGACGGCCTCGATCGTCTCCCGCAGTTCGGGAAGCATGTCGCGGAGCATGTCCATGCCGATGTCGTCGTTGCGGTCCATCGCCGAGTGGATGCTGGCAGCGAGCGTGCGGAGTTCCGGGAGTCGGGTGAAGGGCATGGGGCGTCTCCGCTCGGGTTCAGGGCAGTTGCTCGTCGGGGGCGTCCGCGGCCGCCGTGAACGTGGCCAGGACGCACCGCGCGCCGTGGCCCGGCACGAAATCGGGAAAGTCCACGAACAGGGAGCCCGTGAAGCTCGCGTCGCCGTCCTCGACGGCGCGGAGCAGCGCGATCGCCACCCGCTGGTCCGCCCCGAGCCGGTCGAGGTCGTCGAGCGCGGCGGCCAGCGCCACCTCCTCCTCGTCCGCTTCACCGGCTGCGATCGCCGGCTGCAGCCAGGTGAGGTATTCACGGGCGGCTGCTGGGCGGGCGGCGACACGATCCGCCTGGCCGCGGGCCCAGCGGCGGTAGCCGTCCCGTCCGGCCAAGAGCCCGGAGCACCTGTCGATCCATTCCCCGAGCGGGGTCGGCCGGTCGTGCGGCAGTGCGCTGGCGGCGAGCAGCCGGCCAGCGCGGAGCGGCCCGTGCCGCTCGGGCCGCCGCAGCTGCACGAACGTGGCCGCACCCGCGTCGTGGCTGTCGCTGATCCGCAAGACGGCGGAGCTGACGGCCTGCCGGCCGAGCATCGTCGCGGGGGTGCCCCGCTCCAGTTCTGCAATCAGGCGGCCCTGGTAGACCCGCACGCCCCCGATCCGCATTGGCTCCCGGCCGGGCTGTTCGAGCATTACGCTCCAGTTCCGCCCGACGGCGGCGTCTGGAACACACGAGATCTCGAACGATGGCCGCTCGGCCGTCCGCATCGAGGGCAGGGCCAGGGCGACGTCGAGGTCTCCCACGTCGCACAGGGTCGCCTCGTGGCCGGCAGGATTCCCGCCGTCAAGCGACTCGAGCGGCAGGTGGCTCGCCCCCTCGATCGCGGCCTGGAACGCCGCGAACGAGTGCCCATCAGCGGGCTGGGGCTGGACCGCAGGCGACGCCGCCGACCCGGCTTGCCGACCGGCGAACTCGGGCGCCGATGTCGGCTCCACCGCCGCGATCGGTCTCTGTCGCGGACTCGGCAGCAGGGCGTAGACCACGCCGGCGATGATGCCACCGCCGACGAACACGGTGACCAAGGTCGTGAGAACGCCGCTCCAGCGGCCGCCCGCAACCATGGTCGGGGGCGCAGGCACCGGGTCGTCGTCGGGCTGCGGCATGAGGGGCGGCGGCCCGCCGGGGCCGGCGGAGAGCATCGGCGGCGGCATGGCGCGACCGCCAGTCGCACCACGCGGAGGCGGCGGAACGTTGCGGCGGTTTGACGGATCAGGTGCAGGCATGACGGGATCGATGCTAGGGGCGTCTGAACGGCCGTTCCGGAAATGCGGTGTCAGGCCTCGCTGTGTCTGTGCTGCGTGCGTCACCGCTCCCGATGACGACCGGTTCCCTGCCCTTGGTGAACGTGGCGAGGACACATGGCTCGCCGTGAAGTGCGACGAGTTGACCCGTGATCTCGAGATCGGCGTCGAGCATCGACTCGAGCAATTCGAGAGTCTCCCGCTTGCCTGTCTCTATGGCGGGGAGTTTCTCGATGGCATCGCACACCGCACGGAGTGCGGCGACGATTTTCTCGTCTTCCGGCGACGTCTTGTTATCGCGCAGCCACTGCGCGAACTCGGCGGTTTTTTTCCAGGCCTCTTTGAGCCGGTCCTGATATGCCGCATTCTCCGTTTGCCAGTCCGCCTCTCGTCTTTTCCAGTCATTTATTCTGCTTTCGTCTTTTTCTCCTGCCGGGAGTGGGTCCGGTTGCGGCCCGGGCGGTCGGCACCACTCTTTGTAAAGATCTTCTTTGGAGAGCAATTTTCCAAGCTCGCCGCGCCACTCGCTCAGTGGGCGATATGTTAATTTTTTCTCGCCCGAGAGGCTGCCAGTAATGGCAATCAGTTCTTTTTGTCCTTTCCGTGACAATGCCTCCCGGAGTGTTTCAATGAACTTAATGAGTCGCATTCGATGAACCTTCTCTAGGTGCTCCTGGTTGAAGCGAGCTACCTTTAAAGGGTGCAACGGAAAGAGCTTTCCTGCGCTTGCGACGTTGGCTTCCTCGGCTGCGTCAGCTATGTTTCCCAAAAAGTCGAAGTGCGCGATTGCCGGGTCATAGGTCACATTGCCCATCCGCACGTCCAATAGCCCAATCATGTTTGCTCGCTGGAACTCCAGGTCCGTCCTCGCGAGTGTGACCGGCTCGGACCTCGTGCTGAACGACACTTGCCAAGTGATCTGATTGGCACATGGTTCTTCTGTCGGCGGCGTGGCGGGCTTGTTGTCTGTGTCGCGGACACCGACGGGCTTGCGTTTACCGTCGCCCTGAAGGACGAGTTCGGCTTTACTGGAAGTTAGGCGGAACTCCCAGGGAGTTGCCGGCATCTGCACGCCTGGAAGCGGGACGAAATGAACCGGTGCGGTTCCCGAGGGCCAGATCGTTGTGTTCGCGAAGAACTTCTTGATCACGATCGGGCCGTGCTCGGTGGGGCGACGGAGTTGGACGAACGTCTTGTGGTCCGGGGATTTCTCGTTCGGGGATTCGCCCGGCAACAGGGGCGTCGCGAGCGTCAGCAGTCCGCAGGTCAGTGCCCTCCGCGCTGCCAATTCGAAGGTTGCCTCCGTCTTTGCAGGGAGATCGACGAAGAGCCACCCGTTCTCGACGTAGGCCCTTGCGAGCGGGGCTCTTACCTTTGGCGAGCCGTCCTTCCACCATTCGTACGTGATTGCCCACTGCCGCTTCGCCGGGTCGGGGCGTTCGCAGGTCAGGTGGCCCGTGAGCGGGCCCTCGGGGAAATAATGCTTACTTACAGTCAACTCGAACTCGATGTCGTCCACCTCGCAAATAAACGCCGACTGTTCCGACGGCTTTTCCGCATCGAGCGACTCCTTCGGATACCGCCCGCCCAGCTCCGCGAGCCGCGCGTGAAACGCCTTCCACCTCTCCTCGGCCGTCGGTGGTCGGGGAGCGGTCGGCTCGGGTTCTGAGGTCGGCTCGGGTTTTGGTTCTGGTTCCGGGGGCATTGGATCGGGTTGCGCTTCTGGCGCTGGACGTCGGATGGCGTCCGCTTCGGGCTTTAGCTCGTCGCGACGCGCGATCTCCCGGTCGCCTTCTGCGGGTCGCGAGATGCGCGGCACAAGCACGGAGACGACGCCGAAGATCGCAACGAGTCCCATGCATGCCGCGATCAACACGAGCGGCACCAGCGGCACTTTGGGCGGTTTGGCCTGCTTGTTGGCCGGTGCACGGCCGACGCCCGTTGACAGCGGACGCGGAACTGCCGTCGGCGGCAGCGGCGGCGGCCCCGGCCGTGCGGCAGCAGGCATTCGGTCTCGGTGCTGTCGGGGGTCTTGGGGGGTCATTTATC
>JBIPLS010000233.1:0-3621 GCA_044368305.1 Pirellulales bacterium
CCGTGGAGCCGCTCGGCCACCTGGAGCACGGCCCGGGCCTCGCGGCTCTCCAGACCCGCGGTCCCCACCTGCCGCACGATCAATCCGGCGCTGTCGGGCACACCGACGAGCACCTCGATGACCTCACGATCCCAGGCCGGGAGGCGCGGCAGGGGGCGGGCGACGGGCGCGGCCTCGGCGGTGTCCGGGCGGGCGCGATCCCGCAGTTCAAGCATCCGGCCGCGGAGGGCCTCGCGGGAGAGGCCGAAGCGGCGGGACAACCGGCCGAGCACCTGATCCTCACGCAACCTGCGCTGCGAAGGCTGCAGCGGCGACCGCGGCGACACCGCCGCCAGCGCCGCCAGCACGCTCTCGATCGACGCCAGCGCGGCATCGTCTCCGGCGTCGGGTGCCAGCGCGGCCAGGGCCTCGTCCATGCGATATTCGAGCGGGTCGCCGGCGGCCTCGACGAGGGCCTCGAAGGCCTCGCGGCCCCGCTCCACGAGGAACTCGCACGGGTCGATGCCCGCCGGCATCCGCGCGATCCGCACGTCGATCGGCTCGGCGAGGAGCACGTCGAGGATCTCGTTGGCCCGCCGCCGGCCGGCCTCGTCACCGTCGAGCACGAGCACGATGCGGTCGGCGTAGCGGCGGAGCAGCTTGACGTGCTTCTCGCCGAGCGCCGTGCCGAGCACGGCCACCACGTCGTCGAGCCCGGCCTGGCGGGCGGCGAGGCAGTCGGTGTAGCCCTCGACGACGATCGCCCGCCGCGACTTCGCCATCGCCTCGCGGGCCGTGTCGAGGCCGTAGAGCATCGAACTCTTGGAGAAGAGCGGCGTTTCCGGCGAGTTGATGTACTTCGCCGGATCGGCATCGGGACCCGGCAACACCCGCCCCCCGAAGGCCACGCACCGCCCCTGGGGATCGTGGATCGGGAAAATGACGCGGCCACGGAAGCGGTCGTAGTGGCCGGAGCGATCCTGGCGCTCGACGGCGAGGCCGGCCCGCTGGAGGTCGGCGGCCGCGATGCCCGCGGCGGCGGCCTGCCGCAGCAACCAGTCCCAGCTCTGCGGGGCATAGCCGAGACGAAACCGCCCGATCGTGGCGGTGGCGAGGCCGCGGCCCGCGAGATAGTGGCGGGCCGGCGCCGCCTCGGGGTGGGCCTGCAAGCAGTCGTGAAAGCGGTCGGCCGCCCACGCCAGGGCCTTCCACAGGGCGGCCTTGTCGTCCGCAGCGAGGCCGCCGCGGCCCCTGGGGATCGTGATCCCGGCCCGGTCGGCGAGCTGCTCCAGGGCCTCGCGAAACTCGACGCGTTCCATCCGCATCAGGAAACTGAACGCGTCGCCGCCCACGTCGCACACCCAGCAGCGGAAGGTCTGGCGCTCGGGGTTGACCTGGAAGCTCGGGCGGGAATCTTCGTGCCACGGACAGAGACCGACCATGGCCTTGCCCTGACGCCGCAGCGCGATGTAAGAGCCGACCAGGTCCACGATGTCCACGGCGTCGCGCACCCGCTCCTTGAGATCGTCCCGAGGTGCCGGGCTGGAGGGTGGATGGGGCACGCGTGCGGCTCTGACTGGAGCGGGGATCACGACGGTCGCAAGGTGACCGCCGGAATGTAGGGCTGCGCGAAAAGCCGGTCAACGCCAACTGGCGTCCCCGTATCCCGCCCAGCTTGCCGCCGCCGCTCAGGAGAGCAGTCGATCGACGCTTTCCAAGAGCCGATCCATGGCGAACGGCTTGCGGATGTAGTCGTCCACGCCCAGCATCTCGGCGTAGGCTCTGTGCCTGCCCCCTTCGTTGGCCGTGATCATGATCACGCGAACGGGGTCGGGGCTCGATCGCCGCAGCTTCTCCAGCACGAGGAAACCGCTCCGCTTCGGCATCATCATGTCGAGCACGATGAGATCGGGGCCTTCGGTCTCGGCCAAGGCCAGGCCCTGGTTGCCATCACGGGCCACGAGGATCTCGTAGCCCCGCGACTCGAGCACGGCCCGCATCGACTCGACGATCTCGGGGTCGTCGTCCACCAGCAGGATCCGCTTGCCGGCCGCCGCGCTCGCCGTCGCGGCGGGGCCCGACCGCTCCGCGGGATCCGAGGCGGCGGACTGACGGGGCTTTTTTTGAGCGGCCATGCGACGAAACTCCCCGAGACGAACTACTCGGAAACTCTAACGCGCCGACCGCGGCGATTCCACGGCTGCCCCGCAACCGTCGAGCCAGAGGGCGGCCCCCACGAGGCCCAACGCCGCACCGTAGGCGACGTCGCTGGGGTAGTGCGCCGACGAGGCCACTCGCTGGGCCGCCGCCATGACGGCAAGCACCGCGAACAGCCGGGTGTGTCGCGGGTAGCGCCAGGCCAGTGCCGCGGCCAGGCCCGCCGCCACCGCCGCGTGCCCCGACGGGAAGCTCGTCACGTCCGAGTGGCTGCCGGAGTGGGGCAGGCGGGCCGCGTCTCCGAACGTGCCCCACACGGAGGCCAGTTGCGCGAAGTCGATGGCCCGCGGACGCACCCGCGCCACCGATGCCTTCACCAGGTCGGCAAGCAGGCCGCCGGTGAACGTGGCGGCGACGATTTGCAGGAAGCCGCGGACGGTCGGGTCGCCCCAGGGCGTGCGGCCGGGCCGTGGCAGCCGCAGGCCGGGGTCGATCGCCAGCACCACGCAGAGCAGGGCAGTCGCCCCGGTGCCGTGGGCGAAGACCTCCGAAAAGTTCAGCAGCCGCATCAGCTCCTTGGGCAGCGGCCCGTTCGCGCACCAGGTCGCCACGGGCAGGTCGATGGCCAGCGCAAGCCCTCCCAGCATGACGAGCGTGGCCGCCAGGATCAGCAGTTGGCGGCGAAAGGGCTGGCCGAGGTCAGACCGCGTCCCGGCCGCGGGCTGGCCTGCCGAACCGGAAATCCCTCCTGGGAGCGTCATGGCGCGAGTGTGGCAGATCCGCCGCGAGCGGTCGAGATGGCCGCGGGCGCCGCTGCCGGGTACGTCACAGCCAGAGGCCGCGATCGAGCAGCCGGTAGTTGATCGCCTCGCTGACGTGGCCGCAGCCGATGGCCTCGGCGGCGTCCAAGTCGGCGATCGTCCGGGCCACGCGGAGGACCTTGTCGTGGGCGCGGGCCGACAGCCCGAGGTCAGCGACGGCGGCGCGGAGCAGTTCGGCCGCTGCGGGCTCGAGGCGGCAGAACTCGCGGATCTGCCGGCTGTGCATCCGGGCGTTGGCGCGGGTTGCCGAGCCTGCGAACCGCGCGGCCTGCCGGGCCCGCGCGGCCAGCACAGCCTCCCGCATCTGGTCGCTCGAAGTGCCGGCCCGGCTGGCGGCCAGCTCGCGGAAGGGCACGGCCGGCACCTCCAGATGGATGTCGATCCGATCGAGCAGCGGCCCCGAGATCTTGCCCATGTATTTCTCGACCTGCGGGACCGTGCACTGGCATTCCCGTCGCGGGTCGCCCCGGTAGCCGCAGGGGCAGGGATTGAGCGCGGCCACGAGCATGAAGTCGGCGGGGAACCGGGTCGTGGATTTCGCGCGGCTGATGGTCACGCTGCCGTCCTCCAGCGGCTGCCTGAGCACCTCGAGGGTGCGGCGGTTGAACTCGGGCAGCTCGTCCAGGAAAAGAACGCCGTTGTGCGCCAGGGAGATCTCGCCCGG
>JBIPLS010000098.1:0-12467 GCA_044368305.1 Pirellulales bacterium
GGCCGACGAGATCGCCCGCCGCAGCCGGGGCACGCCCCGGCTGGCCAACAACCGCCTCCGCTGGATCCGCGACTTCTCCACCAGCCGGGCCGACGACCAGATCAGCGTGGAGATCGCCCGCTCGGCCCTGGAGATGCAGGGCATCGACGAGCTCGGCCTCGACGGCTTCGACCGCAAGTACCTGGAGACCATCCAGCGGGTGTTCGCCGGTGGCCCGGTGGGCATCGAGGCGATCGCCCACACGATGAGCGCCGCTCCCGACACGCTCGAGGACGACGTCGAGCCCTACCTGCTCCGCCAGGAGCTCGTGATCCGCACGCCCCGTGGCCGCAAGATCACGCCCAAGGGAGAGGAGCACCTCGGCGTGATGCCGCGGGTCGCTCCGCAGGGCCGGCTCTTTTGACCAGCGGCGCGGACAACGGTCCTTCCGGGGCAGTGTCCGCGCGGTCGATCGCGGGCAACGCCGAGGGCTGCCCAGGATCGACCACACCATCCGACTCCTGGGTGCCACTCGCATGGCGAACCAAGACCCTTCCGCGACGAGTGCGCCGGGGATCCGCCGAGCAACGGGGGATGAAATGGTGAGGTTTCGTCGCTGGCTGATCGTCGCGTGCCTCGCCTTCGTCGTCCTCGGCAGCGGCGTCGCCGCGACGGCCTGGGCCTACTTCCATCCGCGGTTCGACTGGCGGCGGGGCATCGTCTACGGCGCGCGTCGCGGTCAGCCGCTGACGCTCGACGTGCTCGTGCCCGCGTCGCCCAACGGCCTCGGCATCGTGCAGATCGTCAGTGGCGGCTGGAAGTCGGGGCCTGGCTCCCTGCAGCCCTGGCTCGTCGCCCCCCTCCTCCGCCACGGCTACACGGTGTTCGCCGTCTTCCACGTCTCGCAACCCCGGGCGACGGTGGACGAAATCTTCGCCGACGTCTCACGGGCCGTGCGGTTCGTCCGCGCGCACGCCGCCGAGTACCGAGTCGATCCGGATCGGCTCGGCGTGGCGGGGGGCAGCGCCGGCGGCCACCTGTCGCTCCTGCTCGCGACCTGCGGTGGCCCCGGCCCGGCCGACGCCGCCGATCCCGTGGACACGGCCTCGAGTGCCATCCAGGCGGCGGCCGTCTTCTGCCCGGTCACCGACCTCACGGATCTGACAGGCTCGACGGAAGACCCCGGCGATGGCGGTCCCCCGCGCACCATGCGCCGCGCCTTCGACCAGGAGCCGGTGGACATGGCCCGCTGGCGGGCCACCGCCCGCGATCTCTCGCCGCTGTCTCACGTCGCCGTCGGCCTGCCGCCGGTGCTGATCCACCACGGCGACCGCGACACGCTCGTCCCGCTCGACCAGTCGCGGCGATTCCGCGACCGGGCCGCCGCGACCGGGGGCGACGTGACGCTCGTGGTGGTCGAGGGGGCGGGCCATGTCTGGCTGGCGATGCCGCTCCATGTGATCCGCTGCGCATCGTGGTTCGATGCGCGTCTGCGGACGCCGACCGGTAGCCCATGAGGTCGGCGAAATCTCCGCAGGCTCGAGAAAATCCACCGCCGTCGCCCGCCGGGCCGGCGCAGGTCGTTTTTTCGACGGATTGACCCCGGCTGCCCCGGCTGGCTAGCCTAGCGGGCTCGATCCGCCGCGACCCAGGTGACCCATGGCCGTTCCCAAGCGACGTCAATCCAACCAGAAGACCCGTTCCCGGCGGGCCCACGACTTCCTCACGCCCCGGCAGTTGACGTTCTGCCCGAACTGCGGCAAGGCCGTCCCCACGCACCGCGTCTGCGGCACCTGCGGCCACTACATGGGCCGCGCGGTCGTGAAGACGGAAGAATAGTCCTCGCGTCCCACGGGTGACCATCTTGGCGAACGCCCCCGGCCTCTCGGGCCCGGCCCCCGCGATCGTATTTCCCGGACAGGGCGCCCAGGCGGTCGGCATGGCGGCCGACTGGGTGAACGCCAACGCCGCCGCCCGCGACCTCTTCGCCCGGGCCGCGAACCTGCTCGGCTACGACCTGCTCTCCGTCTGCCGGGAGGGCCCCGCGGAGCGGCTCAACACCACCGCGGTCAGCCAGCCCGCGATCCTCGTGACCAGCCTGGCGCTGCTCGAGGTGCTGCGGTCGCGGGACGGCCATCCGCTCGACGCCGCGGCGGTCACCGCCGGATTGTCGCTCGGCGAGTACACGGCCCTGGTTTTCGCCGGGGCGATCGACTTCGACGACGCCGTGCGGCTCGTGGACGTCCGCGGCCGGGCGATGCAGGAATGCGCCGAGACCCGGCCCGGTGCGATGGTGGCGGTGCTCGGTCTGGAGCTGGAAAAACTCGCCGCCCTGTGCGCCGAGTGCCGCGCTGGCGACGTGCTCGAGGTGGCAAACGTGCTCTGCCCGGGAAACATCGTCGCCTCCGGCTCGGCCGCCGCCTGCGCGCGGCTCGCGGCCGCCGCGACGGCCGCCGGGGCGATGAAATGCGTGCCGCTCGAAGTGGCCGGGGCTTTCCACACCGTCCTCATGCAGCCGGCGGTCGAGCGGCTGGGGGAGGCGCTCGCCCGCACCACGCTGCGGCCGCCGCGGATCCCGGTCGTCAGCAACGTCGACGCCCGGCCGCACCTCGATCCCGCGGAAATCCGCGGCCTCCTCGCCCGGCAGGTGATCGGCGTTGTCGAATGGAACGCCTCCATGGCATACATCCTCTCCACCGGCGTCCGCTCGCTGTGGGAGGTGGGCCCGGGCCGCGTGCTCCGCGGCCTCATGAAGCGGATCGACCGGGGCGTCGCCTGCCACGGCGTGTTCGACTGACCCCGCCCGCGGGCGGAAACTCGTGCTCGGAGGATCGCATGGCGGAGAAGGATGCGGGCGCTGCGGCGCCGAAGCGGCTCACGGTCGACCTGGGCGGCCAGGTGGCCCTCGTCACGGGCGCCTCGCAGGGGCTCGGGCGGGCGATCGCCGAGGCCCTGGCGGCGGCCGGCGCGGCGGTGGCCCTGGTGGCCCGCTCGGCCGACAAGCTCGCGGAGGTGGCCGCCGGGATCCGCACGGCGGGCGGGCGGGCGGAGGCGTTTCCCTGTGACGTCACCAAGGGGGAGGACATCCAGCGGGTCGTCGACGCCGTGGTCGAGAAGCTCGGCCGACTCGACATCCTCGTCAACAACGCCGGCGTCACCCGCGACACGCTCCTGCCGCGGATGAGCGACGAGGAGTGGGATCAGGTGCTGACGACCAACCTGCGGGCGCCGTTCCTCTTCATGCGGGCGGCGAGCCGGCCGATGATGCAGCAGCGATACGGCCGGATCATCAACGTGGCGAGCGTCTCGGGGCTGATCGGCAATCCCGGGCAGGCGAACTACTCGGCCTCCAAGGCGGGGCTCGTCGGCCTGACGCGGACGGTCGCCAAGGAGCTCGCCGGCCGCAAGATCACGGTCAACGCGGTCGCCCCCGGCTTCATCGCCAGCGACATGACGGCCGCTCTCGGGCCGGCGCTGCTCGACGAAGTGAAAAAACGCGTGCCGGCGAAGCGGCTCGGCGAGGCCTGGGAGATCGCCGAGGCGGTGCTGTTCCTCGCCGCCCCTTCGGCGGGCTACATCACCGCCCAGACGCTCGTGGTCGACGGCGGGCTGATCGGATGAAGCGGCCGCGCCGTCGGGGCGCAACGCGATTTTCCAGGGCTGGACACCCGCGGGCGGGAACGGGTATATCTTCGCCGTGAAGCCGGGCAAGGTGCGCGACCCTGGAGGGCGGCGGGCTCCCCGGCGAAACGAGCGGCTTTCAGGAGGAATCTCAAGGTGGCATCAGTCCAAGAGCGGGTGATCGACATCGTCGCGACGCAGCTCGGCGTCAACAAGGAACAGATCACCCCCGAGACGTCGTTCATCAACGACCTGGGAGCCGATTCGCTCGACACCGTCGAGTTGGTGATGGAACTCGAGGAGGAGTTCGAGATCAACATTCCCGACGACGCGGCAGAGAAGATCCAGACCGTTGGCCAGGCGGTCGAGTTCATCGAGAAGCACCAGGCCTGATCGGGGCTGTGAACCAGCGCATGAAGCGACGGGCCGTGGTGACCGGGCTGGGTGTCGTCACCTCGCTGGGCAGGGCGATTTCCGGTTTCTGGGATCGCGTCGTGCGCGGCGAGAGTGGCGTCGGTCCGATCACGCTCTTCGACGTCGCGGGCTACCGCGTCCAGTTCGGCGGCCAGGTTCCCTGGGAGCCGGAGAAGGAGGACATCGCCAGCCCGAAGGAATTGAAGCGGCTCGACCGGTTCACGCAGTTCGCCATCGCCTCCGCCAAGGACGCGGTCGCCGACTCCGGGATCGACTTCTCCCGCGAGGATCCCTGGCGGTGCGGCGTGGTGATCGGCTCCGGCATCGGCGGGCTGTGGGAGTTCGAGGTGCAGGAGGAGCGGCTGCTCCACAAGGGCATCGACAAGGTCTCGCCGTTCACGATCCCCAAGCTGATGGTCAACTCCGCCAGCGGCCACGTCTCCAGCCTGTTCGGGATGAAGGGGCCGAACTTCGCCGTGGCGACCGCCTGCGCCAGTGCGGCCAATTCGATCGGCTCGGCCCTGCGGGCCATCCAGTACGGCGACGCCGACGTGATGGTGACGGGCGGCAGCGAGGCGGCGCTGACGCCGATCGGGCTGGCCGGCTTCCAGAACATGCGGGCGCTCTCCTTTCGCGGCGACGCGCCCCAGCGGGCCAGCCGGCCCTTCGACGCGGAACGCGACGGCTTCGTGCTGGCGGAGGGGGCCGGGATCGTCGTCGTCGAGGAACTGGAGCACGCCCGGCGCCGCGGGGCCCGGATCTACGCCGAGTTGCAGGGCTACGGGGCCAGTGGCGACGCCGGCCACATCACCCAGCCCGACGACGAGGGACGGGGCGCCGCCCGGGCCATGCAGATGGCGCTCGAGGACGCCGGCCTGGACCCCGGGGCGATTCAATACATCAACGCCCACGGCACGAGCACGCCGCTCGGCGACAAGGCGGAGACGGCGGCCGTGAAGCGGGTGTTCGGCGAGCACGCGCGGCGGCTGGCCATCTCCAGCACCAAGAGCCAACTCGGCCACACGCTCGGCGCCAGCGGCGGCATCGAGGCCGTGGTCTGCTCGCTGTCGATCCACCACGGCGTGATCTCCCCGACGATCAATCTCGAAAACCCCGACCCCGACTGCGATCTCGACTACACGCCGCGGGTGGCCCGCGAGGCGAAAATCACGGCGGCGATGAGCAACAGCTTCGGCTTCGGCGGCCACAACGCCTCGTTGGTGCTGGCCCGCTGGGCGTGAGCCCGCGCGGGCCGGCGGGGTCGCATCCGGGATCAGCAGCGGAGCCACGAACGATGAGCAAGGTCACGGGCCGGCGGGTGGTGGTCACCGGCATGGGTGTCGTCTGCCCGCTGGGCCTGTCCCTGGAGGACTTGTGGGCCGGCTTGGTCGAGGGCCGGAGCGGCGCGGGGCCGATCACGGCGTTCGACAGCGGCGGCCTGCCCCTGCACCATGCGGCCGAGGCCCGGGGCTTCACCGGGGAGATCGCCGACTTCGGCCCCCTCGACGGCGAGCGGAAGAAGGCGATCCGCAAGGGGCTCAAGGTGATGTGCCGCGAGAGCCAGATGGCCGTGGCGGCCGCCCAGCGGGCGCTCCACGACAGCGGCAACCCGGCCGCCCACCATCCGCCCGAGCGGTTCGGATGCGTGTTCGGCTCCGACTACATGCTCACGCTCCCCGAGGATTTCACCGCCGGCGTCGCCGCCTGCCGGGACGCCGCGGGTCGCTTCGCCTTCGACCAGTGGGCGACCGCCGGCATGCCGCTGCTCAATCCGCTGTGGCTGCTCAAGTACCTGCCGAACATGCCGGCCAGCCACATCGCCATCTACAACGACCTGCGCGGCCCGAGCAACTCCCTCACACTCCGCGAGGCCAGCGGCCACATGGCCGTGGGCGAGGCCGCGGTCACGATCCGGCGCGGTGCGGCCGACATCATGGTGGCCGGTGCCACGGGCACGCGGGTGCACCCGATGAAGACCGTGCACGCCCTGCAGAGCGAGCAAGTGGCCCTCGACGAGTCGGCCGGCGGCCTCGACCCCAGCCGCTGGAGCCGCCCCTTCGACAAGTCCCGGCGCGGCATGCTGCTGGGCGAGGGCGCGGCGGTGCTGATCCTCGAGGAGCTCGGTCACGCGGAAGCCCGCGGCGCCCGCATCTACGGCGAGATCCTCGGGCATGCGTCGCGGTGCGTCTGCGACGGCCGCGGAACCGGCGTGCGCCGCCGCGCCCTGGCGCACGCCATGGGCGGCGCCTTGGCGGCGGCGGCCGTCGCGCCGGACCGCCTGTCGCACCTCCACGCCTGCGGCGCCAGCACCGTGGTCGGCGACCGGGACGAGGCGGCGGCCCTGCAGGACGTGCTCGGGGCCGCGGCCGCGCGGACGCCGCTCGTGGCGGCGAAGGGCAACTTCGGCAACCTTGGCGGCGGCGGCGGCCTGGTCGAATGTGTCGCCAGCCTGCTGGCCATGCGGCACGGCACGCTGTTCCCGCTGCTCAATTACGAGACGGCGGACCCCGACTGCCCGATCCACGCCGCCGAGCGCGGCGTCGCCGCGGGCGACGTCTGCCTCACCAGCGCCGTGACGCCCCAGGGCCAGGCCGGCTCCCTGGTGCTCGGCAGCTGGCCCGCGGTGGCGTGAATCGCCCACCGTGGCTGCTTGACAGTCCCGGTCGCCGCACTTACGCTACCGTGTTCCGTCGATGGAACTGGCTTGCTGGTCCGCGGATATGCTTCCAAACACCTTCTGGAAGGGTGTTTCGGCGCCCCTGTCGTGAGATGGCGTCGGCTGTGCCGGCAGGCCGTTTCTCGGCGCCTCCGAGCACCCCATGAAGCCAGAAGAAATCCTGCGGATCGTCGACGCGATTCATCGCGACAAGAACATCGAGAAGGAACTCGTGTTTCAGGCGATCGAATCGGCCCTCGTCACCGCGCTGATGCGGCAGTACGGCGAAGAGGCCGACATCACGATCGCGATCGACCGTGACAGCGGCGCCGTTTCCGGCGCCCGCGACGGCCAGGCAATCGACACCGCCGAGCTCTCCGGCCGCATCGGCGCCCAGACGGCCAAGCAGGTGATCATCCAGAAGATCCGGGAGGCCGAGCGGGACGCGATCCACGACGAGTTCGAGGAGCAGATCGGGCAGATGGTGTCCGGCGTGGTCGCCCGATGCGAGGGTGCCGCGGCGACGGTGACGCTCGGTGCGACCGAGGCCATTCTGCCGCGCAGCGAGCAGATCCCTGGAGAGGCCTACCATCCGGGCGAGCGGATCCGGGCCACGATTTTCGAGGTCCGCAAGGTCGGCAGCCGGGTGAAGATCATTCTTTCGCGGATCCGCTCGCAGCTCGTGCAGCGGCTCTTCGAGCAGGAGATCCCGGAAATCGCCGATGGCGTGATCGAGATCCGGGCGATCGCCCGCGAGCCCGGCTACCGCAGCAAGGTGGCGGTGATCAGCTCCGACAACCGCATCGACTGCGTGGGCGCCTGCGTGGGCGTCCGCGGCAACCGCATCAAGAACATCGTCGAGGAGTTGGGCGGCGAGCGGATCGACATCGTCCGCTGGAGCGACGACCTGCAGGTCCTCGTCCCCAACGCCCTGCAACCGGCCGAGGTGGACGAGGTGATCCTCTGCCAGATGCTGGGCCGCGGCATCGTGCTGGTCCGCGAAGACCAGCTGTCGTTGGCGATCGGCCGCCGGGGGCAGAACGTCCGCCTCGCGAGCAAGCTCTGCGGCTGGGACATCGAAATCATGACCCGTGAGGAGCTCGACCAGCAGATCGAGCGGGCGATCGCGGGCTACGCCTCCATCGAGGGCCTCGACGAGTCGGTCGCCGAGCGGCTGGTGGGGGAGGGTTTCCTCTCCTACGACGACCTGTCGGTGATCGAGCCCGACGATCTGATGGAGATCGGCGGACTCTCGGCCGAGGCCGTGGACGCGATCGTGGCCGAGGCGGAGCGCCGGGCGGCGCTGGCCGAGGTCGCGGCCGCGGACGAGCGGCGGCGGCAACGCGAGGAGGAGCGGGTCGCCAAGGCCACGGCCGACGCCGAGGCGGCGGACGCCCTGGCGGCCGAACAGGCAGCGGCGGGCGGCGCAGATCCCGGCGCCACCCAGGCCGGCGAGCCGTGATGGCCGGCGTCGTGATGGACGGGATAGGATTGCATCTTCGGGATCGGTTGGACGTTCGACGGGCGACAAGCCGGCACGTGCCGGCGGAAAGAGGGCGGAGTGGCTGTTCGGATCTACACACTGGCGAAGGAACTGAAGATCGACAGCAAGGAGCTGGTCGACCTCTGCACCCGCGCCGGCATCCAGGACAAGGGATCCGCGCTCGCGAGCATGACCGACGAGGAGGTCGCGAAGCTCAAGGAGTTCATCGCCGGGCGATCCAAGCCGGCTGAGAAGCCGCCCGTCGCCAGGCCGGCAGGCGGCCCGGCCAAGCCCGCGACCGGCGTGCCCCTGAAGCGCGAAGACTATATCGCCCCCGGGGGCGTGGCGAAGGGCAAACTGCCGGACATCGCGCCGCCGAAGGCTGCCGAGCCCAAGCCGCGGCCCACCGTCCGGCCGGCCGGCGACGGCGCCAAGCCCGTGCCGCGGCCGGGCTTTAAGCTGGCGCCGGTCCCCGCCGCCGGGCGAGCTCCCGTGACACCGCGGCCGGCGTCCCAGGAGCCCGCTGCGCAGAAGCCGGAGGTCAAGCTCCCGCTCGACGCCATTCGCAGTGCGAAGGCCGGCGGCGCCAAGCCGCTCGCCGACCACATGCGGAAGCACGAGCAGCAGCGACAGGCCGACGGGCAGCGATCGCGTCTCGGTGGCCTGCTCCGCGGCGGCGGTCCCGGCATGGCCCCTGTGCCGCCGCCCCTGGAACCCGGCGTCAGACCGCGGCGCCAGCCGAGCAAGACCGGTCGCGGCCAAGCCGACGACCTGCTCGGCGGCCGCGAACAGCGGCAGTTGAACCGGAAGAAGGTCGGCGAGGGTCGTGGAACCGAAGACGACGACGGCGGCCTGCGGCGCCGGCGGTCGGTGCGGCCGCGGAAAGGCTCCTCGCTCTCCACGGCGGCGCCGCGGAAGACCAATGCGGCGATCCAGGTGCCCTGCACCGTGCGGGCTTTCTCGGAGGCCATCGGGCTGCCCGCCAGCGAGGTGCTCAAGAAGCTGCTCACGTTCGGCATGCAGTCGATCCCGGGCATGGCCTCGATGCTCGACCGCGACACGGTGGAACTGCTGGCCGCCGAACTCGGCGTGCAGCTCGACATCAAGACCGCGGAAGACCTGGAGCAGGAGCTGCTGGCGGGGTTCGACGCGGTGGACGAGGAGCCGACGTCCCGGCTGCCGCGGCCGCCGGTCGTCACCTTCCTGGGCCACGTCGATCACGGCAAGACCTCGCTGCTCGACAAGATCCTGGGGATCGACGTCGCCTCCCGGGAAAGCGGCGGCATCACCCAGCACATCCGTGCCTACGCGGTGAAGCGGCAGGCGGACGACGGCGGCCGCGGCAAGGCGGTGACGTTCGTCGACACGCCCGGCCACGAGGCCTTCACGCAGATGCGGGCCCGCGGCGCGAACGTCACCGACTGCGCGGTGATCGTGGTGGCCGCGGACGACGGAGTCATGCCCCAGACCGAGGAGGCCATCAGCCACGCCCGCGCCGCCGGGGTGCCCGTCGTGGTGGCCATCAACAAGATCGACCTGCCCGGTGCAGACGTCCAGCGGGTCTACCAGCAGCTCGCGGCCAATGAACTCCTGCCCACGGAGTGGGGCGGCGAGACGGAGGTGGTGAAGACGAGCGCCGTCACCGGCGAGGGGGTGGACTCCTTGCTCGACACGCTGCTGACGATCGCCGAACTGCACGACCTGCGGGCCAACCCCGACCGCGACGCCGCCGGAGTCTGCCTGGACGCCTCCATCCACGAGGGCCGCGGCGTGGTCGCCTGCCTGCTCGTGCAGAAGGGCACGCTGAAGGTAGGCGACGCGATCGTCTGCGGCGAGGCCAGCGGCCACGTGAAGTCGATGTTCGACACCCTCACCCGCCGCAAGATGACGGAGGCGGCGCCGGCGGTGCCGGTCTTCGTGACCGGGCTCGACGTCCCTCCGGGGGCCGGGGAGCGGTTTCAGGTGGTCGAGTCGATCGCCATGGCCCGCGAGGTCGCGGTCAAGCGGAGCGGCATCCGGCGGCACAGCCACCTGGCGAGCACGCCGGTGCACGTCACCCTGGAGAACCTCGCCGACCGGCTCGGCACCCAGAAGGCTCCGACGCTGAATCTCATCCTCCGGGCCGACCAGCGCGGCTCGATCGAGGCCATCCTCAAGGAACTGCAGAAGCTGGAGCATCCCGAGGTGAAGATCCGGGTGCTCCAGTCGACCTTGGGCGGCATCACCGAGGCCGACGTCCAGCTCGCCGACGCCTCCGACGCCGTGATCATCGGCTTCAACGTCGTTCCGGACGAGCGGGCCCGGTCGCTCGCCGAGGACCGGGGCGTGCAGGTTCGCCGCTACGACATCATCTACCAGGTCACCGACGATCTGAAGAAGGCCCTCGAGGGCATGCTCGCGCCGGAGCGGAAGGAAACGGAACTCGGCCGTGCCGTCGTGCAGCGGACCTTCAGCATCAGTCGCATCGGCGTCATCGCAGGCTGCCGGGTGATCGCCGGCGTGATCGCCCGCAACGGGCGGCTGCGGGTGATCCGCGACAGCCGCGTGATCGGCGAGTACGGCATCGAGTCGCTGAAGCGAGAGAAGGACGACGCCCGCGAGGTGCGGGACGGCCTCGAGTGCGGCATCAAACTGGCCGGTTTCAACGACGTGAAGGAGGGCGACATCCTCGAGTGCTATCGGATCGAGGAAGTCGCGCGAACGCTGTCGTGAGCGTGAGACGACTTCTCAAGGCGGCCGAGGCGGTCCGCGAGGTGGTCAGCATGGCCATCCTCACGCAGGTCCGCGACCCCCGGGTCAAGGACGTGACGGTCACCCGGGTGGAGATGGCGCCCGACATGCGAAATGCCACCGTGCACGTCTCGGTGATGGGTACGCCGGCCCAGGAGCAACTCGCCCTGCGTGGCCTGGCGCGTTCCGCCGGCTTCCTCCAGGCCCAGATCGCGGAGCGGATCGAAACCCGCTACACGCCGCGGCTGCGGTTCGAGCTCGACCAGGGCGTCAAGCATTCGCTGGAAATCGCCCGCGTGCTGGGGGAGGTGCTGCCACCCTCCGCCGAAACCCCTGCGGATACCGACACCGAGGAGTGACAGGAGAACCATGGCCGCATCGAAGCGCAAGGAGAGTGGCCCGCGGAAGCCCGCCGCCAAACCGACCAAACCGACCAAGTCGGGCAAGACGACGAAGCCGAGCCAACCGGCCAAGCCGATCCCGCCGTCCAAGCCCGCCAAGGAGGTGGCCGCCGTGCCGGCCAAGCCGCCGGCGGTGAAGCCGCCCCCCCGCGGGCAACTTCTGCCGCGGCTGTTCAAGGCCCTGAAGGCCACCTACAAGGCCGTGCCTACCGACACGTCGCGACCGCTGCTCGACCAGGTGCTCTACGCCTGCTGCCTGGAGAATGCCCGGCCGGAAGTTGCCGAGAAGGCGCTGGCCCGGCTCCGCGGCCAGTCCTTCGACCTCAACGAGGTGCGGGTGACGACCGTCGCCGAACTCGCGGAGGCGCTGCACGACCTGCCGGATCCGGCCCATGCCGCCCTCTCGCTGCGGCGGGTGCTGCAGAGCGTCTTCGAGTCGACCTACAGTTTTTCTCTGGAACACGCCAAGAAGCATTCGCTGGCCCATGGCCTGAAGGTCCTGGAAAATCTCCACGGCGTGCCACCGTTCGTGATCCAGCACGTGGTTTCGACGACGCTCGGCGGCCACGTGATTCCACTCGACCACGGCGCCCTGGCCGGACTGTACCTCGCGGGCCTGATCACGCAGGCGGAATACGACTCCGGCAAGGTTCCCGGGCTGGAACGGCTGATTCCCAAGAAGTCCGGCGTCGAGTTCTCGTCGCTCCTCCATCAGTTCGGCGTCGACTGCCTCTCCAACCTGCACGGCGCGACCGTGAAGAAGGTCGTTGCCGCGGTGAACCCGGCCGCCAAGGACCGCTTCCCCAAGCGTGGTGAACCACTGCCCGCGCCGAACCCGCCCCCGCCGCCGCCCGGCCGCGAGTCGCAACGGGCGGCCGAGGCGGCCCGCGCCGTCGCCGAGGAGCATCGGCCGGCGGGCCCGCAGGCGGCCGCGCGTCCGGCCGGCAAGACCCCCTTGCCCCCGCCCGGGTCGGGTCCGAAGCGGCCCGGTGACAAGGCGGGCACCGGCAAGCCGGGGCCGAAGCCTTTCGTGGTGAAGCCCAACGTCGGCAAGCCGATCACCATCAAGCCGCCGGTCGCGGAGACGCCGGCGACCAAGCCCGCCCCGGCCGCCAAGAAGCCCGAGCCGGCGAAGAAGCCGGTCCCGAAGCATTCCGCGCAACTCGTCAAGCGGAAGCCGAGG
>JBIPLS010000234.1:0-3568 GCA_044368305.1 Pirellulales bacterium
CGCCGTGCGTGCTCGGGTAGGTGATCATCACGGCGGCCAGGCGGTCGGCGTGCTGGCGGCACTTGGCCTCCAGATCGGCGAGATCGACGTTGCCCGCCGCGTCGCAGGCCGTCACCACCACCTGCATGCCCACCATCTGGGCGCTGGCCGGATTGGTGCCGTGGGCGCTGGCGGGAATCAGGCACACGTCCCGGTGCCCCTGGCCGCGGGCCCGCTGCCAGGCCTGGATCGCCAGCAGCCCCGCGTACTCCCCCTGGCTGCCGGCATTGGGCTGGAGGCTGATGCCCGCATAGCCCGTGGCGGCCGCGAGCCAGTCGCGGAGCTGCCGCTCCAGGGCCGCGTAGCCCGCGCGCTGGTCGGCCGGCGCGAAGGGATGAACCTGGGCGAACTCCGGCCAGGTGATCGGGATCATCTCGCTGGTGGCGTTGAGCTTCATCGTGCAGCTGCCCAGCGGGATCATGCTCCGGTCGAGGGCCAGATCCTTGTCGGCGAGGCCGCGGATGTACCGCAGCATCGCGGTCTCGGAATGGTGCGCGTTGAAGACGGGATGGAGCAGGAAGTCGCTCGTCCGCCGCAGGGCCGGCGGAACGAGCGGCTCGACGCCCCGCTCGAAGGCCGTCACCAGGGGAGCGGTCTGGCCGGCCGCCGCGAACAGGTCCCACAGCCGCGCCACGTCGTCGCGGGTCGTCGTCTCGTCGAGGGTGATGCCAAGCGTCCCCGCGTCGAGCACCCGCAGGTTCATGCCGGCCTCCCGGGCCCGGGCCGCGACCGCCGCCGTGCGGTCGCCCGTGTCGAGGGACAGGGTGTCGAAGGCGTGGGCGTTGCGCACCCGCACGCCGAGCCGCTTCAGACCCTCGGCCAGGATCGCCGTGTAGGCCGCGACCCGGCCCGCGATCCGCGCCAGGCCGCCGGGGCCGTGGTAGACGGCGTACATGCTCGCCACGACCGCGGGCAGCACCTGGGCGGTGCAGATGTTCGAGGTCGCCTTCTCGCGGCGGATGTGCTGCTCGCGGGTCTGCAGGGCGAGACGGTAGGCGGGCCCGCCGTGGGAGTCGATGCTCACGCCCACCAGCCGGCCCGGCAGCGACCGCTTCAGCTCGTCGCGGCAGGCGAGGTAGGCGGCGTGCGGGCCGCCGCAGCCCATCGGCATGCCGAACCGCTGGGTGCTGCCCACGACGATGTCCGCCCCCCATTCGCCCGGCGGCACGAGCAGCGCGAGCGCCAGCGGGTCGGCCGCGACGCACATCAGCGCCTCCCGCGCGTGCACCCGGTCGGCCAGGCCCCGCCAGTCGTCCACGGCGCCGTCGGTCGCCGGATACTGCACCAGCGCCCCGCAGCAGTCGCGGGTCGCGATCAGGTCCGCAACGTCGCCGACCACGAGTTCGATGCCCAGCGGCGCGGCCCGCGTGGCCAGCACCTCCAGCGTCTGCGGATGGCAGCGGCGGTCGGCGAGGAACACCGGGCTCTTCGATCCGGCCGTCCGTCGCGCCAGCGTCATCGCCTCGGCGGCGGCCGTCGCCTCGTCGAGCATCGACGCGTTGGCGATCGGCATGGCCGTGAGGTCGCAGACCATCGTCTGGAAGTTGACGAGGGCCTCCATGCGGCCCTGGCTGATCTCCGCCTGATAGGGCGTGTAGGCGGTGTACCAGGCGGGGTTCTCCAGGATGTTCCGCAGGATCACGCCCGGGGTATGGGTGCCGTGGTAGCCCTGGCCGATGAAGCTCTTGAGCAGTTGGTTGCGGGCCGCGATGCCCCGCAGCTCGGCGAGCGCCGCGGCCTCGGGGAGTGCGGTCGGCAGGTCCATGCGGTCGTGCCGGGCGATGGCCGCGGGCACGATCTCGGCGATCAGGGCCGCCCGGGAGGCCGCGCCGATCGCGTCGAGCATGTGCCGCTCATCGGCGGCCGAGGGGCCGATGTGGCGGCCGGCGAACTCGGCCGGCTGCTCGAGGACGTCCAGCGGCGGGACGGAACGGTTCGCGGACGTGTTTCCACCGGCCGCGCGGGCCGCGAGCGTGTCGGACATGGCAGGGCTCCCGATGCACCGGCGCCGGCGGAGCCGGAGCCCGGAACCCTGTTGTCCTGGAACCTGAGAGATTCACCGCGGCCGGCGGCCGCGGCTTGCCCCTTCGGTGGACGCGGCCCTCACGGCCGGCGTCGCTCTCCAACAGTGGTCGTCGTCAGTCCTTTTGCCTGAGCGTTCAGCCTTCGGCGGCCTTGCGGCTCTCTCCTGACGCTCGCATCGTAGCCCGCGCCCGGGGAACCGACAACGGCCGGGAGCCAAAACCTGCCGCGACCATTCCTGCCCTACTTCGTGGGCTTGTGCATCGCCCGCAGATCGCCCGGGCGGGTGGCGTATCCGACGGTCCGATTCGGGCTGCCTGTTCGGCCTTGGGCAAGGTCTAAGCGAGTTACCCCGTTGGGGAGGTTGCCGAGGGGAAATTCTCAGCCCGGCAAAGCGGCGGCAGGCGGCGGCCTATTTGACGCACTCCAGAAACGCGATCGGGGGCCGCGCCAGAAACCCACGCCAGTGCTCTTCTCCCGACTGCTGGAGACCTTCGGGCGATACCTGGGGCGGATGCCAGCGGATGTCCCTGAGTCCTGCCGACGTCAGGGCCCGTTCCATCGTCGCGAGCTTCAGGAAGAAGTTCGTCACCTCGATGGCGCCCTCGGGCAGATGAAACCGCCAGACGATCGGTGCGCCTTCCTCCAGGGGGCCTTCGAGTCGCTTCGAGTATCCGTAGGCCTGCCCGGTCTCGAAGTTGTCGGGCGGGTCATCCGGATGATTGTTGACGGTCACGAATCGCCCGCCAGGCTCGAGGTTCCGCGCGATCGCCTCGCACATGGCCAGCAGTTCCGCGTAATCCTTGGCGTAATTCAGCAGATACGCAGCGAACACGAGGTCGGCCCGAGGATGTTCGTCGACCGCTTGCGCTTCGCCGACGCAGTAGCGAATGCCGAGCGGCTCAGCCACTTCCTGTGCACGTGCGAGGTCGATCATCGCATGCGACAAGTCGACCCCCACGACGGGATCCGCTCCGAGCCGGCGGAGCAGCCGCGTGTAGTAGCCTTCTCCGCAGGCGAGATCGAGCGTCCTCGCGCCCCGCATGTCGCCGGTCAGTCGCAGGAGCGTGTACCGCTCGATATGGGTCCGCCAGGGCTGGAGCTTCGATGCCTGGTACTCATTGGCGATCCCATCGTAGTTCGTCGTCATGAGTGGCCCTCGTGATGCGGAGACGGTCTGCCACGTGTTGTACTCCCCCGGGGGGCGATACGTGTACACGATTCGCGGCCCGGCAACGATTGTGAACGCGTCATCGAGAGCCTATGCCTTTCGGTTTTGCGTTTCAGCGGGAGCGTTCCGCACCGCCCATCGCGCCTGCTCGCAGAAGCCTCGGGAAAAAAGCCAATGCACCGCGTCTTCTGTGGACAAATGGTGGCTGTCACGAATGGCACAAAGTGAGCCGCAAGTCCTTTCGCGACAACCGCATCACGTGCCAGCATATTGATGACAGCACCGCGCTGTGTTGGGTGGGTGAGCGGCTCAGCGCAAACAAGAAGACCTCAAGGC
>JBIPLS010000099.1:0-12422 GCA_044368305.1 Pirellulales bacterium
GCATCGTGGCCGCCGAGTGCTCCGTGATCGCGCCGGCGGCACGGGCGGCGGCGATCGCGTCGAGGCGGCGGGCGAGGTCGGCGGCGGGGCTCATCGGCAAAACTCCGGGGTTTGAGGGGCGGGGGGCGATCGCCGTGCGGCGGCCGTTTTATACTCCGGCACCCATGACCGTCACCGTCGCCACTCCGGAGCCCCTGATCGTCAGCGTCTCCGGCCTGCGCGGCGTCGTCGGGCAGGCGCTCACGGCCGAGGTGGCGGTGAGATACGCGGCGGCCTTCGTGGCCGGCCTGCCGCCGGGCCCGGTCGTGATCGGCCGCGACGGACGGGCCAACGGGCCGCCGCTGGCCGCGGCCCTGGTCGAGTTCCTCGTCGCGGCCGGCCGCGACGTCATCGACTGCGGCCCCGCGGCCACCCCCACCGTCGGCGTCGTGGTCCGCGAACGATCCGCGGCGGGTGGCATCCAGATCTCGGCGAGCCACAACCCCGCCCGGTACAACGGCATGAAGCTGTTCTCCGCGGCGGGCCGCGTGCTTCCCGCGGCCGCCGGCCGCGAGGTGCTGGCCCGCTACGAGGCCGGTGGCGCGGCCGTCCTCGGCACCGGCCCGCGCGGCCGCGTGATCGCCGACGACGGCATCGCGGCCCACGTGCGGCTCGTCGCCGACACGGTCGACGTGGCCGCGATCCGCCGCCTTCGCCCCCGCGTCTGGCTCGACAGTTGCCACGGGGCCGGCAGCCGCGTGGCCCGGCCGTTGCTCGAGCACCTCGGCTGTGACGTCGTGATCGAGGGCGGGATTCCCGACGGCCTGTTCGAGCACGAGCCCGAGCCGACCGCCGCGAACCTCGCCGGCATGCTGCCGCGGATACCGGCCACCGGCGCGGCCGTCGGCTTCTTTCAGGATCCCGACGCCGACCGGCTGGCGATCGCCACGGCCGACGGCATCTATATCGGCGAGGAGGCGACGCTGGCGCTCGCCGTGGACGCCGTGCTCGCGAAAGCCCCCGGCCCGATCGTCGTCAACTGCTCGACGAGCGGCATGACCGCGTTGATCGCCGCCCGGCACGGCGTGCCCTGCCACGTTTCGGCGGTCGGCGAGGCCAACGTGGTCGATCGGATGCTCGCCACCGGCGCCGTCCTGGGTGGCGAGGGCAACGGCGGAGTGATCGATCCGCGGGTGGTGCTCGTCCGCGACAGCTTCGTGGCGATGGCGCTGGTGCTCGAGCGGATGTGCGCGGGGCCGGCCCTCGCCCGCGTCGCGGACCTCGCCGCCGCGCTGCCCCGCCTGGCGATGAAGAAGACGAAGGTCGATCTGGCCCCGGCGATCCGCGGGCCCGGTTTGGCGGCGGCGCTCGAGCGGATCGCGGCGGCGTTTCCCGAGGCCCGGGCCGACCGGCTCGACGGCCTGCGGCTCGACTGGCCGGGCGGCTGGCTGCTCGTCCGATCGAGCAACACCGAGCCGATCGTGCGACTGGTGGCCGAGGCGGCCGACGAGGCGGTGGTGGACGCGGCGCTGGCCCGGGCCGCGGCCGCCCTGGCCGGCTGACGAAATTCCCCCTCGTCAAAAGCGTCCGCGATGCCGGACACTCTGCACGAGGTGGTCCCGCTCCTCGACCGTCGTCTGCCGGCGAGCGCGGGCCGGAAGGCACTGAGGGCGGCACGTGGCTGGGCCGGCCGACGATCGCGACCTGAAGTCGCTCGACGACGAGGCCCTCGCGGCCCTCGCGGCCCGCGAGGGTTCCGACGGCGTGGCCTTCTCCGCGCTCGTGGAGCGGTTCCGCGAGCGGGTGTGGCGGGTCTGCTGGCGGCTCATGGGCGACGAGCACGACGCCCAGGATGCGGCCCAGGAGGTGTTCGTCCGGCTGTTCTTCGACCGCGGCAAGTTCGCCGGCAAGAGCCGTTACTCGACCTGGCTCCACGGCGTGGCGATCCGCACCTGCCTGACGCTGCGCCGGTCCCGATCCCGACGGCGGCGCCGGGAGACGGCCGAGTCGGCCGCCGGCGACGAGGCCCGCCCGGTGCAGGCCCACGCCGACGGCCGCGCCCCCGCGACGCAGGCGGTGGACGCGGCCCACGACGCCGCCCGGCTGCTCGACGGGCTCGACGAGGAGGACCGGGCGCTCGTGCTCATGAAGTTCGCCGAGGGTCACGAGTATGATGCGCTCGCCGAGATGTTCGGCACGTCGGCCGGCGCCCTGCGGATGCGGGTGGCCCGAATCCGCGAGCGGCTGGCACCGCGGCCCGCCGAATCCTCCGCCCGCAGCAAACCGTAGAGAGAACAGGCCGAAGCGATGAACCGTGATCCCGATCGCCGGCCCGCGCCGCTGCCTTCGGTCGCCGACGCGATCGGCCGGACGCCGCTCGTCGAGCTCGCGCGGCTCACCCGCGGCCTGCCGGGGCGGATCCTCGCCAAACTCGAGCACATCAACCCGGGTGGCTCGAAGAAGGACCGCGTCGCCCGGCAGCTGATCGCCGACGCAGAGGCCGCCGGCACGCTGCGGCCCGGACAGACGGTCGTGGAGCAGACCAGCGGCAACACGGGCACCGGGCTGGCGATCGTCTGCGCCGTCACGGGCCACCCCTTCGTGGCGGTGATGTCCAGCGGCAATTCGTCCGAGCGGAGCGTGATGATGCGGGCCCTCGGGGCGGAGGTGGTGCTCGTCGATCAGGCGCCGGGCTCGCGGCCCGGCGAGGTGTCGGGCGCGGATCTGGCGCTCGTGGCCGCGGCGACGGAGCGGATCGTCGCCGAGCGGACGGCGTTCCGCGCCGACCAGTTCCGGCTGGAGTCGTCCCGCCGGGCGCACGAACTGCACACCGGCCCCGAGATGATCCGCCAGGCGGGCGGGCGGATCGACGCCTTCTGCGACTTCGTCGGCTCGGGCGGCACCTTCGCCGGCTGCGCCCGGGCCCTGCGGGCCCACGACCCGGCCACCCGCTGTTACGTCGTCGAGCCCGCCGGGGCGGCCGTGCTGGCGGGCCAGGCGGTGACCCGGCCCGGCCATCGCATCCAGGGGGGCGGCTACTCGCTGGCCCGCGAGTCGCTGCCGCTGCTCGACGGCGTGGCGATCGACGGTTTCATCCAGGTGACGGACGAGGAGGCGGCCGCGACTGCCCGCTGCCTGGCCCGCGAGGAGGGGCTGTTCGCCGGATTCTCGGCCGGGGCGAACGTCGCCGCGGCATTGCACCTGTTGCGGGGCGAATGCGCCGGCCTGACCGTGGCGGTCGTGGTGTGCGACTCGGGAATGAAGTACCTGAGCACCGGGCTCTGGGACGCCGCCCCCTGAAGCGTGATCCCGGGCCGCCCGCAAGGCTTGCCAGGGGCCGGTTTCGCCCGGGATTCGGCGGGCAAAAAATTTTTCGTGACACGCTCCCCCGCACCGGCAACTCATCTTCCGGAGGACGGGACGCGGCCGAGCGGTGGTCGCGGCGGTCCGGAGGACGAGGGTTCGAGACGCGGATGGATCTGCTCGAGCAGCTCGGCGACGTGGCGGTGCCGGAAGTGCCGGCCGCGCGGGAGTTCACGGCGGGCGTGCGGCGGAAGCTGCACCCCCGGCTGCTGGCCCTGCACGTCGCGGAGTTCGCGCTCGGGGCGACCGCGTGGGGGGCGAGGCACATGCTGGTGGCATTGTTCGCGGCGGTGGTGTTCACGGTGACGGGGTCTTGGCCCCGCACGGTGAAGCGGCTGCCGCCGCCGGCCAACTGACGACACACGACGATTCACCCGCCGGCACGGCTGCCGGCGGCAGGTTGGGTTGCGGGCCAACCGACACAATTCCCGCAGCGGTGGGGCCCGGCGGTCCACGAGGGACGCCGGACAACGAAGGAGACGGCAATGGCGGATTTCGCGGTGCTCGCGCAGACGGCTGCGGAGACGGCTCGGGAGACGGTGAACGCCTCGCGGCAGGCGTTGGTGGACAGCTTCACCCAGGCATGGAGCCAGGTGATCCTGCTCGCTCCGAAGATGGTGGCGATGGTGTCGGTGCTCGTCGTCGGCTACGTGCTGGCCCGGTGGTTCGGCGGCCTGATCGCCGTGGTCACCGAGAAGCTCGGCCTGCAGACGGCCGCCGAGAAGAGCGGTCTGGCCAAGAGCATGCACGACGTCGGCATTCGCCGGCCGGTGCCGGCGATCGTCGGCGGTATCGTGTTCTGGCTGCTGATGAGCGTGTTCGTGATGGCGGCCTTCAGCATCCTCGGCCTGGAGAGTGTCTCGCTGGCCATGAAGGAGGTCGTGAACTACATCCCGAAGGTGCTCGTGGCGACGGTGGTGGTGGTGGTCGGCCTGCTGGCGGCGACGTTCGTCCGCGGCGTGGTGGCGACCAGCGCCGACCGCGTCGGGCTGTCGTACGCCGAGTACCTCGCGGGTGGCTGCTACTGGGTGCTGTCGATCCTGACCTTCATCGCGGCCTTCAACCAGCTGGGGATCCAGTTCGCCCTGCTCGAGAAGCTGATCCTCATCGGGTCGGCCGGCCTGGCGGCCGGCTTCGCCCTGGCCTTCGGCCTCGGCGGCCGCGACGTGATGGCGGGCATCCTCTCGGGCTACTACGTCCGCCAGCGTCTCCAGGCGGGAGACACGGTGAACGTGGCCGGCTTCGAGGGCACGGTCCGCGAGGTGGGGCCGGTGGCCACGATCATCGAGACCCGCGAGGGTGGCCTCGTGTCGCGGCACTCGATCCCCAATGCGAAGATGCTGCAGGAGGCGGTGCGCTGAGCCTCCCGGCGGCTGCCGCCCACGGCGGCGGCACCGGCACCGTGCCCTGAAGTCGGCCGGTGCGAAACACACGCGGGCCCGCGGCGCGCAAGCGCCGCGGGCCCGCAGGCTTTTCCCCCCGTTCCGGCAAAAGGTGGCTGACACCTTCTTCCGCGTGAGGCTCGAGTGAGAGCCGTATGAGACCTCGGGCGGGCGGCTGCCGCCTGTGCCGCGGGCCTACTGCCGGACGAGGACGCGGGAGCCGGGACCGAGGATGTCGATCAGCTCCTCCAGGTCCCGCACCGAGACGACGAGGCTCGACGGCGGCACGTTGTCGCTGGCCACGCTCGGATCATCCACCGCCTCGATCGCCAGACCGTCGCCGAGGACGATCGCCCGCCGCAGCGTCGCCGTGCCGGCCAGATCGGCGCTTCCCCGGCTGACGTCGGCCACGGGCAGCGCGCCGCCGACGCGGGCGAGGTACTGGCGGCCGACGAGCACCGGAAAACTGCCCGCGTAGCTGCCCCCGAGCTGGAGGCTCAGCCGCCGCCGCGAGATGCTGACGACGGCGTCGAAGGGCCCGCGAAGCACCTTGACGTGCTCGCCCGGCACGAGCCGGAGCGGATCCTCGATGCCGTTGATCTTGGCGAGCAGCCGCGGCGACACGGCCAACGGCGCGGCGATCGTCGGCAGCGTCTCGCCCGGGGCGACGACGTGCGGCGGCAGCAGCAGATCCTGCTGGGAGTAGATGACGGTGCCGGCCAACTGCCCGAGCAGATCCTCGAGCCGCTGGCTCTCCTCCAGGCCGAGCGACGGGTCGTCGTACCACACGGAGAGCCCGGCCAACGCCTCCGCATACCGGCCCGCGGCCAGCTTCTCGTGGGCGTCCCCCCAGGCGGAGGCGAAGGCCGCCGACGATGCCGAACCGCTCCGCGGATCAGGCGCGGGCACCCGTGGGAGCGGGTCGGGTAGGGCGGCGGGTTCCAGGCCGGGCATGGGCAGCGTCGCATACCGGTCGGGGCGGGCGGTGCCGTCGGCCGCCGGCGGCGACGCCGACTGCGGGCTGAGGTAGGTCGGGGAGGGATCGGCCGCGGGTGGCGGCATGCCGACGGCCGCAGCCGTGGCCGGCGGTGCGGGCGGCAGGGCTCCGGGTGGCGCAACGGAGGCGGCGACCGCCGGAGCAGGAGCGGGTGAAGCCGGCGGGGCGGCGACGACGACCGGAGAAGGTTCGAAGGCCGGAGGCGGAGCGGGCGGCATCTCGACCTGCGGAGCCGCCTGGGTCGCGGCGAACGGCGGCGCATCTCCAGCCGGCGGGCCGGCCTCGGGCGACGGGCCCTTCTGCACGACCGAATAGGCGCCGTAGAGGATGGTGCCGAAGAGCACCAGCACCACCAGGGGCTTGATCGCTTCCATGGAATCGGAATCCCGTTCGCGACGGCTGGACGTCTTCGACCGCGTGGCCATGAGCCGATGCCTTCCGGGGACAGAGGGGGCAGGGATGGTATCGGCCGCGCAGCGGCGGGGCCAGATCGCTTCCGCCCCGGGAAATCAGGCCCGGGTGGAAAATCGGCGGGGGCCCCGGCCCGGCGTGCCGGCAGTGCTTGCATCGCCGCCGCCGAATCGGGCGGCGTATATTCATTGGTCCGGCGCCGGAAGCGAAGTCGTCCCGCAGGTCCGCGGATTCGGGAGCCACCGCGAGGAGATTCGTCCCATCATGCGTTCACGAGACGTGGATGCCGGCCGCGTGCGCGACGTGGTCGCCGTCGTGCTGGCCGGCGGCAAGGGCGCGCGACTCGACCCCCTGACGAGGGATCGGGCCAAGCCGGCCGTGCCCTTCGGCGGCGTCTACCGGATCGTGGACTTCGCGCTTTCCAACTGCCTCAACAGCGGCCTGCGCCGCGTCCTGCTGCTCACACAATACAAGGCCAGCAGCCTCGACCGGCACCTCAACCTTGGCTGGCACCGCTTCTTCTGCCGCGATCTCGGCGAGTTCCTCGACGTGCTCCCGCCCCAGCAGCGGGTGGACGAGAGCTGGTATCAGGGCACCGCCGACGCCGTCTATCAGAACATCTACTCCCTGGAGATGGCGGCCCCGCGGCTGGTCGTCGTCCTCGCCGGCGACCACATCTACAAGATGAACTACCAGTCGCTCGTGGACGCCCACGAGGCGAGTGGCGCCGATGTCACGATCGGGGCGCTGCCGGTGCCGCGGGCCGCCGCCGTCGAGTTCGGCACGCTGGCCGTCGACCAGTCGGGGAGGATCCGCGAGTTTCACGAGAAGGTGGCCGACCCGCCCCCGATGCCGGCCGCCCCGCACCTGGCGTTGGCGTCGATGGGCATCTACTGCTTCTCCGCCGACTTTCTCCTGGAGCAACTGCGACGCGACGCCGCCGACCCGCTCAGCCGCCACGATTTCGGCCACGACATCCTGCCCGGCATCGTGGACACGCACGGCGTGCAGGCCTTCCCGTTTCGCGACGAGAACCGCAAGCGGGACGCCTACTGGCGGGACGTGGGCACGATCGACGCCTACTACGAAGCCAACATGGATCTCGTCGACGTCGATCCGCAACTCAATCTCTACGACGAGCACTGGCCGATCCGCACCCACCATCCCGCCTATCCGCCTCCCAAGTTCGTCTTCGCCGGCGAGGGTCCCGAGGCCCGCCGCGGCGAGGCGACCGACAGCCTCGTCTGTCCGGGCACGATCGTCTCCGGCGGCCGCGTGAACCGGTCGATCCTCGGTCCGGGCGTCCGGGTCAACAGCTTTGCCCGGGTCGAGGAGAGCATCGTCTTCGAGGGCGTGGACATCGGCCGGCATGCCCTGGTCCGCCGGGCGATCATCGACAAGGGGGTGCGGGTGCCGCCCGGCACCGCCGTCGGCGTCGATCACGGCGAGGACGCGGCCCGCGGACTGTCCATCTCGGCCGAAGGCGTGACGGTCGTTCCCAAGGGATACTGCTTCGAGTCGAATATGGTGGCCGGCTCCACCGGCTGAAACGATTCCCGCCCGCGTCCCTCGCCATGCCGATCCGCAACCTCGTCTTCTTGGTCATCGCCGCGATCGTCGGCCTCGCGTCGTGGGCCGCCCGCGAGCGGGATGCCCGCGGCCGGCGGTTCGGCGAGGTGTTGGGCCACATCGACCGCTCCTACCTGGAGCCCGTCGACGGCGAGACGCTGTTCACGGCGGCCGTCGAGGCCACGGTGGCGCGGCTCGACGAGAACTCGGCCTTCGTCCGCGACGACGACCGGCGCGATCTGGAATCGCTGCTCGACCAGGAGTTCGGCGGCGTGGGGCTGGAACTGGGCGGCGACGACCGCACGCGGGCCCTGACGGTGCTCGCACCCCTGCCGGGGTCGCCGGCGTGGCGGGCGGGGATCGTCGCCGGCGACGTGATCGCCGCGATCGACGGCACCGCCACCGCTGGTCTCCCTGTCCGCGAGGCGATCCGCAGGCTGCGGGGCCGGCCCGGCGACCCGGTGCGGCTGCGGATCGAGTCCGGCGCGGGCACGCGCGACCCCGGCGGCGCGGTGGAGAAATCCTCGCGCGAGGTCACGCTGGTGCGCGAGACCGTCAAGGTCGAGAGCGTGCTCGGCGACCGCCGCCGGCCCGACGGATCCTGGCATTGGATCCTCGAGGACGAGCCCGGCGTGGCCCTGGTGCGGATCGTGTCGTTCGGCGAGCACACGGCCGCCGACCTTGCCGCCGCCCTGGAGGCGGTCGAGCGCGAGGCCGGGGGGCGGCCGCGCGGCCTGGTGCTCGACCTCCGCGGCAATGCCGGCGGCCTCCTGGCCGCGGCCATCGACACCTGCGACCTGCTCCTCGACCAGGGCGTGATCGTCTCCACCGGCGGCCGGCAGCCGGCCGCCGGTACGACGACCCGCCGGGCCCAGCCGGGAGCCGCCTTGCCGGGCGTTCCCCTGGCGGTGCTCGTCGACGGCCTGACGGCGAGCGCCGCCGAGATCGTGGCCGCATGCCTGCAGGACAACGGCCGTGCGACGATCGTCGGCAGTCGCACCTACGGCAAGGGCACCGTGCAGTCGCTCCTGCCGCTGTCCGACGGCCGCAGCCTGCTCAAACTCACCACGTCGGAGTATCTGCGGCCCTCGCGGGCCAACATCCATCGCCGGCCCGGGGCGGGCGAGAACGCCGTCTGGGGAGTGACGCCCGACGCGGGCTTCGAGATCGCGCCGCCGGCCACGTCGCTGGAGCGGACGCGGGCCTGGAGGCGGGCCCGGGACCTGCCCGGATCCGGTCGGCCGGTGGCGGGCCGGCCCCGCGACCTCGACCCCGTGCTGGCGACCGCCTTGCCGGCCTTGTCACCCCGGACGGCCGAGCTCGCCGGCGAGAAAGAAGCTGCCGGCCGCGCAGACGAGGCCGCTGCGGGTCGCGAGTGAGCGGGCCAAGGCCAGCGCTTCGCGTGGCGAGGCGGCGACACGGGCCGCCGGCAGTCCGGCGGCCCGGCAGGCCGCCTCCAGCCGGGCGACCGGCGCCGCGCGGGGATTGGTCGCATACCGGGTGACGACCACGTGATCGAAGCTGCCCGCGGCGGCGGCCAGCATCCCCTCGATCTGCTTGTCGGCGCTGGCGGCGAAGACCAGCACCCGCGGCCGCGTGGCGGCGAGCACCGGGGCGAGCGTCTCGATCAGGGATCGCATCGAGGCCACGTTGTGCGCGGCATCGACGACCGTCAGCGGCCGGACCCCGATCTTCTCGATGCGGGCCGGCAGCCGGGCCGCGGCCAGGCCGCGGGCGATCGCCGCCTCGCTCACCGGGCATCCCGAAACGCCGAGTTGCCGCACGGCCATGACCGCCAGGGCCGCGTTCTCCGCCTGGTGCCGGCCGGACATGCCCAGCCGATACCGCACCGGATCGCGATCCGGCAGCCGCATCTCCGCCTCGTCGCCGGTGAACGGATCGGCCGGGACGTGCGCGACCGAGAAATCACGGCCCAGTTGCAGGAGGCGGGCCCGGCGCCGGGCCGCGGTCGCCTCGATCACGCGGCGGGCGGCGGGATGGGTCGCCCCCGACACCACCGGCCGACCGCGCTTGATGATCCCCGCTTTCTCGGCGGCGATGCGGCCGATCGTCGGCCCGAGGACGGCCATGTGGTCGAGGCTGATGCTGGTGATCACCGACACCAAAGGCCGGCAAACGTTCGTGGCATCCAGCCGGCCGCCGAGGCCGGTCTCGAGCGCCACGTAGTCCACGGCGGCGCAGGCGAAGTGGACGAAGGCCGCGGCCGTCACCACCTCGAACCAGCTCGGGCCGCGGCCGCCGCGGCGACCGGCCGCGGCGTCGAGACGCTCGACGGCCGGAATCACCTCCGCGAATGCCGCCGCGAGGTCGGCCGCCGAGATCGGCCTGCCGTCCACGCAGATCCGCTCCTCGAGGGCATGCACGTGCGGCGACATGTAGCGGCCGACGCGATGCCCCTCGGCCTGGAGGATCGCGGCGATCATCGCTACCGTCGATCCCTTGCCCTTCGTGCCGGCGACGTGCACGACCCGCAGCCGTTCGTGTGGCTTCCCCAGGTCGCTCAGCAGCCGCCGCATGCGGGCCAGACCGAAAGCCGCGGGCGCGGCACCCGGAGGCGACCGCTCGAAGTTCATCCGCCCGTCCAGCCAGGCCATGGCCGCCCGCCGGCTGGCCACGGCATCGAACGACCGCCGCGGCGATGCCGTCGCCGGTGGCTTCCGCCGCCTTCGCATGTTGTCCAGGCTCCCGGGCCGACGACGGCGGCCCCCGTGCCCGGCCGAGGCCCGGGGTCGCGCATGCATGAGTTTAGCCTCGCCCGCGGCAGCCGGCCGCGGACGAGCGGCGCGAAGCGGGCTTGACCGCCGGCGCGGGTTCCCGCACCCTCCCCGGCCGCATGCCGCCCCCCCTCTCCAGCCCGAGCCTCTCGCATCTCGTCCGCATGGTCGGGCTGATGCTCCTGGCCGCGCACGCCGCCGCGCAGGAGCCCGGCCCGCAGCCGCTGCCGGCGCCGCCGATGTACATCCCCGAGCCGTTCGCGGAGCCCGGCCTCTCAGGCATGCCGCCCACCGTCGCGGCCGAACTGCTGCCCGATTGGCCGCGGTGGTTCGCGGGGGCCGGTGGCCTGGTCATGACCCGCACGCTGCCGGCGGGTGCGGCCACGATGCAGCCGCTCGCCGCGACACAACTCACCACGGCCGATGCGTCGGCCACCTGGCCCGGGGGCGTCGATCTGCACGTCGGCCGATGGTTCGGCGCCCGCCAGCAGCACGCCGTCGAGTTCATCTACTGGGGGCTCTTCGACATCGGCGGCGCGGCGTCGGTGGCCGCCAGCCCGCCGGGCATCAACGCGATCCCCCAGGCCCCGGGCGGGACGATCGGCGGCACGCCGGCCGCGGCCTTCCTCACCGCGGCGGCCGGCGAGACGATCGCCCGCAACGACGTCGTCAACGACGTGGAGATCAACTGGGTGTATTCGCTCTGGGAACGGCCGGAGTTTCTCCCCCGGGACCGCCGCGTGAACCTCATGTGGCTGGCCGGCTTCCGGTATTTCGGGCTGGGAGACACGCTCACGCTGACGACGGTGCCGGGCGACGGGTCCCTGCCGGCGGCGAATCTCGCGGTGGCGACGGCCAACAACCTCTACGGCGCCCAGGTCGGGGCCAAGTTCGACTGGCTGTTCCTTCCGGGGCTGCGGCTGAACGTCGTGCCCAAGTTCATGATCGGCGGGAATGCCGTGACCAACACCACGTCGCTCGACGCCGCCGGAACCCGGGCCCTGTTCGCCTCCGGGGCGCCGATGAGCGTCCATCAGACGCTGGGCGTCTTCTCCTGGCTCGGCTCGGTGGACACCGGCCTGGCGTGGGACGTGACCGATCGCTGGACGCTGTCGATCGGCTACCGGGTCGTCGGCGTGGGCAACGTGGCCCAGGCGGACGGCCAGTGGCCCACGCTGCTCGCCGCCCCGGAAACGCTGCCGGGCCTGGGCGCCACCTCGAGCACCATCATCCACGGCGGCTTCGCGGGCTTCGAGGGCCGGTACTGATTTCACGGCTGCCGGGCCATCCATGGCCCCGGCAGCCTTGGGCCGTCGCGGCGAACGCCGAGGGTTCGCCGGACGGCCGGGCGGTCGCACCTCCGGGCGACCGTGGCCGCCGCAGAGCGGCGGCGGCTCAGCGGATCGCCGCGACGGCGATCCGTTGAGCCCGGGCAGGCACGCAGCGCGGCCTGCGGCCGCTGCGTGCAGCGTCGCACGAGGGCTGCCTTGTCCTGCCGGAGCGGCGGTCTCCTACCGCCCTGTGCCGCTGCTCCCGCACGCGGCGCTCCACCGCCATGCGTCCTCCCCCTAACGCCTGCGCTTCACCGCAACGCATCCTCTCGCTCACGCCGGCGCTCCACCGCTGCCGGGAAGCCCGAAGCGCAAGCTGAGGGAATACGCGCCGCTTCACTCGAACCTATCCGCATCACCCTCGGCTCGCGCCTCGGGCTTCACGGGCATCGACCTGCCATCCCCACTGCGCCTCGGGCTTCACGGATATCGGTACGCGGCACCTGCTTCACTCACGCCGATGGCGGCCGGCGCGTGGGCACCCCCTGGCATTCCGTCACGTAGGCGATGACCGCCGCGAGATCACCCTCGCGAAACACCTGCCGCCGGCTGCCGCCCTCGGTCCACCAGCGGCGGCGGGCCGGACCCACGCTGTTCACGCCGTCCTTCTGCCGCAGCGCTCGCGTTCCCCACGATTTCAACTGCCGCAGCACCT
>JBIPLS010000235.1:0-3558 GCA_044368305.1 Pirellulales bacterium
AGAACGAGCCCCGTCGTCACGACGGGCTGTGCACCGAGCAGAGCCCGCTCCAGATGCCGAACTTCCGGCTGGCCGCCGGCGACGTCTCGGCGCAAGGCCAACGACCAGACACTGGTGTCCACCATCAGCATCATGTGCGCCGCGAGCGTTCGGCCTTGTAGTCAAAAGAGGAATCCCATTCCAACTTCCCCAACAAGTCCGCCAAGCGACGCTGCTCCCGACGGGCGATGAACTCCTGCAAGGCTTTCGTCACGGCGGCCTTCTTGGTGCGTTCACCGCTGACCTGCAACGCCCGCTCCAAAAGCGTCGGATCGATCGCCAGATTGGTGGCCATGTGTAGCTCCTTGTGCGACAATATACACACCAGCGAGGCGGCGGCAAAGCGACAGTGGGAGCCTGGCCGGCGCCGGAAGCATCAAGGCAACAGCGGGAACTGGACAGGCATGATCCTGCCGCAATGCCGCGGGCGTTCGTCGCGAACGCCACGGGCCGCGTCACCGCCGGGTCGGGACGGTCTCGTCGGCCGGCATCCAGCGGGCGGCGAGTTCCGCCTGCATCTGCTCGGGCGAGACCGCCAGCGGCGTTCCCGTCGCCCGCGACCCCGCCGCCAGCCGGGCCAGCGCACGGCGATCCTGCGGCGGGGTGCGGCTCATCCGCTCGGCGAGCCGCTCGGCACCCACGGGATTGCGGCGGGCCGCCGCCGCGAACTGCGTGACGAACAGGCAGATCTCGTGCAGGTTCGCCGCCGCGGAGCGGACGATCAGCGGCTGCAGCGTGCGGGTGACGATCTCCAGGCCGAGGCCGTCCACGTCGAGGAAGGCGTCGATCTGCACGGTCTGCCGGGACCGGGCCTGGTCGTCGGCCGCGGCCGTCTCGTGGCGGACCACCACCAGACAGGAGCCCGTCAGCGGTCGCGGCGCCAGCGGGCCGCTGTAGCCGCCCCGGCCGTGGAACACGAACACCCCGCCGCGGTCGTGCCGCTCGTGCCGCAAGAGCCGCACGACGCCGGTGGTGCCGAAGCCGTCGGCGAGCCGCCACTGGCCCGGCGCGACCGGATCGAGCGCCAGGCGGCTGATGCCCAGCGCCCGCCACAGGTCCACCATCGCCTCCGGCTTCTCGAGCACGAACTCGAGCAGCGCAGGATCGCAGGTCACCGTCTCGGCGGGCAGGCGGCGGAAGAACGTGGCCGACCGCAGCGTCTGCTCCGCGAGCGCACGGTGCGCGGCGGGCATGCGCTCCGGCCGCACCGCCTCGGCGGCCCGGCGCCGCGTGTCGCGGCCCGCGGTTCCCGCGTCGGCCAGCGCCGCGGCGATGCCGCCCTGCGGCACGGTCGGTGACTCGGCGGCCCGGATCACCCCGGCCACCAGCGCCAGCCCGCAGGCCAGCAGCAACGCGCGCCCACCCATGCGATTCCCCCCGGATCGACAGGCCCCTCCGGACGGCGGCGGTCCGCCGTCTCCCCGGGGAGTTTTCGGCCTGCGGTGGCGGTGCGGCCCAATGATTTCCGGGGCGATTTCGCAGGCCTTGCCCACCTTGCCCGGGCCGCCGGCGCGTGGCGAATCGGGCCTTGGCCGGGACCCGCAGGTTCCCTACCATCCCGCCCCCGATTCCTCCGCCACCCCGCGCCGCGATGCTGCACATCCACGACCCAGCGCTCGACACCGGCCCGGGCGACGACGAGCCGGCGCGGCCACCCCATGCGCCCGCGAGCCTGCTCGGCCGCGGCCTCGTGGCCTGGACGCACGCCTGTCTCCGCTGGCCGGCGGCGATCGTGCTCGCGGCCGTCGTCTCCGCCTGCCTGTCCGGCCTCTGGACCGCGCGGCACCTCGGCTACAAGGTGAGCCGCGTGGACCTGCTCGACCCGGAGAGCGACTACAACAAACTGTGGATCGACTACATCCGCGAGTTCGGCGAGGACGACGACGCGGTGATCGTCGTCGAGGGCCGGTCGCGGGACGCGGTGATCGTCGTCCTCGGGGAACTGTCCCGCGCGGTGGCCCGCGAGGGCGACCTGTTCCGCTCGGTGCTCCACGAGGTTGACCTGTCGCGGATCCGCGCCAAGGGCCTCCACTACCTCTCGCCCGCCGACCTCGCGGACATCGACCGCTTCATCGAGCGGACGGAGCCGATCATCGCCGGCGGCTGGGCGCAGCTGAAGGTCGGCACGATGGTCGCCGGCATGGCGGGGCAGATGGTGAGCGGCGGCCTGCCGGGGCAGCCCGAGCCGCCCGGCGCGGCCCTGGAGCGGTACAGCGAGGCGCTGCTGGCGGGCATGGAGTCGCCGGCCCTGGCGGCCGACCTGCGGCAGACGGAATACGTCTCCCCGTGGCCGGGGATGCCGGAATCGCTGGCCACGCTCCGCGACCTGTCGAGCGAGCACCTGCTCGCCAAGGACGGCCGCCTGGGATTCGTGCTCCTGCGGCTGACGAAGGCCGAGGGGGGCTTCGCCGGCGCGTCGGCCGCCACCGACGAGCTGCGGCGAATCATCGCGGCCGTGGGCACGCGGCATCCCGACGTCACGATCGGCCTCACCGGCCTGCCGGTGATGGAGGACGACGAGATGCGGTCGAGCCAGCAGTCGATGGTCTGGGCCAGCGGCCTGTCCCTGGCGGCGGTCGTGATCGTGATCATCGCCGGCTTCGGCGGCATCCGCCACGCCCTGATGGCCAACGCCGTGCTCGTGATCGGCATGGCCTGGGCCTTCGGCTGGGCCACGGCGAGCGTCGGCCACCTCAACATCCTCAGCGTGACCTTCACCGTCACGATGATCGGCGTGGGCATCGACTACGGCACCTACTACATCGGCCGCTACCTGGAGCTGCGGCGGGCGGGGCACACCTGCGAGGCGGCGCTTTTGGAGACGAGCGCCGCCGTCGGCCCCGGCATCCTCACCGGCGCCATCACCACGGCCGTGGCCTTCTTCTGCGCGGCGCTGACGAGCTTCGTGGGCGTGGCCGAGCTGGGGATGATCGCCGGCGGTGGCATCCTCCTGTGCTGCGCGGCCGAGCTGCTGGTGCTGCCGGCGGTGGTGGCGATCGTCGATCGCGGCCCGCTGGGGGGCCGGATCCCCGAACCGGTGCCGGTGCACTCGTGGCTGGCGCCGATCTTCCGGCATCCGCGGTTCGTCGCCCTGGCGGCGATGGCCGGCACGATGGCCCTGGCCGGCGGCCTCCACGAGCTCGACTACGACCACAACCTGCTCAACCTGCAGGCCGACGGCCTGGAGAGCGTGGCGGTGGAGAAGAAGCTGCTCGAGGAGTGCGACCAGAGCGTGTGGTACGCCCTGTCGATCGCCGACTCCCGCGCGGAGCTGCTCGACCGCAAGGAGAAGCTCAAGGCGCTGCCGAGCGTGGAGCGGGTGGACGAGATCGCGTCGCTGTTGCCCGTGGACGAGGAACTGAAGCGGCCGATCATCGCGCGGATCCGGGATCGGCTGGCGGCGCTGCCCGAGCGGCCGCCCGAGATCCCCGTGGACCGGCTCGACGCCCTCGGCGAGACGCTCGGCTGGGCGCAGGGCGAGGCGGCCAAGCGGCCCGGCGGCCTGCGGACCGCCTGGCA
>JBIPLS010000005.1:0-35677 GCA_044368305.1 Pirellulales bacterium
GCCGACCTGCCCCTCACGGCCGGCGGCAAGATCGATCGCGGGCGGCTGCCCGACGCGGTTCCCGCGGACGCCTGCCGCGACGGTCTCGTGCCGCCCTCGACCGCGCTCGAGCGGCAGCTGGCAGAGCTGTGGCAGGAGACGCTCGACCTGGAACGGGTCGGGGTGCACCAGAACTTTTTCGACCTCGGCGGCACGTCGCTGCAGGCGGCGCTGCTCACGGCCCGGCTCGGGGAGCGGCTCGGAGTGCACGTGCCGACGGCGCTGCTCTTCGACCTCGCCGACATCGCGCAGATCGCGCGGCGGCTCGTGCAATTGCACCCGGCCGAGATGGAGGCCCGGTTCGGTCGCGAGTCCGTGGCTGCCTACGACGGCGCGGTGGCCGAGGCGGCGCCGGGCGGCGGGCCGCATCCGCTGCTCGTGCCGCTCAAGCCCGCCGGCGACCTCGCGCCGCTGTTCCTGGTGCATCCGCCGGGCGGCATCGTGGCCTGCTATCGCGACCTGGCCCGGGCCGTCGCGGCCGGCCGGCCGCTGTACGGCGTCCGCGCGCGGGGCATTCACGGCCGCGAGCGGCTGCCCGAGACGCTCGAGGAGATGGCCGCCGAGTACGTGGCCGCGATCCGGTCGCGGCAGCCGACGGGGCCCTACCTGCTCGGCGGCTGGTCGCTCGGCGGCGTGGTGGCCGCGGAGGTCGCCCGCCAGATCCTCGCGGCCGGCGAATCGGTCGAGCGGCTGCTGCTCATCGACTCCGCGCTTCCCGAGGCGGCGCATCCGGTCGCGGCGAACGGTCGGGCGTTCCACGCCGGGATGGAGTACGGCCTCGACGTCGATCTCGAGACGCTGGCCCGCATGAGCCCGGAGGAGCAGCTGCCGTTCCTCTGGCAGCACGCCCGGCGGCTGGGCATCGTGGACGAGCAGGCCCCGGAGGAGCTCGCCAACCGGATCCTGGCCGACCTGCGGATGCTGTTCGCCCATCACGTGTCGCTGTGCGAGACGTATCGGCCGCAATGGTCCCCGATCGACGTCCTGCTCTTCCGGCCGAGCGAGGTGCCCTTCCGCACCGACGAGCCCGAGGATCGCGGCTGGGGCCACTTCGCGCGGTCGGTGGAGGTGCGGATCGTGCCCGGCCATCACCACAGCATGGTGGCCCAGCCCCACGCGACCGCCCTGGCGGCGGCGATCGACGAGTCTTTGGCCGACGTCGCCGCGGCCGCCGGAGCATGAGCGGCCCCCCACGCGTGCCGCTCACGCCGGGATGCCGTCCGTCACGATCCGTCCGTCGAGCATGCGGATCGTGCGCCGGCCGCGGGCGGCCACCGCGGCGTCGTGCGTGACGACGACCAGCGTGGTGCCCTGCTCGGCGTGGAGCCGGCCCAACAGGTCCATCACCTCGCCGCCGCTCCGGCTGTCGAGGCTGCCGGTCGGCTCGTCGGCGAGCACCAGAGCCGGGCCGTTGGCCAGCGCCCGCGCGATCGCCACCCGCTGCCGCTGCCCGATCGACATCTGGCCCGGGAGGTGGTGGCGGCGGGCGTCGAGACCCACGCGGGCGAGCAGGTCGTCGGCCCGCGCCACCCGGTCGGCCTCGGACCGCCCGTCGCCGAACATCGGCAGCTGCACGTTCTCGCGAGCCGTGAGGTTGGGCAGGAGGTAGAAGGTCTGGAACACGAACCCGATCTCCCGGGCCCGGAGGCGGTCGAGATCGCGGATGGCGGCCAGCGGCGTGCCCCGGAACCGCACCTCGCCGGCGGTCGGCACGTCGAGCGCGCCGATCATGTGGAGGAGCGTCGATTTCCCGCAGCCGCTCGGCCCCACGATGGAGACGAAGTCGCCGGCGGGGATCGCCAGCGACACGCCGTCGAGCGCCCGCACGCCGCCGTCGCGGTAGGTCTTGGCGACGTCCCGCAGCTCGACCAACGGCGGCCCGCCCGCCGAAACCTGCCTTGATTCCACGATCCGGTTTCCCGAGGATTGCCGCCGCGGGCCACGCCCGTCGCGGAGATAGCATATGGCACCATCGGCCGCCGTTCTCCGCCGTGCCTGCGTCGCGGTGCTCCTGGCCGCCCTGGGCGGCCCGGCCGCCGGCCAGCCGCCCGCGGCCACCCGGCCGCTGCCCCTGGTGCCGGCCGGCACCCCGGTGGGCGACCGCGACGCCGCCCGCTGGAACCGTCTGATCCTGGCCGCCGCGCCACGGATCGCCGCGGGCGACACCACCGCCGTCGCCCAGGCGGTCCGCGACCGGCTCGGCCAGTTCACCCTCGTGGTGCTGGCCACGGTGCGGCCGATCGCCGGGCCCGATGGCGGGCCACGGCACCGGATCGACGAGGTGGGCGTGGGCTACGCGGTGCCGGTGGCCGGCGTGCTCACGGTGGTCGACACGGACAACCCGCCGGCCGCAGCCGGCATCGACTTCCTGGGGCGGCAGATCCTCGCGCAGAACGGCAAGGGGCTCGAGGGCCTGCGGGCCGCGGGTGAATCGGAGACCGTGCAGGTGTTCGACGCCGAGTCGCTCCTCGTACGGGACGGCCGCCACGCCGACTTCCTCACGCGGCACTTCGTGTGGGTCGATCCGGCGTCGGGCGATTGCTCGGCCTGCGTATGGCTGCTCGCCCGCCGGACCGACGGCAGCCTGGCGGTGGCCGACGATCCGCCGCGCTGGATCGCGCCGGGCACCAGGGAGGACCGGGCGATCCACGTCGATGCCGACGAGTTTCTCCTCGGAGTGCCCACGAAGCGGGCCTTCGCCCTGGTCGATCTGCCGCCCGGGCAGCCGCTCGCGTGGTCGCCGGCGCTGCGGGCGGCGGCGGCCGAGCGCCGCTACGATCCGGCGGCCGTCCGCGGGTTGGCCATCGAGGTCGATCGCAGCCTCGGGCCCCTGCGGGCCCGGCGGTAGCGAGCCGGGTGCGGGCTGAAACCGTATCAGCACGCATCGACACCGGGCACGAGCGACAGCCTGCATGCCGGGCGCGGGCAGGCGAGGGCGGCCCGATGGTCGCGATCGAGGTCGAGCAGGCAGACGGCCCAGCCGCCCGGCGCCGTGCCCGAAACGGCCGCGAACGTCGCCGGGATCGGGTCCGCCCCCGGTCGCAGGGCCGCCCGCGGGAGCGGATGCGGAAGGGCCAGATGCCGCACACCCGCCGCGACACCCTGCCCGGTCGCCTTGAGCACGGCCTCCTTCGCCACCCACGCCTCGAGCACCGCGATCGGCCGCCGCGGCGCGGGCAGCAGCCGGTAGGCGGCGAACTCGTCCGCCGCGAGAATCGAGCCCGCGATCGTGTCGGCCCAGGCCGGGGTGTGGGTCGCGGCCAGGCACTCGATGTCGATGCCCACGGGCCCGTCCGCGGAGACCACCACGAGGCACCGGTCCCGCGAATGGCTGACGTTGAAATGGCAGCGGCCCGCATGCCGGCCGCCCAGGATCGGCTTGCCCGCAGGACCGGCCTCGATCGCGAGCGACTCCGGCGGGTCGCCGACGATGCGGGCGAGCAGCCGCCGCAGTTGGCCGCGGCCGGCGACGAACCTGCGGCTGGCCGACGGCACCAGCCGAGCCGCGCGGCCGCGCTCCGCCCGCGACAGCAACGGCTCCAGCCCGGCGAGCACGTCGTCCGCGTGATCGAGCGACAACGGCACGACCAGCACGTCGCCTGGCCGCGGCCAGGACGGCGAGCCGGGGGGTTCGGCGGAAGTGGCGAACATGCGCGACCCGGGCAACGAGGCTTCAGGCGGACGGGGCGGCCCAGGCGGCCGAACGCCCCGGGGCGACCTGCGGGGGGCACCGCGAGCGCGGGGCTTGTTCCTGCCCGGGGCGACGCGGCGGATTCGGACGGGACGGATGACGATCTCCCGGATGAAGGCCGGGGGACGCGGAGAATCCATTCATGCGGTCGTCGCGGAGGCTGCTGCTCGTGCTCCTGTTGGCCTGCGCCGCGGCCGGCTGTCGGTCGAAGCCGATGCGGGTCTGCATGGACGGCTCCATGGACATGACCGGCGACATGGCCATGACCGGCTCGATGAACATGACCGGCGACCTCGGCATGTCGGGCAACCTCGTGACGTCGATGCGCACCGACAACCGCGCCTCGCGGCTCGCGACGGTGACCGTCGAGGGGGCCGCCGGGTCCGGCGGCACGGTGGCCATTGTGGACGTGGACGGCATCCTGCTCAACCGCAACCTCGGTGGCTTCGGCTCGATGGGCGAGAATCCGGTGGCGCTGTTTCGCGAGAAGCTCGACGCCCTCGCCGCAGACCCGCGGGTGGCGGCGGTGGTGCTGCGGATCAACAGCCCCGGCGGCGGCGTCACCGCCTGCGACATCATGGCCCGCGACCTGCGGGAGTTCCGCAGCCGCCGCGGCGTGCCGGTCGTGGCCTGCCTGATGGACGTGGGCACGGGCGGCGCCTATCTGCTGGCCACGGCGGCCGACGCCATCGTGGCCCATCCGACCACCATCGTCGGCGGTCTCGGCGTGATCCTCAACACCTACAATCTCCAGGAGGCGATGGGGCAGTTCAACGTCGTGGCCAGGCCGGTGAAGGCCGGGCCGCGGGTGGACGCCGCCTCCCCGGTGCGACCGCTCGATCCGGCGGAATTGGCCATGCTCCAGGGGCTGGCGACCGGGTTCCACGACCGCATGAAGCGCCAGATCCACGCCGCGCGGCCGGCCGTGGCCACAGACGCCGAGGTGTTCGACGCCCGGGTGATGGACGGCGAGCAGGCGCGGGCCGCGGGCCTCGTGGACCGGCTCGGCTACCTCGACGACGCCGTGGCCGAGGCCCGCGGCCGGGCCCGACTGGGTGCGACCGCCGCGGTCGTGATGCTGCGCCGCGACAACGACCGGGCCCACACGCAGTTCGACGTCACGCCCAACTCACCCCAGCAGGCGGCGATGATGCCGCTCAACCTGCCGGGCCTCGACCGCGGCCAACTGCCCACGTTCCTCTCCATCTGGCAGCCCGAGACGAGCCTGGCGACCGCGGCCGGCGGCTGACCGCCGCGACGCACGGGGCCGGCCGTCAGCGGGCCGACTCCAACCGCCGCCGCAGCGACCGCACGCCCTCCTGCGTCGCCAGCGGGATCTTCGACCGCAGCAGGTTGCCGCCCTGGAACCACGCCTCCGGCTCGGCGAGCACCATCCTTGATTCCACGGCGAGCAGGTCGAGGCCGCCGGCGGCGGCCAGCCGGCGCACGGCGACGATGCCGCCGCAGCCGCCGTAGGGCTGCGGCTCCCCGGCGACCCGCGCGCCGAGCTCGTTCTCCTCCAGGCGGGTCCAGGTGGGCCGCCACTGCGGATGGTCGCGGAGCCGATCGTCGAACTGCCAGGCCACCTCGACCCCGTCGGGGTGCTCGGTCGCCACGGTCCGCACCACGCCGCGGATCCGCACCCGGTTGAGCAGCGGCAGATCGAGGGCGACGAGCCGCTCGCGTCCGCCGGCATCGGCGACGATGCCGGCCGCGGCCAGTTCCTCGGCGGTGAGCAGCCGGGCGGTCGCGGCCTTCCCGTCGGCGGCCGCCTCGGCCCCGAGCGATCGGCGGAGCGTCTCGTCGGCCTGCAGCCGCTCGAGCGGCGCGTGGAGCGCGAAGGATGCATGCACGCGGTGCGCCAGCCGCGTGCCCGCCACGGCGAACGGCTCGATCGTCACCGCGACCGGCGCATTGACGGAGTCGGCGCTGAACCGCTCCCATTCGACGGGCCCGGCGAGCGGCTTCAGGTCGGCCTCGCCCTGGGGAGCGTCGAACCGCAGTACGGCCGCCGGCAGGTCGGCCCGGACGTCCATCGCCACCTCCACGCCGCGGGAGGCGAGATCGTTCGCCGGTGCGGCCGGGGACGGGTCGTCCGCCCAGGCCGGCGCCGCCGACCGGACCGCGAGGACGGCGGCGAGCACAGCGGCGGCCCGCACCCAGCGCTCCCGCAGCAGGAACGCGACCGTGCCCGACGCCAGCACGGCGGCGGCCAGCGTCAGGGCCGCGACGCTCGACGTGCCGAGCACGAACAGCCAGCCCGCCAGCGCGATCAGGCTGGGCAGCGGATAGAGCCACATGCGAAACGGCATCCGCTCCGCCGGCAGCCGGCGCCGCAGCAGGTGGAGCCCGACGATCTGACCGATGAACTGCACCACGATCCGCACGGTGACCGCCGCGTCGATCACCTTCGGCAGCGGCCAGTAGCAAAACACCGCCGTCAAGAGCCCCAGGCAGACGAGCGCCGCCCCCGGATACCCGTGCACCGGATGCACGCGGGCGAAGATGCCGAGGAAGTCCCGATTGCGGGCGGCCGCATACAGCACCCGCGAGTAGCCGAGCTGGATGGCGAACAGGCAGGCGGCCACGGTCCAGAGGATGAGGGCCGTGAAGCCCACCGCCACGGTGCGGCCGTAGAGCGTCTCCATGAACTCCGCGGCGATGTTCGGCGAGGCCATCGCCCGCTGCCAGGGCACGACACCGATGATCACGGTGTTCATGCACAGGTAGATCGAGGCCACGACCAGGATCGAGATCACGACGGCGCGGGGGATGGTCCGGCCCGGCTCCACGACCTCGTCGCCGAGGTGGCAGACGTTGTAGTAGCCGAGGTAGTCGTAGATCGCGATCAGCATCGCGCCCCCCAGGCCGGCGAAGAAGCCCCGATCGATGCGAAAGGCGTCGGGCGGCAGGGTGATCAGCTCGGGGCGGAAGTTGGCGATCCCGGAGACGATCACCACGGACACCGTGACGATGGTGCCCGCGGCCAGCACGACGCCCAGCGGCCCGAGGAAGCCGATCGGCCGGCAGAGCACGGCCGTCATCGCCAGGGCCGCGAGGGCGGCCAGCGTGGCCGGCCCGCCGGGCAGCCTCCAGGTGGCGAGGTCGGGGACGATGTAGGCGAGGTAGTCGAGCGCTCCGATGTAGCCCGAGGCCATCTCCAGCGTGCCCGAGACGGCGAACTGCCAGACGAAAAGGAAGGGGATCAGCCGCCCCCAGCGGGTCTGCCCGTAGATGGTGGAGAGGAAGTGGTAGGAGCCGCCGCTGCCCGGCAGGGCCGCGCCCAACTCGCTCCATACGAGCCCGTCGCAGAGCACGAGGACCGCGGCCAGCACCCAGGCCACGAGGGCCTGCGGCCCGTCCATCTTGGCGATGAACAGGGGGATGGTGATGAACGGCCCGATCCCCACCATGTTGGAGACGTTGAGGGCCGTGGCCTGCCACAGACCCAGCCCGCGGCGGAGCGTGGCGGGCGAAGGCTCTGGCATGCGGCGACACCCGGAGAAGCGGCGGCGATGCCGCCGCGGCCGCAGGATACCAGCGGCCGCCCCCGGGCGTCAGGGGCGGCGGCGGCGAGCGCGGCAGCCCCGGGATCTCCGGCCGCCGCCTTCAGCGGTGGGCCGGTTCCGCGCCGGCCCGCTCCCACTTCGTCTCCGGCCGGCCGTAGTCGCGAAGCAGCTCCAGCACCCGCTCGTCCTCCACCTGCTCGAAGTCGCGATAGAACTGGCCGATCGCCCAGAAGGCCTCGGGTTCCTGGAGGCAGACCACCCGGTCGCAGAGCGGGCGGATGGCGTCGATCCGGTCCGGCGCGGCCACGGGGACGGCGACGATGATCTCGCGGGCGCCGGCCGCCCGCACGGTGTGCAGCGCCGCGATCATCGTGGCCCCGGTGGCGATGCCGTCGTCGGTGAGGATCACCGTCCGGCCCGCGATCGGAGCCGGCGGCCGCACCGCCCGCACGAGCGCCCGCCGGCGGCCGATCTCGGCCATCTGCCGCTGCCGCTCCGCCTCCACGTAGGCATCGCCCGCGTCGGTCATGGCGCTGGCGAAGTGGTTGAGGTACACCTCGCCCGACTCGGACACGGCGCCCAGCGCCAACTCCGGCTGGTGCGGGGCCCGCAGCTTCCGCGACAGCACCACGTCGAGCTCCGCGCCCAGTCCGCGGGCCAGCGCCGCACCGACCTCGACGCCGCCCCGCGGGATCGCCAGCACGAGCGGCTTCTCCAGCGACTCGCCGCGGAGCCGCTCCACGAGCATCCAGCCGGCCTCCTCGCGATCGGCAAACGTGACCGTGTTCATGGTGGGGCTCCCGGGTTGCGGACGGACCTTCAGCACTGCATCTGCAGGTGCTTGGCGAACCACTCGGCGGCCAGGCGGGCCGCCGCCTCGAGCGTGCCCGGCTCCTCGAAAAGGTGCGTGGCACCGGGCACCACGGCCAGCCGGCGGTCGCACTCGAGCAGGGCATAGGCCCGCTCGTTGAGGGCCAGCACCTCCGTGTCGGCCTCGCCGACGATGAGCAGGGTGGGCACGTGGACGGTGCCGAGCTTGCGGCCGGCGAGGTCGGGCCGGCCGCCGCGCGAGACGACCGCGGCCACCCGCGGCTCGCGGGCGGCGGCCACGATCGCGGCGGCCGCGCCGGTGCTCGCGCCGAACAGGCCCAGCGGCAGGTGCCGCGTCTGCTCGAGGCCGGCCACGAATCGCACCGCCGCCAGGAGCCGCTCCGCCAGCAGGGCCACGTCGAACACGTTGACGCGGTCGGTGGCCTCCTGCTCCGTGAGTAGGTCGAACAGCAGCGTGCCGATCCACGATTCGTGGAGGACGGAGGCCACGAAGGCGTTGCGGGGGCTGGTGCGGCTCGAGCCGCTGCCGTGGGCGAAGAGGACGAGCCCCGTCGGCGGCGTCGGCAGCGCGAGCCGGCCGGGAAGCGTGAGCGCCGCCCCCTTCGTGCCGATCGCCGGAATCGCGACGTCGAACGACTCCACCGCGTGCGCGAGCGTCATGGTGCGGCCCCCCCGGACGATGCGCCGCGGCGCGGGCCGCGGGCGTGCGGATGCTCGAGGTGAACGGCGGCGGCCTGCGGCCCCGCGTCCCCCTCCTCCTCGGTGTAGAACACCGGGCTGCCCACGTCGGCCATGCGGAACTCCTGGTCGGAGATGGCATGGCGGTGAAAGTAGATCTCCCGGCCGTCGGCCGTGGTGATGAAGCCGTAGCCCTGGAGCGGGAAGATCTGCGCGATCCGGCCGCGGGCCCGCGGCACGTGGGCCTTCTCCGCGCCGCGGGTGCGGCGGACGTGGTCCTCGAGCCGGCGGCGGGCCGCGAGAAAGGCGTCCCGCAGGGCCACGAACACGTCCTCGTGGGCGTGATCGAGGTGCTGGTCGCGGTTGACGACGATCTCGCCGCCGGGCACGACGACGTCCACGCGAACCGAATACAGGCGGCCCGCCCGATGGTGGCGATGCGGCTGGGCGACGACCACGTGGCAGCCGGTGATCCGGCCGCAATGCCGCTCGAGCTGGGCCACGTGATCGAGGGCGGCGGCACGAACCGACTCGTCCACGGGCAGGTCGTCGAACGACACCTGGGGCTGGGTCTGCATGGGCCGCATCTCCTCGTCGCAGGAGACGCCGCATCCCGGCCGCGTCGCCGAACCCTATCCGGCGGCCGCCGGCGCGTCACGCGCGGCCGGGCGGAATCCGGCATTCCGCGGCCCGGCGCCCGCCGGACACCTGGCCTCACTCCGCCGCAATCGCCTCGAGCAGGTCGAGTCGCGCCGCGCGACGGGCCGGGAGCCAGGCGGCCAGGGCCGTCACCACGATCGCGGCGGCGACGTTCGCCGCCACCACGCCCGGACGCAACCGCGCCTCGATCGGATGACCGAGCAGGGGCTGGCTCGCCAACTGGATGAACAGCGCCGTCGTCAGGCCGCCCACCGTGCCGATGATCCCGCCCGCGGCCCCGAGCAGCAGGCTCTGCAGGACCACCATCCGCGTCACCTGGCCGCCCGTCATGCCCACCGCCCGCAGCAGGCCGAGCGCCCGCCGCTGCTCCAGCACGTTCATGGTCACCGTGTTCGCCACGCCCAGGCTGCCCACCACGAAGCCCAGCCCGAGGATCGCCCACAGCGAGCCGACCACGCCGCCGACCACGGCGTCGATGAAGCCCTGCACGTCGCCGAACGACCGCAGCAGCATGCGGTGCTCCGCCGCGACGGCGGCCAGCGGCTCGCGGAGGGCAGCGGTGCGGCCCGCCTCCGCCGTGACGAGGATCAGGTCGGCCGCCTCCATCCCGAACAGCCGCCGCGCGGCGTCCCGCCGCAGGTGGAGCGAGGCGCCGCCCGAGGTGTAGTCCACCACGAGCGCCGCGATCCTCACTTTCGTCGTCCGGCCGAAGACCTCCACGGCCACCTCGTCGCCGGGCTGAAAGCCCGTGCGCCGCGCCAGCACCGTGCCCGCCACGGCCTCGCCGCGATCGAGCGCCGCCCGCACGTCCTCGACCGTGGCGCCGACGGGCTCCAGGGGCAGCGGCCGGCCCGCGGGCAGGTCGCGGGCCACGATCACGCAGGCAACGCCGGCGACCCGGGCCGGCGCCACGCCGATCCCCTCGACGTCGCGGACGCCGGCGATCCGCCGCACGTCCTGCTCGACCGCCCGCTGGTCGGCCCCCTCGGCGCCGCGGCCGGCGGCCACCATGCCGGCGTGGGTCAGCAGCCAGTCGGCCTTCATCATCCGGCCGTACCAGCCGAGCACGTCGTCCACGTTGTCGCGGATCGCATGCCCCAGCCCGATGCCGTTGGTGACGGCGACGACGAGCACGCCGGTCGTGAGCGCGGTCCGCACCGGCTGCCGCAGGATCTGCTCGAGGGCCAGGCCGCGCTCGGTCCGCCAGGCATCCGGCACGAGGGCGGCGAGCAGCCGGACGATCGGCGGCAGGACCAGGGGGGTCGTGGCCACGAAGCCGAGGAGCAGGAAGATGCCCCCCGGCACGGCGGCCCGCGGCGGCAGCAGCTCGGCGATCACGAGCGCCTGGTTGACGGCCGCGAGGCCGACGAGCACCGCGACCGTCGCGACGAACCGCCACGACACGCCCCCGCGCGGCGGCGCGGGCGCGGCGGCGAGCCCCTCGAGCAGGTCCACCCGCGTCGCCTGGCGGGCCGGCCACCAGGCGGCGGCCACGGCCACGGCCACGCCGAGCAGCACCGCCAACGGGATCACGAGCGGATGCACGACGAGCGTCGCCACGGGCGCCTGGAGCGCCCGGGAAATCCCGGCGGAGATCGGGCCGGCTGCGGCCAGTCCCGCCACCGCGCCGGCCGCCGCGCCCAAGCCCCCGAGGACCGCCGCCTCGCCGGTCACCATCCGCCGCACCTGCCGGCCCGTCGCCCCGAGCAGCCGGAGGAGCGAGAAGCCCCTGCGCCGCTCGGTGACGTTCATGAGCATCGCGTTGCCGACGATGAACCAGGCCATGGCCACCGTCAGGGCGGTGACGAAGTCGAGCCCGAGGTTGGCGGCATGCAGGACGTCCTCGGCCATCGCGGCCTTGCCGGCCGGAACCTCGGCGAGCAATTCCCGTGGCAGCCGCGCGGACACGGCGGCGAGAACGGCGGCCCGGCGGCCGGTGGAGGCCACGGCGATCCGTACCCGGTCCACCATCCCGCGGGCCAGCGACATCGCCTCCAGCGCCTGGATGTCCACCACCACGCCGGCGCCCTCGGCGAACCAGCGGAGCGACTGCGGCTTGGCCAGCCCGGTGACCCGCATCCGCGCGACCCGCCGGCGGGCGAAGAACAGCAACTCGTCGCCCACCTTCTTCCCCAGGCTCTCGGCGAGCCCCGCGTCGAGCACGAGCTCGTCGTCCTCGCGGCAGGGTTCGCCGGCCGTCAATTCGAGGAGGCCGGCAGCGACGAGTGACTCGGCATCCACGCCCACCGCGATCTCGCGCACCCGGTTCTCGCCGACCCGCAGGAGCGTGGGCCGGAAGAAGAGCGGCACCACCGCCCGCACGCCCGGCACGTCCACGAGCCGCGGCATGGCATCGGCGCGGAAGCGGCCGCCGCCGCGCTGCGAAACGTCGATCGCCGGCACGCCGTCCACGGCCTCGGTGAGCCGCCGATAGCCGGCCCGCGAGGCGTCGGCCGACACCCATGTGGCGACGACGGCGCCCACCGCCACGGCGACGCTCGCGATCGTGGCCAGGGCCCGCCCCGGCCGGCTACGCCACTGCCGCACGAGCAGCCGCCAGAGTCTCATCCCGCCACCGCCGCCGCCTCGCGGCGGGTGTCCGACTCGATGCGGCCGTCCCGCATGCGGATCGTGCGGCCGGCAGCCGCCGCGATCGACGGGTCGTGGGTCACGAGCATCACCGTCTGGCCGCGGCTGGCGACCAGATCCCGCAGCAGGTCCACGACCCGCTGGGAGTTGACCGAGTCGAGGGCGCCGGTCGGCTCGTCCGCGAGGACGACGGCCGGGGCCGTCACCAGGGCCCGGGCGATCGCCCCGCGCTGCTGCTCGCCGCCCGACAGGCCGTCGGGCCGATGGGTCGCCCGGTGGGCCATGCCGACGGCCTCGAGGGCCTGGCGAGCCGCCGCCTCGGCGGGTCCGCGGCGGCGGCCGTCGAGCACCAGCGGCAGGGCGACGTTCTCCACGAGCGTGAGTTCGGGAAGCAGGTTGTACCGCTGAAAAACGAAGCCGATGCGGCGCCGGCGGACGGCGGCCAGGGCGTCGTCGTCGAGCGTCGCCAGGTCCGTGCCCTCGAGCAGGACGCGGCCGGCCGTCGGCCGTGTGATGCCGCCGAGCATGTGGAGCAGCGTGCTCTTGCCGGAGCCGGAGGCGCCGGTGATGGCGACGAACTCCCCCCGCTCCACGACGAGGTCCACGCCCCGCACGGCGGGCACCGCCGCCTCGGCACCGGCCGCGGCGGCAAACGTCTTCTCCAGTTTTTCGGCGCGGAGGATGGACACGAGCCGGGGCTCCGGGCAGCCTGCGGGAAAGCCGCCCAATGTACCCAGCCCGCCGGTATTCGCCCACGCCGCACCGTCGTGACCTTCGGCTGCACCGCCTGCGCGGGATGTGCCGATGAAGAGCGGACCGTGGATGGGGACGGCCGCCGTGGCAAGCGGCGTTCGCCGACCGTTCGGCCACGTGGCCGAACGCCAGCGGTGACGGCGTCCACGGTCGGATTCACACCACCGGAGGCCGGTGCAGGACGCACGCGATCATGCCGCGCATCCCGACAATCCGCCCGTGGCTCTGGCGGCCGACGCTTCTCGCGGCGGCCGCGACGGTGTGCTGCGCGGCGGGCGGGACGGCCGCGGAGCCGTGGTCGCCGCCGGACGGACCGCTGAAGCTGGCGGAACCGGGCGTGCCGCTCGGGTCGGTGCCCGAGGAGACGCGAGTGCCCCTGCCGCTGCCGGCCCATCACGGCCCCACGCCGCGGACGCTGGCCGAGTTCGTGGCGCTGGCGGAACGCAGCCACCCCAAGCTTCGCGCGGCGCTGGCCGCCGTGGAGGCCGCCCGCGGCAAGGCGGTACAGGCCCGGCTCTACCCCAACCCGATGCTCGCCGGCGGATCGCCGCAGATCGCCGGTGCCGCAAGCCAGTGGAACGGCTACGCGACCCAGGACGTCGTCACGGCGGGCAAGCTGCGGCTGGCCCAGCAGGCGGCGCTCCGCGACGTGCAGAAGGCGGAATACGAGCTGATCCGCGCCCGCTTCGACGTGCTCCGCGACGTGCGGCAGAGCTACTACGCGCTGCTCGTCTCCCAGCGGCGGCTGGAGATCTACAAGCTCCTCCTCGACATCGCCAAGCGGTCGTACGAGATCGGCCGACAGCTCGCCGATGCCGGCGAAGGCACCAAGGCCGACGTCCTCTTCTGGAGCATCGAACGCGACCGCGCCGACGTCCGGCTGATGAACGCCGCCGTGTTCATCGAGACGGGCCGCCGGCAGCTCGCCGCCGCCGTCGGGCTGCCGCAGGCCGACGTGGGCACGATCGAGGGCGACCTCCTGCAACGGCTGCCCACCTTCGACCTCAAGCGGCTCCAGGAGGAGGTGGTGCGGCGGCACGCCAGGCCGCGGGCGGCGGAGGCGGCCGTGGCGGGCTCGCAGTGGGCCCTCGAGCGGGCGGTCGTCGAGCCGATCCCCGACATCAACCTGCTGGGCGGCTATCAGCGACAGGTGGACTTTCCGCCGCAGAACCAGGGCCTCTTGCAGGTCATGGTCGAGGTGCCGCTCTTCGACCGCAATCAGGGCAACATCCGCGCGGCCCGCGCCGACATCGCCTCGGCGCGGGCCGGTCTGCGCATGACCGAACTCGACCTGGCCACGCAAGCGGCCCAGTCGATCGCCGCCTACCGCACGACTCAGCGGATGGCGGAATGGTACGAGCAGTTCATCCTGCCCAAGGCCCGCGAGACGGTGGAGATCACGCAGCAGCTCTATGCCCGCGGCGAGGTGACCTTCCTCTCGCTGCTGCAGGCCCAGCGGATCCTTACCGAGACGGAACTCGCCTTCGTCGAGGCCCAGGCCGACCGCTGGAACGCGGCGGTGGCCATCGCCGACCTCCTCCAGCTCGAGCAATTCCCGATGACCGCGGACGCGCCGGCCGCCGTCGCGGCCCAGCCCGAGGCCGTCCCCGCGCCGCCGGCCGCCGTAGCACGGCCGCCGCTGCCGCTGCCGCCACCCTGAAGCACCGCCTCACTCGACGGTGCAGGGGAGCGTCGCCGCGGCCTTCGTGCCGGCGAGCGTATCGGTGACGGAGACCTCCACGCGGCACGCCCCGGAGATCCCCTCCGGCAGCCGCACCACGTACCGGGCGAAGTAGTCGTGACGCCGCGCCGGGCAGGTCTCGGTGACCGGCTCGAACCGCCAGGCGTGAAGCTCGCGGTCGTCGTCGGCCACCAGCCGCAGCGTGGTGTCGATGCAGGTCGTCCAGCCGGCCGACGAATCCGTGGCCGACAGCCCCTCCAACTCGAAGTAGACGATCACTTCCTGGCCCGGCCGGAAGCGATCGGCCGCGAACCGGTCGACGACGCCCCAGGCGCGAACTCGCGAGGCGAAGCAGCCGTTCCGCAGGCCCAGCCGCGGCGGCTCGGCGGGCGGCTGCGGCGCCGGTGGGGCGGAGGCGGCGACGTCCTGCTCGTCGGGCGGAGGCGGCGCGACCGCCGGTGGCGGCTCCGCGACCGCCGGCTCGGCCGCGGCGACCGGCGCGGACGGTGGCTCCGGTTCCGCGGCGGGCGGTGGCGGCTGCACCTCGGCGAGCGTGGCCGAGAAGGCCTCGATGACGACGGGCCAATCCTCCTGCTGGGTCGCCTGCAACGTCTCGACGAGCGTCGCGCGGGTGGCGGCGTCGATGTGGCCGATCTTCGCCAGGCGTTCCATCGCCTCCTCGATCGCGGCCTGACGCCGTTCGGCGTCGGCCCGATCCGCGGCCGCGTCGGCCGCCACGCTGGCGGCGGTGTCCGCCGCGGCGGGCCCGAGGTCGCCCCCGGCCCGGGCCGCGTCCGGAGCCGCCTCCGCGGCGTGGTCGGCGACGTCCCACAGGGCGTCGCGGAGATACGCCGTGGAGAGTGCCGAGGTGCATCCGGCCTGCAGGGTCAGGAGGGCGGCGACGAGCAGGAGGCCGACCGGGAACGCGTTGCGGTGCGGAATCATGAAGTCGATCACTCGCGCTGGTTGTCGGCCGCCGCCGCGGTGCAGACGGAACCGACTGGGGCGGGAGAGTAGGATCCGGCGGGCGACCGGGCAAGGGCATCCGTCCGGGGCGGCAGCCCTGGAAAACTGCGCAGGTTTGCTAGAATCCCGCCCGCCGCCGTGCGCGTCGTGGTCGTTCACCCGGGGGTTCCCGCTCGATGCCCGCCCAGTCGTTCGACCAGGAGACGGTGCCCGCCACGTGGTCGCACCGCCACCTGCTCGACCTGGAGCGGCTCACCCCGGCCGAGATCCGCCTGCTGCTCGACACGGCGGCGCTCTTCAAGGAGGCCACGGACGGCTGCCGGCGGAAGCTCGCCGTGCTCACCGGATCGACGATAGTCAACCTGTTTTTCGAAAACTCCACCCGCACGAAGACGAGCTTCGCCCTCGCCGCCCGCCGCCTCGGCGCCGACGTGGTGGACTTCACGGCCTCGTCGAGCAGCCTCTCGAAGGGGGAGTCGTTCATCGACACGGCGAAGAATCTGGAGGCCATGGGCGTGGACGCGGTCGTGGTCCGCCATTCCACGCCCGGCACGCCGCATCTCCTCGCCCAGCATCTCTCCGTGGGCGTGATCAACGCGGGCGACGGCCCGCACGAGCACCCCACCCAGGGCCTGCTCGACATCTTCTCGATCCGCGAGCGGCTCGGCCACCGCGGCGGCGCGCCGGGCGACCTCGCGGGGGTGACCGTCGGCCTCGTCGGCGACATCGCCCACAGCCGCACGGCCCGCTCCAACCTCTGGGGCCTCGTCAAGCTGGGCGCCAAGGTGATCGTCTGCGGACCGCCGACGCTCGTCTCCGACCGCTGGCGGGAACTCGGCGTGGAGGTGTCGCACGACCTCGACGCCATCGTGCCGCGGTGCGACGTGCTCAACCTGCTGCGGATCCAGTTCGAGCGGCAGAACACCCGCCCCTTTCCCTCGGTGCGCGAATACGCCCACCTCTACGCGATGACCGGCGAGCGGCTGAAGCGGGCCAAGAAGGACCTGCTGATCCTGGCGCCGGGCCCGATCAACCGCGGCGTCGAGGTGACGGCCGACGTGGCCGACTGCCCGCAGTCGCTGATCCTCGACCAGGTGACCAACGGCCTGGCCGTGCGGATGGGCGTGCTCTGGCTGACGTGCGGGCCGCGGCGGCCCGCCGCGGCCGAGCGGGCCGCCTCCCCGCCCCCCGCGAGGATCGTCTGATGGGCACGCTCCTCATCCGCGGCGGCCGGGTCGTCGATCCCGCACAGGGCATCGACCGGGTGGACGACCTGCTCGTCCGCGACGGCCTGGTCGTCTCCGTCGGCCATGCCGGCGGCCAGCCGCTGGGGCGGGCCGACGAGACGATCGATGCCGCGGGGCTGATCGTGGCCCCGGGGCTGATCGACATGCACGTCCATCTCCGCGAGCCGGGCCGCGAGGAGGACGAGACGATCGAGACGGGCACGCGGGCCGCCCTGGCGGGCGGGTTCACGAGCGTGGCCTGCATCCCCAACACGGAGCCGCCGATCGACACCCAGGCGGCGGTCGAGTTCATCCATCAGAAGGCCGCCCGGGCCGACACCTGCAACGTGTTCGTCGTGGCCTGCGTGAGCCGCGGCCGCGAGGGGAAGGAGCTCGCCGACATCGGCCAGCTCGTCGAGGCCGGCGCGGTCGCCTTCAGCGACGACGGGGCGCCGGTCTACGACGCGGAACTCATGCGGCGGGCGCTGGAATACTGCCGGATGTTCGACAAGCCCGTGCTCGCCCACGAGGAGGTGCTGGAGCTCTCGCGCGGCGGGGTGATGCACGAGGGGCTGGTGTCGCTCGTGCTCGGGCTCACGGGGATGCCGGCGGCAGCGGAGGAGGTGATGATCGGCCGCGACATCGCCCTCGCGGAGGTGACGGGCGGCCGCCTGCACGTGATGCACGTCTCCACCGCGGGCGGCGTGGCGTTGATCCGCGAGGCGAAGCGGCGCGGGGCCCGCGTCACGGCCGAGGCCTGCCCGCACCACTTCACGCTCACCGACGAATGCCTGCGGGGCTTCGACGCCAACTTCAAGATGAGCCCGCCGCTGCGGACCGCCGCCGACGTGGAGGCGATCATCGCCGGGCTCGTGGACGGCACGATCGACTGCCTGGCCACCGACCACGCCCCCCACGCCCGCGAGAAGAAGATGCTGGAGATCGACCGGGCGCCGTTCGGGATCCTCGGCCTGGAGACGGCCGTCGGGCTGGCCGTGACGCGGCTGATCCTGCCCGGGCGGATCGGCTGGCCGCGGCTCATCGAGGCCATGAGCACGCTGCCGGCCCGGATCCTGGGCCTGAGCCGGGGCACGCTCCGGCCGGGCGCGGCCGCCGACATCACGCTCATCGACCCCGACCTCTCCTGGCGCGTGGACGTGAAGCAGGGCCGCTCGAAGAGCGTGAACTCGCCCTTCGACGGCTGGGTCCTGCAGGGCCGCGCGGTGGCCACGATCGTGGGCGGCCGGGTCAAATACCGGCTCGGGGCGTGAGCCGTCCCGCAGGCTGCCGCCCGCCCATGAAGCTGATCATCGACGGCTACAACCTCCTGCATGCGTCGGGGGTGTTTGGTGCGGGCCGCGGCGCCGGGGCCTTCGAGGAGTCGCGGCGGGCGCTGCTCGACATGCTCGCCGATTTGCTGGGCGAAGAGGCCGCGCAGACGGTGGTCGTGTTCGACGCCGCCCGCGCGCCCGACGGGCTGCCGGGCCGCTCCACGCACCGTGGCATCCGCGTCTGGTTCGCGCGGGAGTATCCCGACGCCGACTCGCTGATCGAGGAACTGGTGGCGGACGCCACGTCCCCGCACCTGGTGGTCGTGTCGAACGACCGCCGCCTCCAGGCGGCGGCCCGGCGGCGCCGGGTCCGCGCCGTCGCGTGCGCGGACTGGCTGGCCGCGGCCCGGGCGGCCCGCCGCCGCGGCGGCGAGTCGCCCGACGCCAAGCCGCCCGAGCCCGGCCCCGAGGGAGCCGACTACTGGACGCGGTATTTCGACCTGTAATCCGGTTCCCACTCGATTCAGAGGCGGGGCAGACAGAAGGCCAAAAAACGCTGACAGCCACCATTGGTCTCGAGGCCCCGGCCTGCGGCCGGGGCCGTGTCGCCTGTGGCGACCGGCAAACGGGTGCTGTCACCTGTTTCCGCGAGGCTCATGTGGGATCCGTATGACGTGAGGCCCCGCGGCCGGGCCGTCAGGCCTGCGCCCACTTGGCCAGCTTGCGGTCGAGCGTCGACCGCTCGATGCCGAGCAGCGCCGCGGCCTTCGTCTTGTTGCCGCCGACGGCCTCGAGCGTGGCCGTCACGTGCCGCCGCTCGACTTCCTCGATGGTCGCCGGCACGAAGGCCGCCGACCGCCCGAGCGACTGGCGGCCCGAGTCCCCCGGCGGCGCCAGGTGGCTCAACGGCATGTCCTGCACGTCGATCCATTCACCCTGCGAGAGCACCACCGCCCGCTCCACGCAGTTCCGCAGTTCGCGGATGTTGCCCGGCCACTGGTAGGTCCGCATCGCCTCCAGTGCCTCGGGAGTGAAGCCGCGGATCCGCCGGCCCGTCTCGGCGGCGAACCGCTGGAGGAAATGCCGGGCGATCGCCTCCACGTCCTCGGCCCGCCGGCGCAGGGGGGGCACGACGATCTCCACCACCTGGAGTCGGAAGTAGAGATCGCGGCGGAAGCCGCCCGCGGCCACGGCGTCCTCCAGGTTGCGGTTCGTGGCGGCCACCACCCGCACGTCCACCTGCACGGCGGCACTGCCGCCGACCCGCTCGAAGGGATGCCCCTCGAGCACCCGCAGGAACTTGGCCTGGATGGCGGGGCTCATCTCGCCGATCTCGTCGAGCATCAGCGTGCCCTTGTGGGCCGACTCGAACTTGCCGAGCTTCCGTTCCGTGGCCCCCGTGAAGGCGCCCTTCTCGTGGCCGAAGAGCTCGCTTTCGAGCAGCGTCTCCGACAGCGCGGCGCAGTTCAGGCACACGAACGGACCGCCGCGGCGATCGCTCGCATCGTGGATCGCCCGGGCCACGAGCTCCTTGCCGACGCCGCTCTCGCCGCGGATCAGCACCGTGGCCTTCGTGCCGGCGACCCGCTGCACCTGGCCCACGATCGCCTGCAGGGCAGGGCTGGCCACGACCATCGTGGCGTCCTCGCCGAGCCGGCGGCGCAGCCGCTCGTTCTCGTCGGCGGTGTTGGCGAGCTTCGTGGAGAGCGCCGCGCGGGCCGAGTAGTTCTCCAGCCCGACACCGAGGGCGTCGCAGACCGCCATCACGAACTCCAAATCGTCCGCCGTGCACTGGCGGTCGGCCGCCAGTACCTCCAGGTGCATCACCCCGACGACGGCGCCGCGGTTGCGGATCGGCGCGGAAATGGTTCCCGACACCTGCTCCGCCGACCGGGTCGCGTCGGCGGAGGTCGTCGCCAGCAGCGCCTCGTCGGCCGCCAGCACCGCGGCGGCGACCCCCGCGGGCGTGCCCCCGAGCGGCCACGGGTCGGGCACGGATGCCTGGGACACCAGGGATTCGACGGCGCCGACGCCGGCCAGATCGCCGGCGTGCGGCGGCAGGAGGACGATGCCCCGGCCCGCCCCCGCGCCCTGCATCGCCGTGTCGAGCGCGAGCTTCGCCATCGACTTGAGGTCCTCGGCACGGCCGAGCGCGAAGGCCAGGCGACAGAGATCGGCGGCGGCCCGGCCCGCCTGCGGCTCCCGGCCCACGGCGTCCCGCAGGCGATCGAGCAGGCGGCCGCGGGCGCGGCGGTGCGTGATCGACGCCTGCCAGGCCTGCATCTCGGCCGACAGCCCGCCCGTCGCGGTGCCGGCCATCGTGAGGTGCGGATCGGTGGGCGGCTCGCCCGCGCAGAAGGTGATTTCCGTGAGGCCGATCGCGACCACGTCCCCGGCCGCGAGCGGCCGCTCCGCCGTGATCGGCCTGCCCCCCACGAGCGTCCCGTTGCGGCTGCCCAGGTCACGAATCGACCAGCCGTCGCCGGCGGGCACGATCTCGGCGTGCAGCCTGCTCGCCCGCTCGTCGTTGATGACGATCTGATTGCCGGCCGCCCGCCCCAGGGACACGGCCCGGCCCGTCTGGAGCGGCGTCACGCTGCGGCCGACGAACGGGTCGCGAACGATCAGATAGGCGGCAATGGCTCGTTCCCTCGCCGATGCTCCCGGGCAGGGTGGTGCTGTCCCACCCGGAATGATCATGCCCCAGAGACAGCCGTTTGGCGAGTGGCAGCCTGCCGGTGGACAGGCCTGCCACGGCGGCGAATCGGGTTTGCCGGAAAATCGTGGTCAAATTACGATTCCATGTGGCCGCGAGGGTGATCGCGGCTCCCGCCCCGGTCCTCGGAGAGCCCGCCATGAAGAGCCTGCACCCGTCAACTCGCGTCCGGTGGCGGATCCCCTGCCGCGCGGCCGCGATCGTCTGCCTGACGGCGGTGCTCGCCGCCGGCCATGCCTGCACCGCACGTGCTCAAAACTTCAATGGCAACATGTTCAACGGCGTCGGCGGTGGCGGCGGCTTTCGCTTCGGCGGCGGTGGCTTCGGTTTCAACAACGTCGGCGGGATCTCGATCGACGCCGCAGGCATCGTCCGCAACACGGATCCGGCCGCAGTCGATGCATTGAGCAAGGAACTGCGGGCCGCCTTGGCCGACGCAGGGCTGCCGACGAAGGCTGCCCCGCTCCGCAAGGTGTCGCTGGCGCGGGTCGTCGCCGCGGTCGCCGAGCATGCCGGCAAGAACCGGCCATTGCCGATGGATCTCGTGCTGCTCGGCGGCCTGGAGCGGGTCACGCACGTGTTCGTCGATCCTGACGCGCACGACATCGTGCTCGCCGGACCGTGCGACAAGCCCGTCGTGGACGCCGGCGGCAACTTCGTGGCCGCCGGCAGCGGCCGGCCGCTGCTGCTCCTCGAAGACCTGGTCGTGGCGCTGCGAGCGATCGACGGATCCCGCGAAGGCGGGATCCTGTGCTCGATCGACCCGACGCCCGAGGGCCTCGACAGGCTGAAGGCCTTCCTCGACAAGCAGAACGTGATGGGGCCGGCGGCCGACCCCGTCTTGCGGGGCATGGAGGAGGCGCTCGGTCCGCAGCGGGTGCGGGTGGGCGGCGTGCCCGCCGACAGCCGATTCGCCCGCGTGCTCGTGGCCGCCGACTACCGGATGAAGCGGATCGGCATGGGGCTCGAACCGTCCGGACTGAAGCCGCTGCCGAGTTACCTGTCGATGGTGCCCGCCGGCGGCCGAGCCTCGACCCTGCCGCGATTCTGGCTGGAGGCGGAATATGACCCGATCGCCCACGACGCCGACGAGTTGGCCTGGAAGCTGTCCGGCCGGCGGATGAAGTGCCTCACGGAAACCGACCTGGCCGCCAGGGGCGGCATCCAACGAGGCGCGGGCCCGGCCGACGCCGCCGCGGAAAAATGGTGTGCGGCGATGACCGAGCAGTACGACGCCCTCGTGGCGAAGCAGCCCGTGTTCGGCGACCTCGTCAACTGCGTCGATCTGGCCGTGGTGGCCGCCCTCATCAAGGGCCGCCAACTGGACGCCCGCGCCGGGCTCGACCTCGGCCCGCTCGTCGATCCGGCCCGGCTGGCCATGCCTCGGTACGACGCGCCGACGACCGTTCCGACGGTGGCCACGGGGATCAAGAAGGGCACGAACTGGGTGCTCGGCGCGTCGGGCGGCATCCAGTTCCAACCCTGGGCCTTCGCGGCCAACGTGGCTGCGGCCGATCTCGCGCCGACGCGAACCGCCGCGCTCACGGCTCGGCCCGCGACGTCCCCGCTGGCGTGGGAGTAGCCGGGGCCGCCCAGGCGATGTCCGCCAGCGCCGCGGCAGCTTCGGGAAAGTAGCCATCGACCCAGCCGGCCGCGGCCACGTCGTGCACGCTGCCGGCGGGAGGCGGGCCGCTCTTGGCGAGCACCAGCCCAGCCACGGCGACGCCGGCGGCGACCGCCGCGATCGAGTCGCTCGTCACGTGCCAGCCGACGGGCAGCGGCCCGCCGCCATCCAGCCAGGCGGGCACGTCGAGCACGCCGTCCCCCTCCGCTGACGGCGTCCGCACGAGGGGCAGCCGCAGCGCATCGGCGACGATGCGGGCGGTGATGCCCAGCGCCTCGACGGCCCGCCAATGCATCGGCTCGTCGGGCTGCCGCGCTGCGGCATCGATCGCCCGCAGACCGTCCACGACCGGGCCGCCGCCGACGACCAGCAGACGCCGGCGGTGCGGGCCGCCGATCCTCTCGTCGGCCAGCAGGGCCACCACCGCCTCCGGCCAGCGCGGCCGCCCCAGCAGGCTGCCGCCGATCTTCACGACCAGGCGACCGCCCGTCGGCCGCGGCGGAGAGCCGCGCAGCACGCCGTGCCGCCACGCGTGGCTCATGGCAAATCCCCCCTGGCGATCAGGGCGACCGCATGGGCGGGCGCGACCCGCGAGACCTCCGCGCCGAGTCGCTCGGTGAGCCGCACCCGCTCCACCTGCCAGCCGGTGCGATCGACCGCGAGTTCCGCCAGGGCCGTGCCGTGCCCCGAGAGCACGATCGACCGGGGCGGCCGGCCGCAGCCGGCCGCCACCCGCCGCAAGGCCCGCGCCACCAGCCGGGCCTGAACCGCGACGCATCGCTCCGCCGCCGCGCGGGCGGCCGCCACCGGCAACGCATCGCCGTCGAGCAACATCGAGCGGGCGATCCGCACCCGCGCCGCATCCCGCGTCGCCGGGCCGCCATCGGCCGTGTCCGTGGCCAGCGGATCCTCTGGCAGGCCGCCCACCAGCAGCCAGGCGTCACGCGAGTCGGCGAATCGCTCGCTGGCCACAGGCCGCCGCAGGCCCGCGTGGGGCAGCGAGCGGACGAGGGTGGCGATGGGCGTCCGTTCGATGCCCGTGTAGACGAGTTCGCCCGACCGCATCCGGCCGACGTCGTCCGTGGCCAGCGGCGCGGGCCGGCCGGCGGCCAGCGGCACGATGTCGGTCGTGGTCGAGCCCACGTCGACGAGCAGCGCCGGACCGTCGCCTCCCAGGGTGGCGGCGAGCCGCGCCACCGCGTGCCAGTTCGCCGCCGCCGCCGCCAGCGGCCGCGCGACCGCCTCGGCCGCCGGGGCGATCCGCCCGTCGAGCAGGTAGATGCCGACGGGCTCGGGGCAGGCCATGGCCCGCGCGGCCGCCTCGATCGCGGCCACGATCGTCGCGACGCCGACGGCCCGTGACGGGTAGCAGTCGGCGATCTCGCCCGTCATCGTGGCCACGAGCCGCGCCGGCCGTGCCCCGGCCACCACCGCGGCGATCGCCTCCGGCAGCCGCCGCCACTCCCGCCACATCGCGAAGGGCACGGCCCGCGCCCAGCCGCGACCGTCGGCCGCCTTGATCGCGGCACCGCCCACGTCGAGCGCGACGAGGTCAGCGGACGGCGGGCGCTGTGGCGTCATCGGCGGCGAGACGAAAAGGTGAGGGGTGCGACTCGATCCGCACGTCGCGGCCGGCGGCCACGTCCAGCAACTGCCGCAGCAGGCTCGTCCCCGCGCCGGCGGCATGGCCGACGAACGAGCTGGTGAGCCGGGGGTTGACCTCCAGCACGCGGTCGGCCCGGCCGTCGGCGCGGTCGCCGAGGATCATATCCACTCCGACCCAGCCGCGGGCGTGGTCGCCGGCCGCACGGGCCAGCGCCGCGACGGCGCGGACCGCGACCGCCGCGGCCCGGCGGGCGGCCGCGGGATCGGCGAGCGGCTCGCCGCCGACATAGCCGGAGCCAGGGCCGGATGCGAACCGCTGCCGGAGCGGGGCGAGCGGCACGCAGCGCCGCGGTCCGCACAGGCAGGCGACACCGACGGGAATGCCCTCCGCCAGGGCCTCGACCCGCGTCGCGTGCCCCGCCGGCGGCGGGTCCGGATCGCCGGTGCGGACGACCATCAGGCCGGCACCGCCGACCCCGTCCCGCGGCTTCCGCACCGCCGGGCGCATGAAGCCCGCCGGCCATGCCGCCCCGGCGTCGAGCGACCGCCCCGCCGGCACGGGCACGCCGGCGGCAGCCAGCGCCTGGATGGTGGCCTGCTTGTCGGCCGCGAGGTCGATGAACGACGCATCCGACGCCAGCACGACGCCCCGCGCCGCCCGCACGGCCGCGACGCGGCGGGCGAGCATGCCGTCCGTCTCCGGGGCGACGAGCACCGTGACGTCGGCCCGCGTCGCCGCCGCGACGAGCGCCTCGATCTCCGCGCCGGCGGGCACCGGGACACCGCATGCGCCCGTCGGCAGCGGCACGGGCCGATCCGCATCGACGACCGCCGTTACCGTGAGGCCGGGATCGCGGCCCGCGTCGCCCAGCAGCCCGCGGAACATCGCCTCGCCCTCGGCGCGGATCTCCGCGGCGGCGCCGTCCGCGGGCGCGTCCGGGCCGGACAGCCCGCCCGAACACGACCACTCGTAAATCAGAATCCGCATCGCCCGCCGGCAACGTCTCGCCCGGTCACGCCCCGGCGGCCGGCCCGTCGTGGCCGGCCTCGGCCAACGTGCCGCGGTGCTTCCGCTCCGGGAAGGCGAGCGAGGCCGCCACGCTCGTGCCGATCAGGGCCACGATCACCGCCAGCGAGACCGCGGGATGGACGAGATGGCCCTTGGCGTGCGGATCCCAGCCCCCCTGGGCGGCCAGCCACTCGTTGTGCCGGGCGGCCTCGGCGATCATCTTGCAGCCCACGAACACGAGCACGGCCGAGAGCCCGTAGTTGAGGAAGCGGAACAGGTCCATCACGCCCGCGAGCAGGAAGTAGAGCGCCCGCAGACCGAGGATCGCGAACACGTTCGACGTGAAGGCGATGAACCGCATGTAGTGCGTGCCGGGCGTGACCACGCCGAGGATCGCCGGCACGCTGTCCACGGCGAACAGCACGTCGGTGCTCTCGACGACGAGCAGCACGAGGAACAGCGGCGTGGCCATCAGTTTGCCCCCCTCGCGGACGAAGAACTTCTCGCCCGCCGGCTGGCTGGAGACGGGGATCAGCCGGCGAAAGAAGCGAATCATCGCGTTCTCGCCCGGCTCGTGGTCGCCGCCGCCCCAGGCGAGCTTGATGCCCGTGTAGATGAGGAACGCGCCGAACAGCCAGAGAATCCACTTGTACCGCTCGACGAGCTCCGCCCCGAGGAGCACGAACGTGAGCCGCATGATCACGGCCCCGAGGATGCCCCAGAAAAGCACGCGGTACTGGTACTTCAGCGGCACGCCGAAGTAGGCGAACACGACCGCGAACACGAACACGTTGTCCATCGACAGCGACCATTCGACCAGGTAGCCGGTGAGGAACTCCAGGGCCGGCTTGCCGCCCAGCCAGCGCCAGACGATCGCGTTGAAGCCCAGGGCCAGGGCCGACCAGAAGCAGGTCCAAAAGGCGCTCTCCCGCAGCGACGGCTCGTGGGACTTGCGATGGAAGACGGTGAGGTCAAGGACGAGCATCACGGTCACGAAGACCGCGAACGCCAGCCAGTGAATCGTCTCAATCGTCGGACCGGCGGAGATTTCGGCGAGCGGCATCGAGGGGCGGCCTGCGGAGGAGGGGAGGGCGGGGCGTGCGCCGGCCGCCCGATGCGGACATGGTAGCAGCGACCCCGGGTTCCGGCGGCGCCCAAACCGTCAGCCGCCGCCGGACGCCACCGATTCACCCCCCGCCGCGGCCTCCAGGCCGGCCACGAAGCTCGCCGTCATGGCAGCGAACACGGGGGCCGTCTCCTCCCACTCGCGATCCTCCGCCTGGCAGAGGAGGAGATAGACCGCCGCCGGCGTCTCCAGCGTCCGCACCTGGGCGGTGTTCGTCAGGTCGAGGCAGTAGAAGTTCAGATCGAAGCCGCGCAGGACGTGGCCGCGGACCCGGTCCTCGGCGGCCTCGCTGTCGAGTTCCTGGTATTGCGACCGCATCTCCGCGACGACGGCGGCAGCGAGCTCGCTGGAGGGCCCGCCCGGCTCGTGGCCGCTCACCGACCAGAAACCGCCGTCGGGTGTGTAGACGGTGACCGCGGCCCGGCGACCGGCGGCGTCGTCGATGTCGATGGTCCAGTTGTCGGGGTGGTCGAAGGTGAGACCGAAGCGGTCGAAGCGCATGGCACGCGATCCGGAGCGGAGCCGAGGCAAGGGGGAAAACCGCGACGATTGTAGCCGCCGGCGCGATCGCCGAGCGGTCTGGACCGGCCGCCGGGGCTCCGCTACCGTCCCCGCCCACACGACCGCACGTCTTCCGAACCGTCTGCATCCTCGTTGCCCATGGCACACGCATCGGGGGCGGCCCTGCGCCGCCCCGCCTCCGCCGCCGTCCTCGACTACGCCATCCCGGCGGCGATCCTGCTGGCCGTGCTGGTGGTGCTCGCCCCGGTGCCCCCGGCACTCGTGGACCTGCTGCTGGCCGCCAACCTCACGGTCTCGGTGCTGGCCCTGCTGGCCGCGCTGGCCGCCCGCACACCGCTGGAGATGAGCGTCTTCCCCACGTTCCTGCTCGGGGCCACGCTCGTGCGGCTGGTGCTCAACATCGCCACCACGCGGCTCATCCTCTCCCGGGCCGCCGTGGACGGGCCGGCGGCGGCGGGCCGGGTGGTCGAGGCCTTCGGCGAGTTCGTCGCCGCCAACAACCTCGTCGTGGGCGGCGTCGTGTTCGCGATCATCGCCGTCGTCCAGTTCCTGGTGATCACGGCCGGCTCGACCCGCACCAGCGAAGTGGCGGCCCGGTTCGCCCTCGACGGGCTGCCCGGCCGGCAGATGGCCATCGACACCGACGTGCAGTCGGGCGCGCTCACCCGTGAGGAGGGCCGCCGAGCCCGTCTCGACCTGCAGCGGCACGCCGACTTCTTCGCCAGCATGGACGGCGCCAGCCGGTTCGTCGCCGGGGAGGCCAAGGCCGGCGTCATCATCACGCTGGTCAACATCGTGGGCGGCCTGGCGATCGGGGTGCTCGAGCACGGCATGCCGGCCGACAAGGCCCTCGAAACCTATGCCCGGCTGACCATCGGCGACGGCCTGACCAGCGCCGTGCCCGCGCTGTTCGTCTCCGTGGCCACGGGCCTGTTGATCTCACGGTCGAGCCAGGCCATGGATCTGTCCCGCGAGTTCAGCCGCCAGTTCACCGCCCGGCCCCAGATGCTGGCGATCACCGGCACGTTCCTCTCCCTGCTCGCGCTCACCGACCTGCCCTTCCTCCCGCTGGCGAGCATGGCCGGCCTGTCGTTCGCCGCCGCCTTCCTCTCCGCCCGCCGTGGCCGGGCCGCGGCCGGCGACACCGAAGGCGGCCGGCCGGTGGCGGCCGGCAACGCCCCCCTGGCCGACGTGATCGCCGACGAGCAGATCGTGGTGCGACTCGGCCGCGGCCTGGTGGGGCTCGTGGCCGGCGATGAGCCGCCGCTGATCGCGAGCACGACCGCCCTGCGGTCCGCCGTCGCCGCCGATCTGGGCATCGTCGTCCCGCGGGTCTCGTTTCGCGACGCGGCCGACCTCCCCGCCCGCGGCTACGAGATCGCGATCGCCGGCGAGTCGGCTCACCAGGGCGAACTGCCCGCCGGCCGCCTGCTGGTGGTGCCGCCCCCGGGCCAGCCCGCGGACGACGACGACCTCGACGCCGCGGATCCCGTCACCGGCCGCCGCGCCGCGTGGGCGAGCCATGCCCGGGCCGAGGCCATCCGTAACCGCGGCGGACTGGTGCTCGACGACGCGGGCTGCATCGGCCGCTGCCTCGAGGCGGCGGTCCGCCGCCACGCCGACCGTCTGCTGTCGCGCGACGCCACCAGCCGGCTGCTGGAATCGCTGCGCACGACCCAGCCGGCCCTCGTCGAGCAGGTGGTGCCGGAGGTGCTCACGGTGGCCCGCATCCAGCGGACCCTCCAGTGCCTCCTCCAGGAGGGCCTGCCGATCCGGCCGCTCGCCGAGATCCTCGAACTCATGGCCGACCACGCCGCCGAAGCAGCCGAGCCGCGGCAGCTCGCCGAGATCGTGCGTCACCGGCTGGCGGGCATCGTCCGCCGCCGGGCGCGCGATCCACAAGGCAGGCTCACCGCGGTGCGGCTCGCCGGCGGCGCGGCGGAGGCGCTGGCCGCCTCGGGCCGGCCGCAGCCGCGGCTCGTGGCGGAGATCCGGCGGGCGACGCGGCCGGCCGTCGAGCGCGGCGGCACCGCCGTGCTCGTCGTGCCCGCCGCGGCCCGCCGCGGCGTCCGTGACGCGCTGGCTCGCTCCCTGCCCGGCCTCGTGGTGTTCGCCGAGGAGGAGGTGGCCGACGAGGAACGGCTGGAGATCTTCGCCACCGTGGCGGAGGAGGCCGCCCGCGCGGCCTGACGATGCGGGAGTCCGCGTCACATTGGAGAAGCCGGTGAGGATTTCGAGTCGCGGAAAGAATTACTGACGGACGAGCCGCGGCGCGACCGATGAGAGTCGATTGCGCGGCGGCGGGCGGTGGCGGCACCAGGATGGTGCGGCCGCCGCGGGTGGCGGCGGGGCCCGGATGGCCCGCCACCACCACAGGCATGGCCCTATCAAGGAGGATGACGTGGCACAGCAAGCGACCCAGCCGTCCGCCGAGGAGGTTCTCGACCTCTGGACGCGGTTCAAGGCCGATCAGTCGAACGAGGAACTGCGAAACCGGCTCATCGAGCTCTATCTGCCGCTCGTAAAGTACAACGGTGAGCGGATCTGGTCGCGGCTGCCCGACGGCGTCGAGCTCGACGACCTCGTCTCGGCCGGCACCTTCGGCCTCATGGACGCCATCGACGCCTTCGACATGTCCCGCGGGGTGAAGTTCGAGACCTACTGCGTGCCGCGGATCCGCGGGGCGATGCTCGACGAGTTGCGGACGATGGACTGGGTGCCGCGGCTGGTGCGGTCCAAGGCCAGCAAGCTCAACGAGGCGATCAAGACCCTGGAGGCGAAGCTCGGCCGCGCGCCCGCCGACGCCGAGGTGGCGGAGCACATGCAGCTCTCCCGCGAGGAGTTCGAGAAGCTGCTCGTCGACGCCAACGCCGTGAGCCTGGTGAGCCTCAACAAGAAGTGGTGCGAGACCGACAGTTCCAAGGACGTCCGCGAGATCGACATCCTGGAGGACAAGAAGGGCGAGGATCCCACCCGGCGGATCCAGAAGGCCGACCTCATGCGGCTGGTGACCAAGGGCCTCAACCGCAACGAGCGGCTGATCATCATCCTCTACTACTACGAGGAGCTGACGATGAAGGAGATCGGGGCCACGCTCGACCTCTCGGAGAGCCGCGTCAGCCAGATGCACAGCGCCATCGTGGAGCGGCTCCAGTCCCAGCTCGGCCGGCGGAAGCCGGAGTTCGCGGCATGAGGCCCTGGCAAGCGGGGCAGTCTGGGCGGCCGCGCGGCCGGTGGAATGCGGAAAACAGGCAGGGAAAAAATCGCCTCAAGTCCGGAGATGGATCGGTCGATGATGAAAAGCTGGCCGCGGCGACCGCGCGGGTGAAACCGCCGGCCGCTGTCCGACGACTGGTGTCGCCGGAACGCGGAAGCGCGGCAAGAATGTGGAAAGGCAAGGACAGGGCGAATCCACGACGAACCTTCCGCCGTCCCGATGCGTATCGGGTGCCGGGGTCGGAGCCGGGGGATTCGCAACGCTGTCCGCAAGGAGTGCAATCATGAACATCTGGGGTGTGTTTTCGACGCTGGGCACGCAGGGCGTCGGCGCGGTGAAGGGCCTCGAAGCGGCCCAGGGCACGGTCAAGCAGCAGGGCATCGGCGAGGTGCAGGACGCCGTCACGCTGTCGGTCGACGCCGTCCGCTCGGCCGACGCGGCCGCCGACATCCGCCTCGACCGGGTCGCCGCGATCCGGGCGGCGATCGCCGACGGCTCGTACGACACGGCCGACAAGCTCGACATCGCCCTCGATCGCCTGCTCGACCGGCTCGGCTGAGGCCGGCCGCCGGCGCGGGGCCGGTGACGCGAATCACGAACCACGGCCGGACCGACGCGGTCCGGCCGTGTGCATTTGCGGCGCGGCCGCCGCCGGGCGACTATGATGGGGCGTCGTCGCCGGGAGGTGAATCGTGACCGCGGCCGTGGATTTCGCGCTGGGCAAGGTGGACGTCGCACTGACGCCACAGGAGCGTTTCGCCGAGTTCCTCCAGGCCCGCGGCAAGCGGATCACGAAGCAGCGCCGGGCCATCGTGGACCACGTCTGCGGCCACCACGAGCACTTCGACGCGGAGCAGCTGCTGGCCGGCCTGCGGCAGACCGCCGCCGGCGCCCGTGCCAGCCGCCCCACGGTCTACCGCACGCTCGCCGAGATGGTCGATGCGGGGCTGCTCCGCAAGATGGTGCTCGACGGCCGCGCCGTCTACGAGCACGACTACGGCTACCCCCAGCACGACCACCTCTACTGCACCGGCTGCCACAGGCTCATCGAGTTCTCGAGCGCCGAACTCGCCCGGATCTGCGATGCCGTGGCCGCCAGGCATCGCTTCCGCGCCGCGGGCCACCGGCTGATCGTCTCCGGCGTGTGCGTCGATTGCCGCTCGAAGCGCAGCCGCTCGCGGCACCAAGACCGCGTCTGACGGCCGCTGCGGCGGGCCTCACACCTTGAGCTGCTCTTCGGGGCCGCGGACGGGGCAGTCCGCCAGGGCCGTCCGCACGGCACCGGCCACGAACTCGTCGACCTGCGCCGCGGCCCTGCCGGCCAGGCCCCGCACGTCCATGGCGGCCTCGAGATCGACGCCGGCGAAGAGCGGATCCGCCGCCAGGCGGGCCGCGAGGTCGTTGTCGCGCCCCTCCCGCATCCGCGCGGTCGCGGCGTGGGAATGGACGCGGATCGCCTCGTGCAGCTCCTGGCGGTCGCCGCCCGCGGTCGTGCCGGCCATGAGGATCCGCTCGCTGGCCAGGAAGGGGAGGTGGGCTTCGAGATTGCGGCGGATGCCGCCCGGCAGCACGACGAGCCCCGCGGCGATGTTGGCGTAGATCACGAGCTGGGCATCGGTCGCCAGGAAGGCCTGCGGCAGCACCAGCCGCCGCGGCGCCGAATCGTCGAGCGTCCGCTCCATCCACTGCACGGCCGCCGTCTGCCCCGCCGTCGCGGACAGCCCCATCACGAACCTGGCCAGCCCGCACATCCGCTCCGCCCGCATCGGGTTCCGCTTGTAGGGCATGGCCGACGAGCCGACCTGGTCCGCCTCGAATGGCTCCTCCAGCTCCCCCCAGGCGGCCGCGAGCCGCAGGTCGTTGCCCGCCTTGTGGGCCGACTCCGACACGCCGGCCAGCGCCGCGCAGACCTGGGAATCGACCTTTCGCGTGTAGGTCTGGCCGGTCACCTCGTAGGAGGAATGGAAGCCCAGCTTCCGGGCGACCAGCTCGTCGAGGCGGCGGACCTTGGCATGGTCGCCGCCGAACAGCTCCAGGAAGCTGGCCTGCGTTCCGGTCGTGCCCTTCACGCCCCGGGCGCGGAGCAGCTTGCGGCGGTGCGTGACCTCCTCCAGGTCGAGCAGCAGGTCGTGGATCCACAGGCAGATCCGCTTGCCGATCGTCGTCGGCTGGGCGGGCTGCAGGTGCGTGCGGCCGAGGCAGACGAGGTCCCGGGTCTCCAGGGCCCGATCCGCGAGCCGCTCGATGACGGTGGCCAGCCGCGCGGCGACGAGATCCAGCGACCCGCGCATCAGCATCAGGTCGACGTTGTCGGTCACGAAGGCGCTGGTGGCGCCGAGATGGATGATCGGCCGTGCCACGGGGCAGGCGTCGGCGAAGGCGTGGAGATGCGCGAACACGTCGTGCCGCATCCGCCGCTCGTATTCGGCCGCCTTGACGAAGTCGATCGGCTCCAGGTGGGCCCGCATCTGCGCCAGCTGCTCGGCCGAGATCGGCAGGCCGAGTTCCGCCTCGGCCTCCGCCAGCGCCAGCCAGGCCTCGCGCCACAGCCGATAGCGGTGGTTGTCGCTCCACAGCCGCGTCATCTCCGCGGAGGCGTAGCGGGTGGACAACGGGTTGTCCCAGACGGCGTGGGGGTCGAGCGGCCGCTGCGGGTTCATCGGGATGCTCCGGGAGAGGACGATCGGGGGCCGTCGCCCCGTCGCGCCATCTTGCAGAACAGCCGCTCCAAGGCCAGACGCGCCCGCAGTCCCCGGGAGGCGTCGCCTTTCAGGGCCCCGTCGAGGTCGAGGAGCCAGAGCGGCAGCTGGCGGGCCCGCCGGGAGCCCAGCTGCGTGATCGCCTCCCGCGCCTGCGCCAGCGCCTTGGGCCAGGCCGCCACGCCGGCCGCGCGGAGCGCCTGCTCCATGCCCGCCGGCCGGCCCGCCGTCGGGGGCAGCGCCAAGAGCCGCGCCGCCGTGGAGAGCCGGCGGAGGACGGAAGCGATCTGCGCCGCGATGCCGATCGGGTTCTCCCCGGCGTCGAGCAGGTCGGCGAGTTCGCGGATCGCCCGGCGGGTGTCGCCGGCTGCGGCCGCGTCGATCATGCCCCAGGCGGTGCGTTCCTGCGGCGAGCCGGCGAAGTCGTCCACCACGTCGGGCTGGATCGGCCGGCCGCGCTCCTCGGGTCCGTAGGTCGCCGCCAGCCGGGCGAGGGCCTGATCGACCTGCCCGAGATCGCCGGCGAGCCGCTCGAGCAGGCGGGCCGCGGTCGGCGCCGCCAGCTGGAGGCCGTGCCGCTCCCGGGCCCAGTGCCGAACCCAGGCCGCCAGGTCGTACCGGGCCGGAATCGACGCATCGATGGCAAGGCCGTGGGCGGCCACGGCCTTGGCGAGCCGCGTGTTGCCGGGGAAGCTGCGCACCTCGAGGATCACGATCCCCCGCCCGCCGCGCGGCGCCGCCGCCAACGCCTCGAGCCGCTCTCTGGCCGCCGACACGAAGGCGTCGGCGTTCCGCACGACCGCCGCCCGCGTCGCGGTCGCGAACAGCGGCACGGTCGCCGCCTCGTCGAAGACGTCCCGCGGGTCGGTCTCCTGATCGCCGGCGAACTCCCGCCACGCCCAGACCCTGTCGGCCGGGTCGGGGCACAGCCGCTCCCGCAGCATGCCGAGCACCGCGCCCACCAGGAACGGCTCGGCACCGTGGATGACGACGACCGCCGGCGCGGCAAACCGCCACTCCGGGCCCGTCTTGAGAACATCGAGGGCTACGACCGTTTCGGCCACCGGTGACGCCGCGGGACGTGCGCGGCCGGACGGGTCGCACCGCGGCGACCCTACCACTCCCGACCAAGGGCGACAGTCTATCCCGTCGCGGAAGAACCCGGCATCGCGGCCGCCGGCCGCTGGCGGGGCGGTGCACGCCCCGTGGCTGCCGCGTGCCGCTTCAAGAAGCCCCCAGCGCGAGCCGGGGGACGGAAGACGAGGTACCCCTCGAAACCCGAGTCCCCGGGCTTGGCGCCCGGGGCTCGATGTGCGGGTCGCCTTGACGGGGTGCACAGGGCCGCCGGCCGATCAACTCCCGGACATCCGCGCCTCGTGGGCGAGGCTGTCGAGAAACGTCCGCGCCCGGCCGTAGTCGCCGGCCGGGTAGTTCTTCACGTTCTGCTTGAGCACGTCGATGAACTGGGAGACGGTGCTCTGGAACTCCCGCATCTCGCCGTATTGCACGCTGCCGCCGGACGCCGCCCGGTCGGCGAAGAACTTGTCGAGCCGCTTGCGGTACTCGGTGTAGATGTCGTCCATCAGCACGGGCGGATATTCGACGTGGCCCGTGACGGGATCGAGCTGGGTCGAGCCCAGCCGCGGCGGAGCCGCCATCTTCGCCATGCGGATCGCCTGCTCCTGCGTCACCGGAGGGCCCTGCTCGGCGGCCTTCGCCTCCCGGTTGACCTTCCGCATCTCGAAGTAGGTCTCCGTCCAACGCAGCCGATTCTGGATCTCCTGCGTCTTCGCATCCTCCCAATTCTTGGCGGCCTCCGAGTTCTGCAGGTTCTCGTATCCCTGCGCCCGCATCATCTCCGACATGCCGTACGCGGCGGCCTGCGCCGCGGTCGAGGCGTACCCGCCGCGGTTGTAGCCATAGCCACCCCACTGCGCCGCGACGGGCCAGGCGACCGCCAGGCATCCCACGAAGGCGGCGGACACCAAGACCGCGGGCCGGCTGAAACCGGCGACGCTCCGGAACGGACTCGACATGCCTGCACCCTCGACTGGCTGGAGAACTCGTCGGCACCGGCCCACGGACGGCCCTTCGTTCGCCGGGCCGTCTGGGACAAAACTTTGCCACAGTATACTCTTGACTGCTGAAACGGGGCGACGGCGCTTCGCCCTGAAATTCGACCGCCCGGCCTGACCTGCCGAATGGTTCCTCGAGCGCCGAAGGATCCCGCCATGCCTTGCAAGCCTGTTTCGTCGGTGTCCTGCCTCACGCTCGCGGCCTGCCTGGCCGGATGCACGTACCCGGAGCCGCCGCGGCCGGTGACGCCGCCAGCCGCGGCGACGGCACCCGCGGTGCCGGCCCCAGCCGCGCAAGCCACCGCCGCCCAGCCCGCGGCGCCGGCCAGCACGGCCAACTCCCTCGACGACCTGATCAAAAAACTCACGACGACCGGCGACAGCCGCGAGCGGGTCGTGATCATCGACGAGATCGCCCGGCTCGGCCAGAACGCACGCCCCGCCCTCGACGCCCTGGTGCGGGCGACCGAGGATCCCGAACTCCGCGTGCGTTGGCACGCCGCCCGGGCGATCGGCCTGATCGGCGAGGATGCTTCGTCGGCGTTGCCCGTCCTCGTCAAGCTCCTGGCGGACACCGACCCGGTGGTGGCCGCCCAGGCCGTGGCGGCCATCGGCCTGATCCGCGACGACGAGGACGCCGCCACGATCACGCCGGCCGATGCGGCACTCTATGGCGACGGCCAGAAGGCGGTGGCAGGGGCCATCGTGCATCCTGATCCCCGCGTGCGGCGGGCGGCGATTCGCGCCCTGCGGGCGTTCGACCCGGCGCCCGAGGTGCTCGCGCCGCTGTTCGCCAAGCAGCTCGCCGACGCCGACCCGTCGGTGGTAATGCCGGCCCTGCACACGCTCGCCGACATGGAGGAGATCGCCGTGCCGGTGCTCGTGGAGGCGCTCAAGAACCCGCAGTCGCGGTACTGGGCGGCGATCGGGCTGGCCACGATCGGCGAGGAGGCGGCCCCGGCGACGCAGCCGCTCGCCGAGCTGGCGACCTCCGGCGAGGTCCACGAGCGGCTGCAGGCGATCCTCGCGTTGGCGGCGATCGGCGAAAAGGCCGCCGCCGCCACCCCCGCCCTGGTCGCCGCCGTCGAGTCGCCCGACAAGTCGCTGCGCTTTCCGGCGGCTTTCGCCCTCGGCAAGGTGCGGGCCGCCGGCGTCGATGCGGCGCTGGAGAAGGTCGCCGACGACGAGGA
>JBIPLS010000100.1:0-12334 GCA_044368305.1 Pirellulales bacterium
ACAGCGGCGCCAGGGCTGGGGGGCGTGGCGGCCGAAGCCGCCGTCGTCGATCCGCGAGAACAGGTTCGCCTCCGCGGAGTTGAGCGTGGACGCGTAGGTCGCGCGGGCCGCGTCGCGGTCGTTGAAGTCGCTGACGAGCAGCGCCAGCGGATCGGCCGCCTGCACGTCGCCGGGGCCGGCGATTCGCCGCTCCGCGAACATGTTCCAGACGCCGAGGTAGCCGACCTCCCAGCCGACGTCCTGGTCGTTGGCGGCACCGAGGAACACCCGCAGGCCCGGCTGCACGGGGAACTGCCACTGTCCCGTCTCGATCGAGGTCGTCCGGCCGGCCGCGGCGATCACCTGGCTGGTGGATTGGTTGTCGCGTCCCAGGAAGAGGACGTCGGCGATCGCGTAGGCCTGCGGCCGGCCGCGGGACGCGGGCAGCGGCACCGCGTCGGCCGCGGCGCCGTCCATGAGCTCGCTCGGTGTGGGAATCGCGTCGTCTGCCCGGGTCGTGTCGAGCGCCGGCAGGGCGGCATCCTCCGCCGCCACGGCCGCGTCGGCCGCCTGGGTGGCGTCCAACTCGGTGGCCCCGGCAGCCAGGCACGCGGCCGAAGCCGCGATCGCCAGGGCCAGAACGGCACAACGACCCGCGATTCGGAGCATGGTCGGCGTCTCCCCTAGGGAGCCGCCGCTGCGGCTCCTCACCGCTTCATTCGGCACATCCGGCACCATGAATGAGGATCGTTGCGATCCGTTCAGCCGGCCCGGCGATCCGGGCAAGGGGCGCAAGCCCTGCGGCCGTCGGGCCTGCTCACGCCCCGGCCGCATCGGCGGCGATCATCGCCTTGAGGTCGGCCAGGTGGCCGGCGTCGACCGGCTCCTTGTCCTTCCGCCAGCGGACGATCCGCGGGAAGCGGACCGCAATGCCCGACTTGTGTCGCGTGGACGGGGCCACGGCCTCGAAGGCCAATTGGAAGACGAGCGTGGGCCGGCAGATCCGCACCGGCCCGTGCTTCTCCAGCGTCGTCGCTCGCACGATGCGGTCCACCTCCACGATCTCCGCGTCCGTCAGCCCCGAGTACGCCTTGGCGACGGTGACGAGCCGGCCGTCGTCCCAGACGCCGAGTGTGTAGTCGCTGTGCAGGCCGGCGCGGCGGCCGTGGCCGGCCTGCGCGTACAGCAGCACGGCGTCGATTTCGAGCGGCTCGATCTTCCACTTCCACCAATCCCCGCGGGTCCGGCCCGTGCCGTAACCGCTCGCCAGCCGCTTCAGCATCAGCCCCTCGACGCCGCGGCTCCGCGACTCGGCGCGGCGGGCCGCGAGTGCTTCCCACGAGTCGCCGGCGACCAGCGGCGAGCGAAACGGATGGTCGCCGATGGTCGAGGCCCCGGCGAGCAGGTCCGCGAAGCACCGGGGCACGAGCGTCTCGAGGATGGCACGCCGCGCGGCCAACGGCTGGCCGCGGAGGTCAGCCCCTGCGGACTCCAGCACGTCGTAGGCGACGAACACGCAGGGGATGTTCGCGAGGATCCGCTTCGTGACCCGTTGCCTGCCGGCCCGCTTGGCCAGCGCCGTGAAGCCGAGCAGCCGGCGGTCGCGGACGGCGAGCAGTTCGCCGTCGAGGACGGTCCCCGCGGGCAGCGCGGCCGCGGCCCGCACCACGTCGGGAAAGGCATCGTTTACGGGCTCCGCGCCCCGGCTCCACACGGTCGCGTCGGCACCGCGGCGCACCAGCTGTGCCCGCATGCCGTCCCACTTCCACTCGGCCTGCCAGGCCGCCGGGTCGCCGAGGTCCGCGGCCATGTCCTGCGGGGCGGCCTGATCGAGGGCGGAGGCGAGAAAGAATGGATACGGGCGGCGGTCGTCAACCGGCCCCGGGGCGGCCGCCAGGAGACTGGAGAAGGCGGCGCCGTCGGGCACGGTTTCGCCCATCAGCCGGTGGGCCATCACGGCCGGATCCACGCCGGCCAGCTCGGCCAGCGCGCGGGCCACGAGCGTGCGCGACACGCCCACGCGGCAGCCGCCGGTGAGCAGCTTGTGCCACACGATCCGCTCGCGGGCCGCGAGCCGCCTCCAGGCCGCGAGCACGACGTCCTTTTTGTGCCGCTCGTCGGCCGATCGCAGCTCGTGGATCGTGGTCCGCACGAGCTCGGCCAGGCCGATGCCGTCGGTCGCGGCGCCGGCAGCGGCCGGGGCGGATTCGGGCAGCACGAGGGCCAGCGTCTCGGCCAAGTCGCCGACGTGCGCGTAGCACTCCTCCACCAGCCAGGACGGCAGGCCGGTCACCTCCGCGGCCCAGGCCCGCAACTGCGCCGGCGACACGGCCCGCGACTGCCGTCCGCCCGAGAGCACCCGCAGGGCGCAGGCGGCGTCATCCGCCGGCGCCGCCGCGAAATACTCCCGCAGGGCCGCGACCTTCTCCGTGGTGCGGGTCGTGGCGTCGAGCTGCCAGTAGAGTGCGGTGAAGCGGTGCATCGGCGGCAACCAGGGCCCGTGTCCCAAGGCATCATCATGCCAGGCGGAGGGATGGTGTAGGATGGGGTTCGTCAGACGCGGCCCGCCGCCAGGCGGGCCGCCCGGGAGCCGGTCATGCCCGCGATCCAGCCTCCCCCCGTGCCGCCGGCCCCGCCGCAGGCCCCCGCGCCGCCATCGCCCGTCGCGCGGCGCCGCGGCTGGTTCGATGCCGTCGATGCCTGGGTGTTGGCGGGCTACCGCACGGGATTCGTGCCGAGCCTGACCCTGAACGCCGCCCTCCTGCTCATCCTGGCGCTGGTCGTGATCCGGCCCGACATGCCGCGACCGGGCGCGGTCGTGATCGAACTCGGCACGGCGCCGGAGACCGACCTGGCGATGGTGGAGCTGCCGGCCGCGGCCGCGGAGGAGTTCGATCCGCCGGACGACGCCGCCCCGCTGCCGTCGGCACCGCCGCCGATGGAGATGGAGCCGGTCGAGATCGCGGCCGTCGAGCCCGCGGTGTTTTCCATCGAGGATCGGGTGACCAAACCGGATGCGGCGGCCTTGCTCGCCAGAGCGCCGGCACCGGTCGGCGGCGGCCGGGCGGCAGCGGCGGCAGCGGCGGCGAACTCTGGTGGCGGTGGCGGTGGTGGCGGCATCGGTGGTGAGGTCGGTCGAAGGCTCGCGGCCGCGGGTGCGGGAACGGGGGACGTGCAGATCTCGATCGCCTGGAACAACGTGAACGACATCGACCTGCACGTGATGGTGGAGCCGGTCGGCCAGCCGTTGGCATCCTCGATCATCAATTTCATGAACCGCGTGGGCTTCGCCGGCGGCTGTCTCGACGTCGATCGCAACGTGCAGCCGACCACGGTGACGCCCGTGGAGAACGTCTTCTGGGGCCGTGGCATGGCGCCCTTTGGCCGCTACACGGTCGGCGTGCACCATTTCCGCCACTGGGGTGGCGGCGAACCTACGGAGGTGGAGGTGGTGGTGCTGGTGGACGGCGAGGAAGAGCGGTTCAAGGTGCAGTTGCAGCCGGGCGATCCGCTGAAGGTGGTGACGGCCTTTCAGCGACTGCCGAAGGGGGGCTACACGGCCGCGCCCGCCGCCACGTTGCCCGCCGTTTGGCGGCGGCCGCCGCCACCGCGGCCGATGGCGCGGGGCTATGGGCCGGTGTGGATCGCTCCGATGCAGCCGCTCAAGTAGCGGCGGCATCACGCGGGCTCCTGGTCTTCCCCGTCGTCGGCACCGTTCGTGGCCAGCGACTCGGCTGCGTCGCTCTCGCTCGTCTCGTCGTGGGCCGCGGCGTCGGGGGCGGCCTCGCCCACGAACCGCGTCGGCAGCACCGCCGCGTCGAGGCCCCGCTCGCCGAGGAACCGCGCGAAGGCGTCGGCGAAGCCGTGGGTGACGAGCACGCGACGGGCTCCCGAAGCCTCCACGGCGGCGACGAGGCCGGGGAAGTCGGCATGGTCGGAAACCACGAACCCGCGGTCGAATCCACGCCGCCGGCGGACGCCCCGCAGCAGCATCCAGCCGGAGGCCATCGCCACGCTCGCCTCGCCGAAGAGCTTGAGCCACGAGCCACCGAGCACGCTCGGCGGCGCGATCACCAGCGCCCGGCCGTCCCCCACCCGCCGGGCGCGGGGCGGCACGCGGTCGATCGACGGCAGCCGCACGCCGCTGGCCCGGTAGGCCTCGACGAGCTTCATCACGGCGCCGTGGGCCACGATCGGCCCGATCGACGGGTCGACCATCGCCGCCAGCCGCTGGGCCTTGCCCAGCGCGTAGGCGAGGATCACGCTCGTGCGGCCGGCGTCGCGGTTGGCCCGCCACCAGGCGTCGATCTCCGCCGCGATCGCGGCCGGCTCCTGCCAGCGGTAGACCGGCAGGCCGAAGGTGGACTCGGTGACGAACACGTCGCAGCGCACCGGCTCGAAGGCCGCACAGGTCGGATCGGCCTGGAGCTTGTAGTCGCCGGTGACGACCCAGGTGACGCCCCCGTGCTCGATCCGCACCTGGGCCGAGCCGAGCACGTGGCCGGCCGGATGGAGCGAGACGTTCACGCCGTTGATGGAGAGCGACTCGCCGTACCGCAGCGCGTCGATGGTCGCCGAGCCGCCGAGCCGCGTGCGGAGCACGGTCTTGCCGGCCGCCGCGCACAGGTAGCGGTCGCAGCCGCCGCGGGCGTGGTCGGCGTGGGCGTGGGTGATGACGGCCCGCGGCACCCGCCGCCACGGATCGACGTGAAAGTCGCCCCGCGGGCAGTAGAGCCCCGACTCCGTCACCTGCAAAAGATCCTGCACCGCGCCGTCTCCCTCACCACAGGCACTCTTCCGGTCCCGCCTGGGCGGGTGCGAGTGCCGCATGGACCATGCGAGGCAGGCGAGCGGGTCGGCGCGAGGATGCGGAGCGTGTCAGCGACGCAACTCATGCCGCCCGCGAGCCGGGTTGGGTGCGGGGAAGTTGCATCCCCAGCCGACCGCGGGAATCAGCGGTACGCCTGATTGCCGACGGCCGGGAAGCGATACCCACCGAACCCCAGAGGAGCATACCGCGGCCAGTCGCCCGGGGTGACCCCCGGCGGCGTGCCGTACATCTTCCAGGTGGGCGTGCGCGGATTCGTGGGGGGCACGAAGTACTTGGGCGTGCCGTGGCCGGTGACGTAGGGGGACGCCCCCGGGCGGTACGGCGCCTGCCGCTGCGGGGTGCCCAGCGACATGGCGGACCGGGGCCCCGAGAACCACCGTCCCGCGGCGAACGCGGGGCAGGGGAGTGCCGCCGCGAGAATCGCGATGCACAGCAGGCGGCATGTCGGGCGGGGCATGGGCATCTCCAGGAGCGGCGGCCGTTCCTCGGTCATCGTCGCCAGCGGCCGATCCGCTTTGCCCGATCGTCACGGGCGCGAGCGGCACGGGTGGCGCCGGTTGTAGAGGGCCGGGGCGGGATCGGACTGCCGGCAGCGGCGGCATCGGCGCGTGGTGCGTCAGCCCAGATCGGCGGTCTTGCCCCTGGCGGGCTTCGGCGGCTTGGCGGGCTTGTGCGCCGAGCGGCCGTTGCGGGCCGGGGCCCCGGACCAGCGGATCTCGAGCGGCAGCCCGAAGGCTTTCTCGAACAGATCGTTCCGCCGTTCCGCCCCCCAGAGATCGACTTTCGGCTCGGTGTCGGCCACCGCCTCGATGACGACGCCGTCCTCGGCCACCCGCACGAGCACGTCGCGAACCTGCTGTGATCGGCTCCGGTCGAGGCCGCCGGCGAGCCGGAGAATCGCCGCCAGCCGCTGCACTCGCCGCTGGTCCTCCGCGGCCAGGCGGGCCAGGTTCTCGTGCTTCCGCTTCGGATGGGCGCCGCGGTGGTAGCGGGCCACGTTGGCGATCAGCTCCAGGTCGTGGGGCCGCACCCCGGGCAGGCGGCTGTTGCGGATCAGATGGTAGCTGTGCTTGTGGTGCTGGTCGTAATTGATCACGTAGCCCACGTCCTGGAGCCGCGCCGCGCATTCCAGCAGCAGCCGGTCGCCGGCCGGCAGGTCGAGCGGGCCGGCGAGCTGCTCGAAGATCCGGCCGGCGAGGGCGGCCACCTGGCGGCCGTGCTCCAGTTCGCCGGAGCAGGCGGCCGCGAGCCGTTCGATCGCCGCTTCCCGCAGCGCCGGCTCGTCGATCGCCGCGCCGCCGAGGGCGGCCTCGTCGATCATCTCGCGGACCAGGCCGTCGCGGACGCCGCGGGTGTGGACCACGAGCGTGTTCACGCGAAACCGCTTCAGGAGACCGTCGACGATCGACAGTCCGGCCACGATGATGTCGGCGCGGTCGGGCGTCATGCCGGCCATGCCGCGGCGTGCGCGGAGCGGCATCTTGCCCAGGCGGTCGAGGAGATGCCGGACCTCGGCCTGCGACACCTGGTAGCCGGCCACCGGCAAGTCGAGCTGCCGCTTCGCGGCCATGACCAGCTCGGCGAGCGTGGTGAAGGTGCCGCCGCAGCCGACGAGGAAGTGCGGCGCGAACAAGGGACGCGTCGTGCGCTTCTTGAGGGTGGCGGCGATCTCGGCCTCCAGCTTGTCGACGCCCGCCTGGAACTCCGCCCCCTCGCAGCCCTCGCCGAGGGCGAACTGCTCCGTGAGCCGGACGGCGCCGAGCGGCGTGGAGAAGATCGACTCGATGAGGTTGCCGGTGGCGAACACGAGCTCCGTGCTGCCGCCGCCGATGTCGGCCACGATCACGTTCTTGCCGGTGAGGTCGAAGGCGTGCTGGACGCTGGCGAAGGCGAGTCGGGCTTCGCGCTCGCCGGAGATCACCTCCACGTCGAGCCCCACCTGCTCGCGGACCCGGCGGCAGAACTCGGGCCCGTTCCGCGACTCGCGGACGGCGCACGTCGCGATCGTCCGCAGGCTCGTCGCCTGGTAGCCGGCGGCGATTTCCTTGAAGGTCCGCAGGGCCGCGACGGTCCGATCCATCGACTCCTCGTCGAGCCGGCCCTTGGACGACACGCTCCGCCCCAGCCGCGTGGGCTCGCGCTCCTCGTCGAGGATGCGGTAGTTGCCCCCCCGCAGGGCCTCGGCCACCAGCAGCCGCACGCTGTTGGAGCCGATGTCGATGGCCGCCAGCCGACAGGCCAGGTCGGCCGACAGGTAGATCTGCTTGTCCTCGGCCGCGTGGTTCATGCCAGGATCCTGCGGGGCGACCCCGAAAGCATACACTCGATGCGATACACTTGCGGCCGCCGTCGCGCCCCTCGCGCGGCGTCCCGCGGCCCGTGCCCCATGGATTCCGAGACGTCCCTCGACCCGCCCCGTGTCTTCGCGCGGCCCGGTGGCTGGTCGGTCGCGGCGGGAACGGCGCTGGCGGTGGGCAACTTCGACGGCGTGCACCTCGGCCATGCGGCGATCGTGCGGCGGCTGCGGGCGGTCGCCGAGCGGCGGGGCGTGCCCGCGGCCGTGCTCACGTTCGACCCGCACCCGGCGAGCATCGTGCGTCCCGCGGCCGCGCCGACGGCGTTGACGACGCCCGAAAGGCGGGCCGAGTTGCTCCTCGCCCTCGGCCTCGACGCCGTGCTCGTGCAGCCGGTGGGCCCGCGGTTCGTGGCCCTCGACGCCGAAACCTTCTACCACGACGTGCTCCGCGGGCGGCTGCGGGCCGCCGCGCTCGTGGAAGGGGCCGACTTCCGCTTCGGCGCCGGCCGCCGCGGCGACGTGCGGCTGCTCGCGGCGCTGGCCGCCGCCGACGGCGTGACGCTGGAGGTCGTGCCCGCCGTGTCGGCGGGCGACGCGGCGGTGTCGAGTTCCCGGGTGCGGGCGCTCGTGACGGCGGGCGACGTGGCCGCGGCCAACCGGCTGCTCACCGCGCCGTGGCGGGCCGGCGGCACCGTGGTGCACGGCGCGCACCGCGGCGCGAAGCTCGGGTTCCCGACGGCCAACCTCGCCGGCATCACCACGCTCCTGCCCGCCGCCGGCGTCTATGCGGCGCGGGCGCTGGTCGGGGCGGCGGGGGCGACGTATCCGGCCGCGGTCCACGTCGGGCCGAACGCCACGTTCGGCGAGACGGCGGTGTCCGTCGAGGCGCACCTCGTGGGCTTCGCCGGCGATCTCTACGGCCGCCGCCTGGACATTGACTTCCTCGCCCGGGTGCGCGACACTCGCCGCTTCGATTCGATCGAGGAACTCGTCGACCGGATGAGGGCCGACGTGGCCCGGGCCGTCGAGATCGCGGCCGCCGACGAGGCGGCCGCGCCGCCACGGAGCGAGCATGCGACTTGACTGGGCGAGCCTGCTGGACGTGCTGCGGTCGTGCCGGCGGGCGGTGCTGACCAGCCACGTGCGGCCCGACTGCGACGCGCTGGGCAGCGAACTGGGCCTGCTGGGGATCCTGGAGGCCATCGGCAAGGACGTGCGGATCGTCAACGCCCAGGCGACGCCCGCGAACCTGAAGTGGATCGATCCCGACCGTCGCATCGAGTCGTTGGCGGAGGGGGCGAAGCCGGCCGACCTCGCCGACCGCGACCTGTTCGTGGTCCTCGATACCAGCGCCTGGGCGCAGCTGGGGGCGATGGGCGACGTCGCCAAGTCGATGCGCGACCGGGTGCTCGTCATCGACCATCACGTCAGCGAGGACGACCTCTCGGACCGTTGGTTCAAGGACACGGCGGCGGAGGCGACCGCCCGGATCGTCTACGAGATCGGCATCCGGCTGCGGGTGCCCCTCACGGAAAGGATCGCCACGCCGCTCTACGCCGGCCTGTCCACCGACACGGGAGGCTTCCGCTTCCCGAACGCCACCGGCGAGAGCTTCCGCATCGCCGGCCGGCTCGTCGATGCCGGTGCGAACCCGACCGCCATCTACCGCGAGCTGTTCGAGCAGGACACGCTCCCCCGGCTGCACCTCGTGGGCCGCACGCTGGCCGGGGCGGTCACCGCGCACGACGGCCGGGTGATCGTCTCGACGGTCAGGCAGAAGGACATCAAGGAAGTGAAGGCGCAGCCGAGCGACACCGAGGATCTCGTCAACCTCACGCTGGCGGTGAAGGGGACGGAACTGGCGGTGATCCTCATCGAGCAGCCCGACGGCCGCGTGAAGGTCAGTTTTCGGAGCCGCGGCCCCGTGGACTGCAACGCCCTGGCCGCGCGGTTCGGGGGCGGTGGACACAAGGCGGCCGCAGGCACGATCATGGAGGGACCGTTCGATGCCGCGCAGGAGCGGATCGTGGCGGCGGTGGACGAGGCGTGGCTCGCGGTCCGGGCGGCGCCGGCCTGACCACATGCCTGCGAGCGAGCCGTGATCCCGGAGCAGCCGCCCATGACCCATCCGACGCACGACCGGCCGGCGGACGCCTCGCGGCGCGGGTTCCTCGCCAAGGCGATCGCGATCGCCTGCGGGGCGGTGGCCACGCTCACCCCGCTGGCCGCCGGCGTGTGGGCGTTTCTCGATCCGCTGCGCCGGCGGGCGGCGGCGGCGAAGCTCATCCGGGTGGCGGAGCTCTCGGCCCTGCCCGCCGACGGTCTGCCGCGGCGCTTCCCGGTGGTGACGGATCGCAAGGACGCCTGGACCGGCTACGCCGCGGAGCCCGTGGGCGCCGTGTGGCTGCGGCGTGAGGCGGGCAGCGACGCCGTGCAGGCTCTGTCCGCCACCTGCCCGCACGCCGGATGCTCCGTGGAGATGGGCCCGGGCGGCAACTGCTTCCGCTGCCCGTGCCACAACAGCGAGTTCACGTTCGCGGGCGGGATCGTCGCCCCCAGCCCCAGCCCACGGCCGATGGACGCTCTCGATTGCGAGGTGGGCGAGGACGGCGCCGTGGCGGTGAGGTGGCAGGTGTTCCTGGCGGGCATCGCGGGCAAGGTGGCCAAGCAATGACGACCCGCACCCCGTCTCGGCCCCGCGGTCGCGGGCCGCTCGCCCGTCTGGCCGATTTTCTCGACGACCGCACCGGCTGGCGTGGCCTCGTCCACGAGGCGCTCTTCGAGCGGGTGCCCGGCGGCGCCCGCTGGCGGTACGTGTGGGGCAGCACGCTGGTCTTCGCCTTCATGACGCAGGTGATCACGGGGCTCTTCCTGTGGGCGAACTACGCGCCCAGCGCCCAGACCGCCTGGGAGAGCGTGTACTACATCCAGCACGAGATGACCGGCGGCTGGCTGCTCCGCGGCATCCACCACGTGATGGCCCAGGCGATGGTCGTGCTGTTGGCTCTCCACCTCCTCCAGGTGGTGATCGACGGGGCCTACAAGGCGCCCCGCGAGGTGAACTTCTGGCTGGGGCTCGTGCTCATGGTCCTCGTGCTCGGCATGGCGCTCACCGGCTACCTGCTGCCCTGGGATCAGAAGGGCTACTGGGCGACGATCGTGGCCACGAACCTGGCCGGAATCGTCCCCTTCGTCGGCCCGTCGCTGCAGCAGCTCGTCGTCGGCGGCAGCGACTACGGCCACCACACGCTGACGCGGTTCTTCGCCCTCCATGCCGGCTTCCTTCCGGCGACGCTCGTGCTGTTTCTCGTCGTGCACCTGGCGCTGTTCCGCAAGCACGGCCTCCATGCCAAACAGCCGATCACGCGGCCCGACGCGATGTTCTGGCCCGACCAGGTGCTCAAGGACGCCGTGGCGATGCTGGCGGTGCTGGCGGTGGTGCTCGGCGTGATCCTCGTGCCGGCGGTGCGGACGATGCTCGCCGGCGGAGACGTGGACTGGGGCCACGTGGGGGCCGAGCTTGGCGCCCCGGCCGACCCGGCCGAGGCCTACGCCGCCGCCCGTCCGGAGTGGTACTTCCTTTTCCTCTTCCAGTTCCTCAAGGTCTTCGAGGGCTGGGGGGCGACGGGCGAGTTTTTGGGCGCCATCGTGGTGCCGGGCCTGATCATGGGCGTGATGTTCCTGATGCCGATCATCGGCAACTGGCGGCTCGGGCACCGCTTCAACGTGGCCTTCACCCTGGCGATCGTGGCGGGCGCCGGCCTGCTCACCGCGCTGGCGCTGGACGAGGACTACTGCTCGCTGTGGATCGACAAGGCGACGCTCGCCGACGCGGAGCGGCTCCACGAAGAGACCGGCGGCGACGAGGGGAAGATCGCCGCGGCCCTCGGCAACGACGCGACGAAGATCGCGGCCATGAAGAAGAAGCTCGCGAAACTGGAGGCCTGGCGGAACTCCCGCGCCTTCCTGGCCGCCTCGCGGCGGGCCGAGGCCGAGGCCGAGCGGGCCGTGGAACTCGCCGGCCGGCCGGAGCGGATCCCGCCCACGGGAGCCCTCGATCTCGTCCGCCGCGACCCGTTGCTCCGCGGCCCGAAGCTCTTCGGCCTCCTCGACGGCAAGGACTGCGCGAGCTGCCATGCCCACGTCGATCCCGCGGCGGCAGACGCCGCCACGAAGTTCGCCGCCGCCTCCGCGGCCAACCTCCACGGCTTCGGCACCGCCGGCTGGGTCCGCGGACTCTTCGACCCGGCCCGCGTGGCGGGACCGGAGTACTTCGGCAACACGGCCCACAAGGACGGCGACATGGTGGCCTACGTCCGCGACGAGATGACCGACCGCGAGAAGTGGAAGCCCGAGGAGATCGAGGCGGTGGCCGTGGCCCTGGCCGCCGAGGCGGGCCTGCCCGACGCCGCCGCCACGGCCGCGCAGGTGGAGCGGGGCCGGGCGTTGATCGCCGACGGCGACCGCTGCGGCGCCTGCCACGAGTTCGACGGCAACGGCACCGGCTTCGGCACCGCCCCCGATCTCACCGGCTGGGGCGGCCGCGAGTGGCTCGTGGGCATCATCGCCAACCCCGCACACGAGCGGTTCTACGGCGACACGAACGACCGCATGCCGGCCTTCGAGAAGTCGATGCCACGGGAGCAGATCGAGATCCTCGCCGACTGGCTGCGGGGCCAGTGGTATCGGCCGGCCGTCGCGCGCGGGGCTGCGGTGGAGTAGCGGGCCGGGGCGGGGTTGCCCGTGCCCCGTCGCCGGACGCTCCCACCGCCCCTCCTGGTCTCCGGTCGCTCGAAGACGTCTGCGCTGCGGCGTCCATGCCTCCGCTTGCCGTCTCCGCCGGCTCTCGGGGCACGGGCAACCCCTCCGCGCCGGTGCATGATGGTCGGGGCAGCCTCAAGGGCTGTGTATTGGATAGAGCGGATCCCGCACGTGCCCGGTACATTTCGGGCATCCAGCTTCCACACGACAGCGACGGAGTCGGCACATGCCAGTGAGACGATGGACGGCGATGGCCGTGGCGTTCGTGATCGTCGCCAGCGCGGCATTCGCCGCCGAGCCCACCGCCCCGACACGCAAGGAGTCGCCGCCCGGCAGCGTCGCCGTCGCGTTCGTGGGCGACATCATGCTCGACAACGGGCCCGGCCATGCGATCGCATCGGGCCGCGACCCCTTCGCGGCCTGTGCCGAGATCCTTCTCGACGCCGACTTCACCGTCGGCAACCTGG
>JBIPLS010000101.1:0-12227 GCA_044368305.1 Pirellulales bacterium
ACTTCACGCGGGCGAAGCCATCCTGGCCTTCTCCCGCTTGCGAACCTCCGGTTCGAAGTGAGCCGGCTCCTGCCGGCCGTCTCCTCTGAGCCGGATGTCGCCGCCACAGTTCGGGCACTCGAGCGGAAACTCCTCACCCAACCGGGCCAGCAGTTTCGCCCAGGCAATCCGCGAGGTGTCATGCGAGCGGGGCTTTTGATTCGCGTCGCAGCAGACTTCCCCGGCATGCCCGCCGGTCACGGCCTCGCGCGGTTTGCCGATGTTGCCTATTGCCAGCGCCGTGACGGCCCGCCTCAGCTTGTGATTCGGCGCAAAAACCCCGTGATAGCGATGCCGGTGCTTCCGCGGCGGGGGCGCTCGTAGCGCCGTGACGGCGGGGGGCCTCCGTGAGGGCGCGGCCGCAGCCGCCCGGGAAACGCGGCAGCGGACGCGATCATGGGCGGACCGGGGTGCGGGCGTGAGGACGGAACGCCCGCACACTACTCGGCCGACCCGCCCGATGCGACTTGGCCGCGTATCATCTCCTCGGCCAGGTGGCGATGCGTTTGCGGTGCCGGGCGTGCCGGCGGCGACATCCGGCTCAGAGGAGACGGCCGGCAGGAGCTGGCTCACTTCGAACCGGAGGTTCGCAAGTGGAAGAAGGCCAGGATGGCTTCGCCCGCGTCAAGTCAGCCCCCTCACACACCTCGGCGAACGGCTCGAACCGCCGCCGATCTCTCCTGCGCGCGGGCCGCCCACCGACTGGGGCGAGCTCGTGCAAGTCCACGACGACCACGACAACTGGGTGCCTTGGTTTTAGGTCAAAAGTTGGCCCGAAACGGTCGCGCATTGGCGTGACGCCGGACGCAGCCGGTGTCGGGGACCGTTTTCTCAAGTCGTGACGACTTCAACGCGAACGGTTTTTGCTGCTCGCAGCAGTCGCTTGTCGAGTGTTGCCAGTGGCAAGCCGCGCCGCTGGGCCACTTCGAGGTAGGCCGCGTCGTAGATCGTCAGGCCGTGCACGTTCGCCAGGCTGATGATCGCGTCGTCCGCGTGATCGAAATCGAAGACGGGATGAAGCTCCTCGAGGGCCTCAAGTACGGCGCGGGCTCGCGTTGCGTCAAGCCGTCGCCGTCGCTCGGCCACGACCAGCGTATTGCGGACCTCATACCACCAGATTGGCGGCGCGACCATGCCCCGTTCGGCGGCGAGCATCATGGCCCGGTCGGCCTTCTCGCTGAGCTCGTCGTCGAAGGCCCATGCCAGCACGGTCGAGCAATCGACGACCAGGGCAGTCTTCAATGGCGATGCCCCTCGTGCCTGAACGCGAGCAGCTCCTCAAGGGCGATCGATTTTGTCTCGTCCCGCAGCCGGGCGATCCGTCGCACGGCGGCAACGGCCCGGTCGCCCTGGCCGCCGAAACACGGCACCAGCCGGGCCACGGGACGGCCATGCCGCGTGATGGTGAGCGACTCGCCGCGCGCGACCCTGTCCAGCAGTTTCGGCAGGTGCGTTTTCGCCTCGAAGGCGCCGATCTCTTCCATGCAAAACCTCAATTTAGACCAGTCTTTCCAACTAGTCTATTATCCGAAGAGTAGCCCGGTCAATGGCACCTCCTCAACCAACACCGCGCCGATGAGCGGCACGTGAGCGGTGTGTTCCCGTCGCCCGGCCCCAAAAAGCTGTCTCCAGAATGTCCGGCTTGTCCCTCTGGAGTGGCGTTTTTCTGGCGTCAGCGCAGAGTCTCTCCGAGTCTGGCGGCCCCGCGGCTTTGTGGTGACCTGGCGTCCGGAGGCGGTCAGTGGCTGTGGGTGTCGATCGCGGGCAGCTCGTCTATCCGTCCCTGAAAGATTGCCCGTTCGTCATCGGCTTGCGCGAGTTCTCGCCAGTCGGTGGGCGGCCCACGAGCAGGCGACACCGGCGGCGGTGCTGCTCTACGCGGGCTTGCGCATCCTGCCCTTCGCCCGCTTGTGAACCTTCGGTTTGGTTCGGGGCACCCTCACCCCGGCCCTCTCCCAGAGGGAGAGGGGGCGACAGCGCGACCTCGCGCCGCTTGCCGACATTGCCGATCGCCAGCGCCGTGACGGCCCACCTCAGCTTGTGATTAGGGGCGAACACCCCGTGGTAGCGATGCGGGTGGTTCCGCGAGATCGGCGATCCGGTCGAGGGCGCGTCGAGCAGGCGAGAGAGCCTGAACCAGCGGCACCAAGCGGCACGCTGACCAACGCGCCCCGCGGTCCGGTGGTAGTGACCGGGCCGACCGGTCGGCGCAAGCAAGCGGCCCGGGCTTTTCAGCCCGGGCCGCCGCCGTTCCCAGTCGATTCTCACCGCCCTGCGTGGGGGCGGGCCAGAAGCATCGGCAGGCCTGCGATCACTCGCAGCACGGCACCTCGCGGTACACGGTCTTCGGCACGCAGCGGGTCACCGTGTAGGCGACCTGCTTGGGCACCATCCGCACCACGTCCACCGTCTTGGTGTAGTGGACCGGGCGGGTCGTGCAGACAGGCACCTGCTTGGTGCGGCTCTCCTTGACCATCGTGCAGACCTTGTAGCACTCCTCGCGGGAGCACTCCTCGCGGACCATCTTGCAGACCTTCGAGGTGCAGGTCTTCACCCGCTGCTCGGCCACCATGTGGCAGACCCGGTAGGTGCAGGTGCGAACCTGCTCCTCGGGCACCATCCGGCAGACCTTGTAGCTGCAGGTGCGAACCCGCTGCTCCGGCACCATCTTGCACACCTGGTAGGTGCAGGTGCGGACACGCTGCTCGGCCACCATCTTGCAGACCTTGTAGCACTGCTTCTCGACGATGGCCTCGTTCTCGTAGCGGACGCAAGCCTCGTCAAGCAGGCGCCGCCCGACCTCGTCGCTCCCTTGCAGGCTGCCATTGAGGAGTTTCGCAAAAGCAAATGAGGCTGGCGTCGATTCCGGTGCCGCAGAGCTCGCTATGGAAGGCCGCTCTTTGCGGGGGCTGGGCGAGGCTGGCCCCCGACGACACGCATCTGGCTTGCCAAGGGCAGGCCGGTTAGAGGTCGCTCGCGGAGGATCGCCAGCGCCTCGGGCGAAACGAGCCGCAGGCCACTCAGGGACAGGTAGCCGGGTGCGTCGGCGAGTGTCCGGACGATGGCGACGGAGTCGGGGCCAGACAGGTCGGTCACACCGGGAAAACTACGCAAGAAGCTCGGGCAGTCGGCCAGTGCCCGGGCCGTTTGGACGGACAGCGACTTCAGCCGCTCGAAAATGAGCTGGTTGCCGACGTGTCGGCTGATCCAGGCCGCCGCCTCCGGCGAGAGCGACTCCACGGCCAGGAACCGGAGGCTCCCCCGCTGCCGCCACAGCTCGCGGGCGACGTCCCCGGGAAGCTCGCGGATTCCCAGATACAGGTCCTCCGTGTGCAGGCCAAACGCCGCCGCCGCTGCCGGGTCGAGCGCTTCGAGGCCGGGCAATTCGATCGCGCCGCGGCGTTTCGCCAGGCCCCGTGCCGCGCCGGGAGAGAGATGACTGATGGCCAGCAGCCGGCCGTCCCAACCGCGCGTGGCTGCCAGCCCCTGCGCGGCCTCGGCCGAGAGGCTGCTCAGGCCCCAGAATTCAAACTGATGGCCATCGGTTTCCGCCAAGGCCGCGGCCGCGTCGGCAGATATGGTTTCCAGGCCGGGGAACGACCACGCTCCCGAGCGACAGCGCAACCCGGGAGCTTCGGGATCGTCCATGCCGCGAAGCCGCGCGCCGCTGTTGTCACACAGCGCGCGGACGGCGTCCGCTTCGAGCGTTCGCAGGGCGGGCATGGTGACACCATATCTCTGCCTGTGACTGAACGCCTGGGCGACGTCGGGGGAAAGCGTTTCCAGGCCGGAGAGCGTGAGCTGGCCTGGGCTCTCCGCGAGCAGCCGGGCAACCTCGGGCGTGAGTGAGGTCACGCCGAGTTCCAGTGACCCCGGAAACGCGGCGAGTTCCCGCGCCGTGGCGACCGAGATCTCCACGTCCCCGGGAAGCAGCAACCCGGCGTGAACACCAGCCCACTGCCGCGCGACCTCGGGCGGAAACGTCTTCAGCCCGCCGAACCTGTACGTCGTGACGAACTGGCCGTCGGGCTCGGGCCGCATCAGCAGGGCGGCAACTTCCGGCGAGAGGCTCTCGACGCCATCCAGCCAGATCTCGAATAGGGGGCTGGCGTGCAACACCTTCGCCATGTCGGGGGTGATGTGCTTGATGCCGGAAAGATCGAGCCGGCCACGAAAGTGCGTGAGCGACTTCAAAGCCTCGACGGACATCTCGGTGATCCCCCTGAGCCGGAGGGTGCTGCCGTCGTGGCGGCCGCGACCCCGGAACGCCGCCGCCACGTTCTCCGGCAGGCTGGTCACGCCCGGAAGCGACACGTCACGGGCACCGGCCAGGGCCGCGGCGACCGCCGGCTCCATGCTCGTGATCGCGGGCAGACGCAGATGGCCGTCGAACGAGGCCAGCGCCCGGGCCCCATCGACGGACAGTCGCTCGACGGCGGGCAGGTGGAGGAGATTCGACCAGTGGTTGGCGACCCGCTGCCACTCGGGGTCGCGGGTGTCCGCAAACATCTCGACCAGCACGGGCAACAGGAGCCCGGAGCCCCCGTGAGACCAATGGAGCCGCATGCGACGGCGGACGCCAGGGACCTCCCGCCACAGGCGGTCGATTTGTTCCGGCGTCATTCCCGCGGCCTTGAAGGCGGCCTCGAACTGGTGCTTGCTCGACCCGGCGAGCGCGGGCTTCGCGGCCTGCCGGGCGCGAATCGCCGCCGCTTGCTCGGCGGTGAGCTCCGTGATCGTGAGGAGATCGACCGCCGGCACGGGCTCGGCCGCCGGGCCGATGCCGCACACGAACCCGACGACGAGCCCGGCCGCCCATGCCGCCCGCGGCGTGCGCCTCGGAGCACGTCGGGCACGGCGCGGCGACGGCAGCGTCGGATGCGTGCTCATCGTGCGTCTCCGGACGTCGAGGACCTCTCGGCGATCGCATCACACGCCGCTCGGGCGCGGCCGGCCGCCGTGGCCAGCTTGGCATCCGGCGAGCGGGCCAGTTCCGCCAAACGATCCCGCATCCATGCGATCGAGACGGGGGAATCGATCGCCGCATCCTCCGGCGGCTCGAGGCGGCGGGCGAGCATCCGCAGGGCGCGGCGGGCATCACCGCGATCGGCGGCCCGGGCCGCCGCGTCGAGGATCGCGGTCAGCGCCTCGTCGCCACAGGGACCGAGTTCCGCCACAGCCGCGAGCGCGACAAAATCGACCTCGTCATCGAGCATCCGCACGAGCACCGCCAGTGCGGCGGGCACGGTCACGGCCACCTCGCCGATCTTCGCCACGCCGGCCGCCCGTTTCAGGGGATCACTGCTGCGCGTATCGACCTCGGGTTGCTCGATGAGATACGTGTTGGCGCTACCGAGTCGCGTCACCTCAGCGCGGGCCGCCGCCGCAATCTCTGGCGCACCTTCCTCCGCGAGACGGCGCAGCACTTGTGTATCCGCCAAGTGCGGCCGATTGAACTGGCGCAAGACGTTGAGGGCTGCACGCTGCTCGCTCGGGCGGGAATGGTCGAGGAGGACTCCTGCGATTGCCTCGTCGCTGGCACAGTCGGCAAACTTTTGGTTGAGGGCGAAGTGGTAGTCCCAGCGCCACTTCAGGAATGCCTGCAGGGCAGCCAGCCGCGCGGCCGGAGTGTCGCTCCGCAGTCCCGCGACCACGGCCCTGAGTTGGGCGTTGCTGCGCATGGCGGCCCGGGCATCCGCCGGCGTCCGCGGCGGCGCTGCCGCACCGCGACGCCGGATGCGGGTCACGGTCGGTGCCTGGAGATCGATGGCGACGAGCGACTCGCCGACCTGTTCGATGGTCGTCCAAGGCGGCACGGGCGGCGGCGGCTGATACCAACCGCCGTCTGTATCGAGGAGCCGGCCGTGGCCCGCGAACAGGTGCCCGTCGAGCATCGCCATGCCCGCCCAGCCGTCGAGCCTGTGGGTCGGATCACGCTTGACAAAAGCCCACAGCGGCACGTGTCCGCCGTCGTCGAGATCGATCTCGAAGGGCATATGATGCTCCCGATAGGTCCACGGCAGGTCCCCCCACGACGCGTCCAATGACACGAGTGCCGTGCGGCCGCCGTTCCAGAACGGACCACTGACGCCGCCGTTGAGCACCCGCTGCCAGACACCGTCCCGGGGAGTGTGGCACCACAGACCACTCCGCGACCGGTCGCCGGCGACGGTCATCCACAGCCGATGCCGCACCGGGTCGGCCAGAATGCCGATGACCGCGTAGGGCTCGCCACCGTCGAGTTGGTGCCGCGGCACGACGGAGGCTGCCGAGGCGAGCGTTGCGGCCCCAGTGTCCGGGGCGTAGGTCGCCAGTCCCCTGGGTACGCCCATGTACAGGCGCCCGTCGAGCCAGGCCATGGCCCCAACGGTGTTCGAAGGGAGGCCCTCCGCGTCACCGATCGCCGTCACTCCGCGGCCATCGACGACGAACAACCCGCGATCGGCCGTGCCGATGAAGAATCGGCCGTCCCCGGCGCACAGCGTCGTGATCGAGGGCGTCGGCAGGTCGAAGGCCGCGACCTCGGCGAGCTGTCCGCCGGCGGGGCCGCAGCGGGTCAAGACGTGGGCCCAGGTCGCCGGGGCGTCGGGGGTCCGCGGAGCCGGTGCCGCCGAGGCCCAGAGCAGCTGAATCGCGCGGCTCTCGTCGGCCGCCCGACGATCGACGGACGCGGCGACGAGCCGCGGATGGCCGGGCGGGGCGTTCGTGAACGTCACCGGCTCGATCACGTACTCGGCCCACGGGCCGACCGGGGGCGTCGGGGGCGCGGCGAACCGGCCCCTGCCGGCCTGCTCATCGAGGCCGCTGCGGATGGCCCGGCGCCAGCGCAGGATCGGCAGCCGCATGTCGCTGGGATACATCCGCGCCGTCAGCAACGACTCGACGCGGTCCCGGAAGCCGCCGGCCCGACCAGGGTCGGAGAGCACCAGCCGGGCGAACGCGTCGTAGTGTCCCATCACGATCCCGCCGTCACCGCGGCGCTCCGCCTCGGCGACGAGCGCCTCGGTGTACGCTGCGGCACGCCCCTCGGCGGCGAGCCGCTGGACCGCCTCGGCGGCGATCTGCGCGACGGTCTTGTAGCATTCAACTTCATCGAGCGTCCATGGTGGACCGGTTCTGCGGAAGCAGACGTCCAGGATCCGCTCGGCGACCGCCAGCCCCCGGGGGCCTGGCTCGTTCAGGCGGCACCACCAGCCGATGATCCGCAGCGCGGGGTCGGCGTCGGCAACGAGACCGTCGACGAGCGGCGCAATTTCGTCCACGGCCGGTCGACCGCGGCGGTTCGTCAGTGCCGCCACGAGAGCCTCATGGTGGCGTTTCGCGAAGACTTCGCGGGCGAAGACAATCCTGTGCCCGCCGTCGACGACCGGCGAGTCATCGGATCCGATGGTGTACGCGGGACCGTCGGGCAGCCGACGTGCCCGGGCCTCCGTCGCCAGTTCCCGGTGCAGGTCGGTGACGTAGCGCATGAAGTCCGCCGCCGACGCGCGGGGTGTTCCCGGGGCGAGCAACTCGGCGAGCGCCAGCTGTCGCAGGAGGACGTAGCCGGTCGTAGGCCGCTCCGCGGCGCGGCGAAACGCGAGCACGCGGTCCGCCGTGGCCCGCTCCACGGCACGGATGCGGTCACGGATCTCCGCCTCCTCGGCCGACGCCGGCGCCGGCAGGGGCGACCAGACGCTATGCAGCAGTTCGACGGGAAACAGGGCCTCCCAGGCCAGCGACTCGGTCGTCCGCTCGTAGAAGTCGCCGATCAACTCCGCCTGTCGCAGCCCCGCCTGTGCCACGTCCACGGCGTTCGCATCGGCGGGCAGGGCCGCCTGGCTCAGCGAGGCGGCCAGGGCGAACGTCTCCTGACAGGGACGGAGGACGTAGGCCGCTTCGGCCAGTCGGGAGGCCTGCGTTGCGTCGCCGAACGAGAGGAGCTTCCGCGCCCGCTGCAGGAGCAGATTCGCCTCGGCGGTCGGGCCGGCCGCGACGGCCTCGACCCTGGCCGCCAGCATGCCGGCGAGCGCCTTGGCGATCGCGTCTCGGGCGTCGTTGGTCGTGCCAGGTGTGGTGATGGTGCGTTCCAGCGGCTTCCCGTCCTTGAGCGGCACGAGTGCCAGTGCGATCACGAACGTATCGCCCTCGCGGCGCAGACTGCCCTCGAGCAGCGACGCCGAGGCCCGGAGATCGAGCTCCGTGCCGGTGAGGTCGCGCTCGGTGGTGAGCCGCCGGAGCTGTTCCCGCTCGAGGACGACCACACCGGGCAGTCGTTGGAGATCCTGCTCCGCGAACACCGTGAGCGCGCGGGCCGTCGCCACGACGGGGCCGACCTCTTCCTCACTCCGCAGTCCGACGATTCCGACCAGCCGGCGACCCTCCGGGGGCACGCGGAATTTTTGCAGCCCCGCGCGAAGGCCGGCCAGCAACGCGGCCCGATCGGTCACCAGGTCCGCGGCCACCCACTCTTCGTCCGCGAGCCGGATGCCGGTGCGGCTCTCCACCACACGCACGCGCACCCGCGGCGGCGTCTCCCCCGAGCCCGCCTCGAGCATCACGACCGCGTCGGCCGCGAGCAGCTGGCCGAGCTTCAGCTCCGCCGCGGCATCGCCGCCCGCACCCAGCTTCAGCTCGTCGACCACCCGCGCCACGGCCTGCCTTTCGACGAGCCGCACGCCCGCGTCGGTCGACAGGTCGGCCGTGAGCAGGTCGGCAAGCCCCGAGCGGGCCGTCGCCGTGGGAACGATGGCGACCGTGGGCGGGGGCGGATCAGCAGCCCTTGCGCAGGGGAAACCCCCCAGTCCGCAGGCTGCGATCGACGCCAGCCAAGCCACGCTGTTGATGGGGGAGATGAGCATCGTGACAAACAGCGGGTGCGGCGTCCGGAGTCCTCTCCGCTCCATCAGACCGCCGACCGCTGCGGATCTTTGCCCGCCCGAAGCAGAGAATGGATCGGCCGAGAAGACGAGCTCCGGTCGCCTGGGTGTCGCAACGGAACGGCGACGGAACGGGCGCCCAAGATCCCTTCGCAGCCGAAGGATAGCCCGGTCAATGGCACGTCGGCAACCGTTGCTCGGCTGATGAGCGGCTCGTGAGCCGCTTGCTCCCGTAGACTCCCTTCCGGAGGCCCCGACTGCGAGGGTCGCGGTGTTCCTGGCCGATGACGCAGTTCAGGCCAGGATTTCGGACACCACCCGCGCGGACTCCACGCCGGTGAGCCGATCGTCGAGCCCCTGGAAGCGGACCGTGAACCGCGCGTGGTCGATGCCCAGGCAGTGCAGCATGGTGGCGTGAAGATCGCGGACGTGCACCGGGTCGGACGCGACGTTGTAGCCGAAGTCGTCGGTCGCGCCGTGTGTGATCCCGCCCCTGATGCCGCCGCCGGCGAGTGCCATGGTGAAGCACCGCGGGTGGTGATCGCGGCCGTTCGGCCCCTGCGTGCTCTGCGTGTAGGCCGTGCGGCCGAACTCCCCGCCCCACACCACGAGCGTGTCGTCGAGCAGGCCGCGCTGCTTGAGGTCGGCGATCAATGCCGCTGTGGGCCGGTCGGAGGCGAAGTCGAGCAATTCGGGCACCGTGACCTGCATCCGGTAGGCGAGTTGGAAGGCGTCGATGCGGGCCTCGATCTCGGGATCCTGCACGACCCGCAGCCGCAGCCGGTTGAGCTCGGCGACGGTGTCGATGATGTCGCCACGTCCGGCATGGTCGATGCCGGTCGGATTGGAGAGAAACAGGACCGGGTCGCCCTGGGACTGGAACTGCACCCCCTGGCAGCGGGCCGGCAGATAAAAAGGATAGGACGGTCAACGGCACTTCCGAAACCGTTTCCTGGTCGGTGAGTCGCGATCTGGCCCGGGCTGGTCGCTGACAGGTGCGTGCCGGGCCGGTCGTCGCGGGCATTCCCAGGCCACGGTACGCTCCGGAAGTGTCGGTTAAGTGTCGGTTTTTAAAACTCGGCGCGGTCCTTCTCCGTATCCGGACATCAGCCGGTTGGCGACACCCGCCTCACAGCGAGTGGATGTCGATGTCGGGCAGCTCGTCGGGCGACGATTGCAAGACGTCGCGGTCATCGTGGACCTGCACGAACTCGCCCCAGTCGGTGGGCGGGCCGCGGGCGGGAGAGACTGGCGGAGGCTCGAGCGGTTCGCCCAGAGCCGGATGCTCGCATGGGCCCCCTGCCGCAGGTAGTCCGCCCGCCGCGACTACGGGGGCGATGGCCACTCACACGCCCGGTCAACGGCCACCCGTCACCATGGAATCGCTTGCGAAAGCGCCGTTGAATGTCCTATCCTTCTCGACCAGAAGTGGCACCGGAGCAAGGGGTATCATTCGGGTCGGGGCGAATACTGAATCATCCCACCAAAAAGCACCGATCATTCTTTCCTCGTTCCTTTTGGAGGCTCCTCACATGCGGCGTCGTCACGGCAATCTCTCGGGTCGTGTCCGAATCGGCGGCTTGGCGCTCGAAACGCTCGAGACCCGCTGCGTGCCCACGGGGCTCGCGATTGGCGACGTGGTCGTCGTGGAGGGCACGTCCGGCACGAAGTTCGTCGAGGTGCCGGTGACGCTCGCCGCCCCGGCCACCAAGACCGTGCAGGTCGACTTCCAGACCGTGGCCGGGTCGGCCCGGGCCGGCAGCGACTTCACCGCCGTGTCGGGCACGCTCACGTTCGCCCGAGGGCAGACCCGCCAGGTCGTCCGCGTGCCGATCGTCGGCGACCGTGTGCCGGAGTTCAACGAGAGCTTCGAGGTGGTGCTGCAGCGGGCCCGCGGCGCCACGATCGCCGACGCCCGAGGCACCGTCCTGATCCAAGACAGCTCGCCGCGGCTGAGCATCAAGGCGACGACCAATGCGGTCGACAACGACGACGGCCGGAGCGGGACCGTGGAATTCACGGTCAGCCTGTCCACCGCCTACGACCTGCCCGTGACCGTGCAGTTCCAGACGGCGGACGGCCTCTCAACCCCGGGGCTCGCCGAGGGCGCGAAGGCCGGCGAGGACTACGTCGCGGCGACCGGCACGCTCACGTTCGCACCGGGCGAGAGGACGAAGACGATCTCCATCCAGGTGCTGGGCGACACGACGCCGGAGCACGACGAGATGTTCCGCATCTTCCTTTTCAACGCGACCGGAGCGCTTCTGATGGTGTCCGACGCCTCGGCCGATGGCTTCATCTTCGGCACGCGGGGCACGCCTCCCGGCGAGTTCATCGGGTAGGTCGCGGTGCCACGGTGCGGACGCGCCGCGCGAAGAGCGGTCTGCGCCGACGAGAAAAAACGGCCTCGAGCGTGGCCAGGAAGCTCCTCGGCACCGCCATGTCAGGGCCGCATCCAGCCCGGCCAGTCCCGGCTGTTGCTCCTCATGGCCCACGCTGCTCGGCCGACGCTTGCCGAAGTGCGATTGGCTGACCTGTCCTTCGATCTTTTCGATCCACTAGCGGCGGCCGGACTTGAACCTGACGTCCTCCCCGTTTCTTGATCCATCCGGGATGTTAGGTTTTTTGACCTTGGCATCACCAGAAAGAGTGGGTTTTCGATGGGCAGAAAGCAGTACACGGAAGAGCAGATTGCGTTTGCGCTTCGGCAGGCCGAGTCGGGCACGCCGGTGGCCGAGATCATCCGCAGGCTCGGGGTCAGCGAGCAGACCTTCTACCGCTGGAAGAAGCAGTTCGCGGGTCTCGGCGTTGCCGAGCTGCGGCGGCTTCGGACCTTGGAGGAAGAGAACCGCAAGCTGAAGCAGCTGGTGGCCGACCTGAGCCTCGACAAGAAGATGCTGCAGGACGTGCTCTCAAAAATACTCTGAGGCCTGCGGTGAAGTGTGTTTTGGTGCAGGAAGTGCGGGTTGCGAATCGGGTTGCCGAGCGTCGCGCCTGCCGGGTGCTGGGATTCGCCCGATCGAGCTTCCGTTACCAGAGCAGGCGTGATCCGCGGACCGAACTTCGGGTTCGACTTCGGGACCTGGCGGCGAGCCGGGTGCACTACGGGTCGTGCGGCTGTGGGTTCTTCTTCGCCGGGAGCGCTGGGTCGTGAACAAGAAGCTGGTCTACAGGCTGTATTGCGAGGAAGGCCTCGGAATCCACAGGCGGAAGCCCCGTCGCCGGAAGAGCGTCCAGGTGCGGGAAGCCCGGGTGCCGGTCCAGCACGCCAACGAGACCTGGAGCATGGACTTCATGTCGGACCAGCTGGTCGGCGGGCAGCGGTTCAGA
>JBIPLS010000236.1:0-3458 GCA_044368305.1 Pirellulales bacterium
CGCGGACGTCCGCCCGGCTGGACACGACCTTCTCCACGCTGGCGGCCAGCCTGCCGGCGGCGATCCACTCGAGCAGGTTGTCGAGCGTGCGGCCCGAGCCGGAGATGAGGACGGCGAGTCGCATGGGGTGAGCGAGGGAGGTGACGGCTGGATGTGGCGGGCGGCTCGGGGCTGCCCACACCCCGTCGCCGGACGTTCGCTACGGCCCTCCAGGCCTTCGCTTACTCGATGCTGCCTGCGCTACGGCATCCATGCCTGCGCTGGTCAGCATACGCCGGCTCCCGGGGCATGGGCAGCCCCTCGCGGATCGTGCGATCCGCAGGGGAGGGAGAAAGCGGGGGGTTATTTGGATTTGGTGACTGTCACCTTTTTGATCGAGATCGAAAGGGTGTGACCATCGACGTCCACGGTCTCCGTTTCGGCGTCGGCGAGCGGGCCGAAGGTGACGCCGGTGGCGAGGGTCTCGCTCGCCACGGCGTCGCGGTGCCGCTCGAGCGCGGCCTGCAGGTCGGGCGCGTCGGTCGCGAAGGCCAGCGCGATGCGGTCGGTGAACTCGAGGTCGAGCTTCTTGCGCAGCGACTGGACCGCGTGCACGGCCTCGTTGACGAGGCCTTCGGCGACGAGGTCGGCGGTCAGTTCCTTGGCCACGACGACGACGGCCCGCGTGCTCTCGGCGGCCGCCCAGCCGGGCTTCGCGGTGGTGCGAATCAGCAGGTCGTCCGGCTCGAGGACGGCGCTGCCGCCACCGGCGAGCGGGAGCGTGGCTCGGCCGTCGCGGGCGAGCTCCGCGAGAAGGGCCGCGGCGTCGGCCTTGGCGAGGGCGTCGCGGGCCTTGGGCAGATCCTTGCCGAGCTTGGGACCGAGCTTCTTGAGGTCGGGCTGCACACTCCGCGTGATGTAGCGGTCGGGCTCGCGGCAGATCTCGAACTGCTTGACGTTGAGCTCGTCGCAGACGAGGTCCGCGTGGGCCGCGAGCCAGGCGGCGTCGTCGGCGGCCGCGTCCGCGAGAACCACCTCGACCTTCGCGAGCGGCTGGCGAACCTTGAGCTTCTCCGCGGCGCGGGCCGCGCGGCCGAGCGAGGCGACGTCGCGGACGAGGGCCATGCGGCGGACGAGGGCGGCGTCGAGGAGGCGGCCGTCGCCGGCCGGATAGTCGGTGAGGTGCACGCTCTCGGGCACCTGATCGCCGAAGGGCACGACGGCGAGGTTCCGCCACAGTTCCTCGGTAACGAAAGGCACGAAGGGCGCCGCCAGCCGTGCGATCGTGAGCAGCGTCTCGTAGAGCGTCCAGTAGGCGTCGAGCTTGTCGGGGTTCGTCTCCGGGCCGCCGTCTGCCTTCCCCGCGGCCCAGAAGCGGTCCCGGCTGCGACGCACGAACCAATTGCTCACCGCCTCGACCAGCGCCGAGAGTTTGCCGGCGGCGGCGAAGTGGTCGTAGGCGTCCATCCGCGCGGTCATCTCGGCCGCGGTGGCCGCGAGTTCGGAGAGCATCCACCGGTCGAGTTCGCTCCGCGCCTCCGGCGGCCGCCAGCCGCGGGCCCGGGCGAGGTCGGCGTGGTCGAGCGCGCCGGGCTGGTCGAGGAGGGCCGCGGGGTCGAAGCCGTCGATCCGGGCGTAGATCACGAAGAACGAGTAGACGTTCCAGAGGCGGAGGAGGAACTCGGGCACGCTCTCGCGGATCGCCCGCTCGCTGTAGCGGATGGCCGTCCAGGGCGGCTGGCCGGCGAGGAAGAACCAGCGCAGCGCGTCGGCGCCGTACTTGTCGAAGATCTCCGCCGGCTCGCGGTAGTTCCGCTTGCTCTTGCTCATCTTCTGCCCGTCCTCGCCGAGCATGTGGCCGAGGACGATGCAGGTCTTGAAGGGGTGCGGGTAGGGGCGGGCCTCGGGCCCGGAGTCGCCCCCGAAGAGAAGCGTGCTGATCGCCAGCTGGCTGTAGAACCAGCCGCGGGTCTGGTCGATGGCCTCGGAGATGAAGTCGGCGGGGAACTGCGCGGCGAACTCGTCCTGTCCCGCGTGCGGCCAGCCCCACTGGGCGAAGGGCATGGCGCCCGAGTCGAACCAGCAGTCGATCACCTCCGGCACCCGCCGCATCCGCGCGCCCGGGGCGAAGGGGGAGTCGTAGGTGACGGCGTCGATGTAGGGCTTGTGGACGGCGAGGTCGTCGGCGAGCTTCGGATTGGCGGCCTGGGCCCGGGCGAAGACCTCGGTGCCGGCGCAGCCCGGCTTCGCGAGGAGGGCGGCGTACGAGGGCACGGCCTCCATCCGTCCGGTCTGATCGCACTTCCAGATCGGCAGCGGCGTGCCCCAGTAGCGCTCGCGGGAGAGGGCCCAGTCGACGTTTGTCTCGAGGAAGTTGCCGAACCGGCCGTCCTTGATGTGCTCGGGGAGCCAGTGGACCCGGGCGTTGTTGGCGAGCATCTGCTCGCGGAATCGGCTCGTGCGGATGAACCAGCTCTGCCGTGGGTACTGGATGAGCGGGTCGTTGTCTGCCCGCCAGCAGAACGGGTAGTCGTGGACGTACTGCTCCTGGTGGACGAGCAGGCCGCGGGCCCGGAGGTCGCGGGTCACGTCGCGGTCGCAGTCCTTCACGAACCGGCCGCTGCCCATGCCGAAGGCGTCCGTGAACGTGCCGTCGGGGGCTACGCAATTGAGGAGCGCCGGGCCCGTCCCGGCGGCGAACCGGGCCTGCTCGGCGACGAGCACGCCGTAGTCCACCTCGCCGAACGCCGGGGCGACGTGAACCACGCCGGTGCCGGAGTCGGTGGTCACGAAGTCGGCGGCGACGACCCGCCAGGCCGCGGGCTGCGTGCCGCCCGTCGCGAGCGCCGCCGACTGCGGCGGCCCGGCCGGCCGGAACGTGTCGAAGGGCGGCAGGTAGGACCGGCCCACGAGGTCGGCTCCGGGGAAGCGGGCGACGATCTCGAACGTCTTCTTCGTCTTTTCGCCGAGCGCCGCCGCGAGAGGCCCGGCGACGACGTATTCCGGCGCGTCGGCCGCGGCCGGCTCACGGAGCACGACGTACTCGAGGTCGGCCTTCACGGCGGCGAACTGGTTCGAAGGCAGCGTCCAGGGCGTCGTCGTCCAGGCCACGAGGCTCCGGCTCGTGGGTTGGCCCGCGTCGTCGAGCAGCGGGAAGGCGACGTACACGCTCGGGTCGGCGACCTCCTTGTATCCCTGGCCCACCTCGCCGCTGGACAGCGCCGTGCCCCCTTGCGGCCACCACCAGACGATCTTGTGGCCCTGGTAGAGCAGGCCCTGGTCGAAGAGCGTCGCCAACGCCCACCACACACTCTCCACGAACGACTTGTGGTAGGTGACGTAGGCGGCGGAGAGGTCGATCCAGAAGCCGATCCGCTCGGTGAGCGTCTCCCACTCCTTCATGTACCGCCACACGCTCTCCTGGCACTTGTGGATGAAGGGCTCGACGCCGTAGGCCTCGATCTCGGCCTTGGAGTGGA
>JBIPLS010000237.1:0-3432 GCA_044368305.1 Pirellulales bacterium
GAACCCTTGGCGTTCGCCGCACGGCCCAAGCCTGCGGGGGCCATGGATGGCCCCGCAGGCGTGAAGTCAGAACGCGATCTGAAACTGCGTCTGGATCGCCGTGCCCGTGTAGCCGGCCCGGTAAGGATAGAGGATGTTCTGGGCCGGGTTGCGGTTCATGTACAGCGCCTCGAGCGTGAACCGGCCCTGCCGCGACCGGTTCACGTACCAGTTGAAGCCGCCGCCGTATTCCTGCCCGGTGCCGTAGGGGCCGGTGAGCGCGCTGGAGCGGGCGTAGATCTCGTAGGTCCGCGGCACGAAGCACCAGGAGACGTAGCCGAGCCCGCCGTGGTCGAAGACGCTCGACCGCTCGAAGGTGCCGGTGCCCGCGAAGTCGTCGAGCAGCCGGAAGTAGTACTCGAAGTTGACCGCCCAGCCGGCGTGCTTCCAGCCGGCATCGATCGTGGCGAGCTGGAAAAGATATTGCCGCAGCTTCGTTCCGGTGCCGAGGGCGTCGTCGAGCGCGATCGGCGTGCCGTCGGAGAGCCGCACGATCGTGTCTTCGGGGTTGAGGCCCGGGAAGATGATCGCCTGCGTGCGGGCGTAGGTGCCGCTGGCGCCCACGCGGATCACCGGATCCTCGCGGCATTCCATGTCGGAGTAGCCGAGGCCGAAGCGGCCCAGCGGCTCCCACCAGGCGTTGCCGGCCCAGGCCATCGACGTGCCCTCGCGGAGCACGCCGGCCTGGCCGCCGTCGATGGCGTTCCAGACGCCGGCCTGATATTGGATCTCGTCCTCGAGCAGCCCGCCCGTGGCGAACACGCCCGGGCTGTAGCCGGGCCGGAAGAACGTGTTCACCATGCTGCGATCGACGCCCAGCGTCCAGGGCTGGGCATCGACCCACTCCCGCGAGCCCGGCACGATCGTGACGCCGCCGGCCAGGGTCGCCGCCTCGCTGAACTTCCAGCCCAGGCTGCCCAGCGGGACGAACGCGGATCGGACGCCCATGTCGGACGTGCCGAACAGCGCGGCCCGGTAGACGAGCCGCTCGTCGAGCAGATGGCCCGAGAACGCGAGCAGCACGCGGTTGAGATTGAACGTGTTGATGTTCTTCACGGGACGGACGATGCCCCGGGAATCGGTCCAGTCCGTGGCGGCCCGAGCGAACTCCAGCCAGCGGAGCTGCATGAAGCCGTTCATCGCCAGGGCGAAGGGCACGGCACCGGGCCGCGGCGGGGCGTGGTAGAGCAGCAGGCCCTGCGGCGGCGCGATGTCGGTCGCGGGGATGTAACGCGGCCGCGGGATGTTGGCCAGGCGGGCGGCCACGGCCTGATCCACCAGTTCCCGGATCCGGGCCTCCTGCTCGGGATCCTCGTGGGGCAGCGACTCTTCCAGATATTGGGCGGCCGAGACGGCCGGATCATCGGGGAGTTCAGCAGCGTCTGCCTCGGCAGCGGCGGAGGCGGCGCGGGCGCCGGCCGCGGCCGCGAGCAGGCAGCAGAGGGCGAATGCCGATGGCCGAGGCGGTGCGCGCATGGAGGTCCCGACCATGAAAATCGGGTCCGGCCGCACCGGTCGTGCAGGTTTTTCCGATTCGGCAAGATGGCGAATCGGGCGGGTCTGGCCACGAATCCCCGCAGGAAAACCGCTTGACGGGCGAGGATTGGCTCATATTCTGTATTCGTATCCCGAATGATGCAAGGATGCGTCATTCGTTTTGTTAATCAGGGAAGGCAGTGAATCGAGGCCGTCCGGCCGCAGGAAGCGAAATCCCGTGAATCTGAAGTCGCTGAAGGTGTTTTGCGACATCGTCGCGCGGCGAAGCTTCTCACGGGCCGCGGAAGACAACGGCGTGTCGCAATCGGCCGCCAGCCAGGTGGTGGGCCAGCTCGAATCCCACCTCGGCGTGCGGCTCATCGAGCGGTCCAAGCGGCCGCTGTCGCCCACCCGCGAAGGTCAGGTGTTCTACGAAGGCTGCCGGCGGATCGTGGCCGCCTACGACGCGCTCGAGGACGCGGTGCGGACGCTCCACGACGAGGTCGCCGGCCGCGTCCGCGTGGCCGCCATCTATTCCGTCGGCCTGCATCACATGAGCCGCTACGTGCAGGAGTTCATGAGCCGCCATCCCAAGGCGAACGTGCGGCTGGAATACCTGCACCCCGATCGCGTCGTCGAGTCGGTGGAGCAGGGCCAGGCCGATCTCGGGATCGTCAGCTATCCGCGCAGCACCCGCACGCTCGAATCGGAGCCCTGGCGGGAGGAGCCGATCGTGCTCGTGTGCGCGCCGGGCAACCCTTTTGCCGGTCGCGTGGAGGTGGGCCTCGGGGAGCTGCACGGCCAGCGGATGGTCGGCTTCGACTCCGATCTCGTCATCCGCCACGAGCTCGACCGCGCGCTGGCCGCCCATGGCGCCGAGCCGCAGGTGGTGATGGAGTTCGACAACATCGAGACCATCAAGCGGGCGGTGGAGATCGACGCCGGCGTCGCCCTCCTGCCGGAGCCGACCGTCGGCCGCGAACTGGCCGCCGGCACGCTGTCCGCGGTGCGGCTGGCCGGCGAGGAACTGGTTCGGCCGCTCGGCATCATCCGTGCCCGCGGCAAGCCTTTGGCCCCGACGGTGGAGCGGTTCGTCGAGCTCCTCCGGGGCCACGCCCACGACGTCGACGTCGCGGCCGCCGCGCCCGCCGCCATCCCTTGAGCATCGTCCCCGGCCGGCGGCGCGTCGCCGTCGGCCATGCCCGTCACGTCCCTCCGCCGCCCGCACGAGCCTTCCCATGACCCGCCGCCCGCTGCCCGCCCTGCCTGCCGCCCAGGGCCTCTACGACCCGGCGACCGAGCACGACGCCTGCGGGGTCGGGTTCGTCGTCAACATGCACGGCGTGCGGAGCCACGAGATCATCCGCAAGGGCCTGGAGGTGCTGGAGAACCTCGCCCATCGCGGGGCCTGCGGCTGCGACCCGCTCACCGGCGACGGAGCGGGGATTCTCATGCAGACGCCGCACGAGTTCTTCGCGGCCGCGGCGGCCCAGGCGGGCGTCCGGCTGCCGCCCACGGGCGACTGGGCCGTGGGCAACGTGTTCCTGCCGCCCCTGGAAGGCGAGCGGGAGACCGCCGAGCAGTTCTTCGAGCAGGTCGTCCGCGAGGAGGGACTCGAGTTCCTCGGCTGGCGGCACGTGCCCACCGACAATCGCTCGATCGGCGGCACGGCCCGCGACGTCGAGCCCGTCATCCGGCAGGCGTTCGTCGGCCGCGGCCGGCAGGTCGCGCGGGACCACTTCGACTGGAAGCTGCTCGTGGCCCGGAAGCGATTCGGCATCGAACTCGGACGGCTCGGGCTGTCGGAGCAGGCCTTCTGCTACGTCTGCTCGCTCTCATCCAAGACGCTGATCTACAAGGGCCTGCTGCTCGCCGACCAGGTGAGCAAGTACTACCCGGATCTCGCCGATCCGCGGA
>JBIPLS010000238.1:0-3416 GCA_044368305.1 Pirellulales bacterium
GAGGAGGCCCTCGGCGTCGCCCGGCAGCAGGTGGAGAACGGCGCCAACATCATCGACGTCAACGTCGACGAGGGGATGCTCGACGGCGTCAAGGTGATGACGAAGTTCCTCACGCTCCTCTCCAGCGAGCCCGAGATCTCCCGCGTGCCGATCATGATCGACTCCTCTCGGTTCGAGGTGCTCGAAGCGGGGCTGAAGTGCATCCAGGGCAAGGGGATCGTCAACTCGATCAGCCTCAAGGAAGGGGAGGCGAAGTTCCTGGAGCACGCGGCCATCGTCCGCAGCCACGGGGCGGCGGTCGTCGTCATGGCCTTCGACGAGGAGGGGCAGGCGACCGACATCGACCGCCGGGTGTCGATCTGCAAGCGGGCCTACCGGCTGCTCATCGAGCAGGCCGGATTCCCGCCCGAGGACATCATCTTCGACCCCAATATCCTCACCGTGGCCACGGGCATCGAGGAGCACAACCTCTACGCAGTCAACTTCCTCGAGGCCACGCGGCGGATCAAGGAGGCGATGCCGGCGGTGAAGGTGTCGGGGGGCGTGAGCAACATCTCGTTCTCGTTCCGGGGCAACGAGGTCGTCCGCGAGGCGATGCACTCCTGCTTCCTGTACCACGCGATCCGCGCGGGGATGGAGATGGGGATCGTGAACGCCGGCCAGCTCGCCGTGTACGAGGAGATCGAGCCCGAACTGAAGGCCCGGATCGAGGACGTGCTCTTCGACCGCCGGCCCGACGCCACCGAGCGGCTGGTGGAGTTCGCCGAGACGGTGAAGAAGCAGGACGGGGCCGCGGCGGCCCAGGCCGACGCCTGGCGGAGCCTCGACGTCGAGGCCCGGCTCTCGCACGCGCTGGTCAAGGGGATCGTGGACCACATCGACGCGGACGTCGAGGCGGCCCGGCAGCGGTACGCCACGAGCCTGGAGATCATCGAGGGCCCGCTGATGCGGGGCATGCAGACGGTGGGCGACCTGTTCGGCGAGGGGAAGATGTTCCTCCCGCAGGTCGTGAAGAGCGCCCGCGTGATGAAGAAGGCGGTGAACTACCTGCTGCCCCACATGGAGGCCGAGCGGCTGGCCGCAGGCACGACGCAGACGAAGCGGGGCCGGGTGCTGATGGCCACCGTGAAGGGCGACGTGCACGACATCGGCAAGAACATCGTCGGCGTGGTTCTCGGCTGCAACAACTACGAGGTGGTCGATCTCGGCGTGATGGTCCCGTGCACGAAGATCATCGACGAGGCGATTCGCAACGAGGTCGATATCGTGGGCCTCTCCGGGCTGATCACGCCCAGCCTCGACGAGATGGTGCAGGTGGCCCAGGAACTGGAGCATGCGGGCCTGAAGATGCCACTCTTGATCGGCGGAGCCACGACCTCGGCCCGCCATACCGCCGTGAAGATCGCCCCCAAGTATTCCGGTGCGGTCGTGCACGTGAACGACGCCTCGCGGGCCGCCGGCGTCGTGGACAAACTCTTGAGCCCGACGCTTCGCGACGAGTTCGTGCGGGGCACCCGTGAGGCCCAGGCCCGCGACCTGGAAAACTTCAAGCGTCGCCAGGAGACGAAGCTCGTTTCCTACGCGACGGCGTGCGCGAAGCGGTGGACCACGGACTGGGCCACGGCTCCGATCGACGTGCCGGAGTTTCTCGGCGTCCGCACGCTGGAAAAGATCCCGCTCGGCGAACTGATCCCGTTCATCGACTGGTCGCCCTTCTTCCTGTCGTGGGAGCTCAAGGGCAAGCATCCGGCGATCTTCGCCGACCCGGTCGTCGGCGCGGAGGCCCGCAAGCTCCATGCCGACGCCCTGCGAATGCTCGACGAGATCGTCCGTGAGGACGCCCTCGTCGCCAAGGCCGCCTACGGCTTCTTCCCCGCGAACGCCGCCGGGGACGACGTCATCCTCTACGCCGACGACTCCCGTTCGGCCGAGCTGGGCCGGGTGCACACGCTGCGGCAGCAGTGGGAGCGGCAGGGGCAGGACGTGTTTCACGCGCTGGCCGACTTCGTGGCGCCGGTGGAGAGCGGCCGCAAGGATTACCTCGGCGCCTTCGCCTGCACGGCGGGCCACGGCTGCGAGCAACTCTGCCGGAAGCACGACGCCGACCACGACGACTACTCCTCGATCCTGGCCAAGGCGCTCGCCGACCGGCTGGCCGAGGCGTGCGCTGAGTGGCTGCACGCCCGGGTCCGCCGGGAATGGGGCTTCGGACGGCAGGAGAATCTCTCTCCCGAGGACCTGATCGAGGAACGGTATCGCGGCATCCGCCCGGCCCCGGGCTATCCCGCCTGCCCGGATCACACGGAAAAGCGGTCGCTGTTCGCCTGGCTGGATGCGGAGTCAGGGGCGGGAATGACGCTCACGGAGAGTTGCGCGATGCTGCCGGCCGCGAGTGTCAGCGGCCTGTACTTCGGCCATCCGGAAAGCCGATATTTCGCGGTGGACAGGATCACCCGCGAGCAGGTCGAGGCCTACGCGGCCCGCAAGGGGATGCCGGTCTCCGAAGTGGAGAAGTGGCTGGCGCCGAACCTTGGCTACGATCCGTGAGTTGTCGCGGAAATCAGCGTCTGTAAGTCCAACACGGCTCGGGGACGGCATGAGTTCCCTCGCCGGCGGCCGCAAAGGCTCGGGATCCTCACGCCGATCCCCGCGCCTTGCCTGATCGAAGACGGACCGGTGGCGATGAAACACGGATCTCGCTTTTCGGCTGAGGGGGAGGGGGAGGGCAAGAAGCGGCCGCGGACGCGGCGGGTCGTGCTCGACGGCGGGGCGGTCGAGGCGGCGCCGGCGGCCACGGGCCTGCAGGTCGAGCGGTTTCTCGACTACGTCCGCCACGAACGAGCCCTCGCCGTCAACACCCAGGCCGCCTACCGCCGCGACCTGCGTGACTTCTCTGGCTGGCTCGCCGGGCGGGCCGCGGCCGGACTCTCCGTCCGCGACCTGGGCGACTACTTCGCCTTCCTGGCCAAGAAAGGCCTGGCCCGGGCGAGCATCGCGCGGCAGGCCGCCACCCTGAAGACCTTCTACGCGTTTCTGCAGCTCGAAGGGGTGGTGACAGAGAGCCCGGCCGAGCTGGTGACGGCGGCCCGGCGGGACGACGCCATGCCGGGCACGCTCTCGCCCGGACAGGTCGATCGGCTGCTGGCCAGCCCGGACCACCGCACGCCCGCGGGGATCCGCGACCGGGCGCTGCTGGAGCTGCTCTACGCCACCGGCTGCCGGGCCTCGGAGGTGTCGGCCATGCGACTCGCCGATCTGCATCTCGCCGAGAGCTTCTGCACCTGCCGGGGCAAGGGCGACAAGGAGCGGGTGGTGCCGCTCGGACGTCGGGCCGTCGTCGCCCTGCGGGCATGGCTGGACGGGCCGCGGCAAGCGTTCGCCGCCCGGGCCGGGGCCGTGCCGGTCTGGGCGATCCT
>JBIPLS010000102.1:0-12024 GCA_044368305.1 Pirellulales bacterium
CCGGATTCCGGGTGGCCGCCATCCTCGGCACGCTCGCCATCGTCGCGGCCCGCTGCCTCGGCGATCCGACGACCGTGCCGTTCTACCGCCCGGTCGCCATCGGCCTCGGCCTGTGGGCGGCCTGTGCCGCGGCCTGCGAGTGGCTCGGGATCCGCCGGTTGTCGCTGCGGCAGGCCGGCATCGCGTTCGTGGTCACCGACGCGGCGTTCGTGACCGCGCTGCTGATGATGGTGGGGGGCGCGGACAGCCCGCTCGTCGCCGCGCACCCGGTCCTCGTGTCGGCGGCCGGGCTGTGGCTCGACCGCCGCCTGGTGCGGATCGCCGCTGCGGCGGCGCTCGCCGGCTACGCCATCCTGCTGGCCACGGATCCCGCCGCCTTCCGCTGGAACGTGGCCGCGATCGTGACCGTGCTCGTCGTCAGCGCGGCGGCGATCGCCCACTTCCAGGTCGGCCGCCTGCGCCGCGGGTGACCGACGAAGCGGGTCAGTTGAACCAGATCGCGAAGCCGATGAAATTGCCGCGGAACGTCCGCTGGAGTCGCCACCAGGTCTCCGGGGCGGTGCAGGCACCGTCGTCGACGTACGGCACCGCTGCCGCCCCCTGCACCCAGCGGACGGCGTCCAGCGGCCGCGGTTCGAGGAACACCCGCCGCAGGTTGACGCCGCGGCCGGGGGCCAGCCGCCAGTGAGGCACGAGCCGGCGGCCGGCCAGGATCGCCTCGGCCTCGTCGAGAAACTCCTTCCAACCGGCGATCATCTCGGCCGTCACCTGGGTGTCCGGAAACGTGCCCGTCTGGTTCGCGTTCGGGATCCACTCGCCGGCATCGTCGGTCTCGGCCTCGATCGCCCGCAAGGTTTCACGGCTCAGTCGCACCACCTCCTCCAGGTGGGCGAGTGCCGCCCGCATGCGATCGGGCTCGACGACCGGCCACGGCATGCTGCTCACCGAGGCAAACAGGTCGGCGTAGCCCACCAGCCACTCGTCGGATGTGAACATTCCATCGGGCAACGCCCGGCCCCGCGGCCGGGCGAACAGATAGGGGGCGATGTCGCCGAAGCTACTCTGCATGTCGTGGGCCAGCGCAACTTCGCCGATCGCGGAGAGCAGGTGGCAATATCCCTGGAGCCAGAAGGCATCGCCGCGGTCGAGACGAATGGCGATGCCCTCGGCGGGGCCGCGAGGGCCTCGCTGCCGGCCGCGATGCCGCCCCCCTCGAGAAACCGCTCCACCAGCGGCGATTCCGCGGCCCGAGCGGCGGTGGCGAGGCCGCCGAGCAGGATCACGGCCAGGGTACGAGTGCGGAAGTCACACGTCGGGACTGAAGCGCGCTGCATGGCTGGCTCCTGGAACGGGGTGGTGCGGGTCGGGGCCGCGCCTGCGATCTCTGGCCACCCCGATCAGGGTGACGACCGGCGGCGTCCGTCACGCGACAGCCGCAGGTCCCCGCAATCCAGGCTGTCAACGGGCGGACGGGACGCCGAACACGCGGCGGGCGTTGGCCGTGGTGACGGCCGCGAACTGCGCGAACGGCTCGCCACGGACGAGGGCCAGGCAGCGGGCCGTGTGCACGACATTCGCCGGCTCGTTCCGTTTCCCGCGGAGCGGCTCCGGGGAGAGAAACGGGCTGTCGGTCTCCACGAGCAGCCGCTCGAGCGGCAGGCCCCGCGCCACCTCGCGGAGGGCCGCCGACGAGCGGAAGGTGACCATCCCGGCGAAGCCGAGGTGGCAGCCGAGGTCGAGGGCCTCGGCCGCCTCGGCCGCGGTGCCCGTGAAGGCGTGGAGCACCGCCGCCAGCGGCCCCCGGGCGACCGCCGCGCGGAGCGTGTCGAGCACGTCGCGGATGCTCTCCCGCGTGTGGATCACGACCGGCAGCGAAAGCCGCTGGGCAAGCCGCAGGTGCCGGTCGAAATACTCGCGCTGGAGTTCCGGCGGCGCCGTCGTGCGATACCAATCGAGCCCCGTCTCGCCGATCGCAGCCACCCGACCCGACTCGGCCAGGCCCACGATCCGGTCCCACTCGTCAGGCTCGGCCTCGGCCACGTCGTTGGGATGGATGCCGGCCGCGGCCACGACCCCCGGCGCCCGGGAGGCGAGTGCCGCGGCCGCCTCGCTGTCGGCCGCCCGCGTGCCGATCACGGTCATGCCCGTGACGCCCGCGGCCCGCGCCCGGGCGAGCACGTCGGGAAGCTCGGCCCCGTACCGCATCGGGTCGAGGTGGCAGTGGCTGTCGAAGAGGGCGGGCGTGGTCATCGCCCGCGAGTTATACCCTGCGTCTCCGGAGCGGCTGTCTCCGACCGCCGAGCGATGAAGGATTCCCAGGCGGCGTGCATGGCGGTCAGGGACCGCCGGCGCGCGTTTTGATGGTGCGGCGATTCGTGCGTTGGGCGTCGGTTGGTCGGGCTTTCCGCCTGCATGAAGCCCCCGGCGCGAGCCGGGGGATCCCGCGGCCAGAGACCGCAGCTTCGGGAAAAGCCCGTCCGATCACGATCCGCCGCTACAGGGACTTCGCGTCCACGAGTCCGGCGCGGCTCTTGGCGAGCAACTGGCGGAGCTGGTCGCCGTGACGTCGGTTGGTCTGCACGGCCTCGCGGGCGAGGTCGATGGCGGTCGTGTCGTCACCGGCGACGGCCGCCAGGGACTCGCAGGCGGCGGCCTGGGCCTCGAGCACCTGGATCACCCGGGGCAGGAGGCTCGTCAGGTCGAGGTCGTGCAGGGCCGTGAACGAGATCGGGTAGGCCGTCCGCGGGGCCTCCACCTCGCGCTCGGCCAGCACCGTGCCGGCCCGGTCGAGCAGGCTCTTGTGGTCGCCGACCAGATCGGCCAGCGCCAGCTTGATCTCCTCCGGGCCCGGGTAGGACCAGATGCCCGAATCGGAGACGTACATCGCCAACGAGGACTCGAGGGTGGCGACCATGCGGCGAAGCGGATCGGATGCCATGCGATGTTCCTAGCCGGCGAAGGTGCCCGCGAGCCGGGCCGCGGCATAGAGGCCGTTCCAGAACAGCCCGAGGAGCAGCACCGGCACCGCCAGCGCCGTGACCACGGCGCCCGGCAGCGACACCAGCGGCAGCGCCTCTCCGGCACGATCCACCGGGGGCGGGTCGAAGGTCATCACCTTCAGCACCCGTAGGTAGTAGAAGAGGCTGATCACGGTGTTCAACCCGCCCACGACGAGGAGCACGAGCATCAACGGCTTCTCCGCCCCCGCCCGGACCGCCTCGGCCAGCGACGAGAAGACGAGGAACTTGGAGACGAAGCCGGCGAGCGGCGGCAGGCCGATCAGGCTCACGAGCACGATGGCGGCGGCGACGACGATGCCCGGGCTCGACCGGACGAGGCCCGCGTACGAGGCGATCTCCTCGCTCCGCAGCCGGTTCCGCAGCAGGGCCACGATCGCGAAGGCGGCGAGGTTCATGAACAGATACGTGCCCAGATAGAAGACCAGCGCCGCGACCGCCCGGCGGGCGGCATCGGGATCCACGCCCATGAGCGCCACCGCCGCGGCGGCGCCCATCATCAGGTAGCCCGCATGGGCGACGGTGGAGTAGGCGAGCAGCCGCTTCATGTTCGTCTGCCCGTAGGCGGCGAGATTGCCAAGCGTGCAGGTGACCGCCGCCATCAGGCCGATGACGTACGCCATGAAGTGCTGCACGTCGCCGGCGCCCAGCGCCGCCGCGGCGGGCAACGTCCCCTGGGGCACGAGCCCGAAGGCGAGCCGCAGGAGCAGGGCGACGGCCGCCGCCTTGCTCGCCACCGAGAGGAACGCCCCGACCTCGGCGGCCGCCCCCTCGAACACGTCCGGGCACCAGAAGTGGAAGGGCACCGCCGAAAGCTTGAACGCCACGCCCACGGCCACCATCAGGCCGCCCAGGGCGAGCACGAGCACCTCACCGCCGACGCCCCCCTCGCCGACGATCCGCGCCAGCTCGCCGGCCAGGCTCGGCAGGTGGCAGGTGCCCGTCACGCCCGCCAGGAGGCTGATGCCGTAGAGCATGATTCCGGCGGCGCCGGCACCGTAGACGGCGTACTTGAGACCCGCTTCGGAGGCGGCCTTGCGGCCCTTGAGGATCGCGGCCAGGGCGTAGGAAGGCACGCTCGCCATTTCCACGGCCATGAACACCATCAGCAGGTGGTTGGCCGAGGCCATCAGGCACATGCCCAGCGACCCGCCGAGCACGAGCGCGTAGAAGTCTGCCCCGTCCTCCCGGTCGGGGATGCCCGAGGCCTTCGTGAACAGGATGTAGAGCACGAGAAAGCCGGCGAGCAGCAGCCGGATCGCGGCCGTCAGCGAGTCGAAGACGACCAGGCCGCCGAACAGCTCCTGGCGGGCCGGGGTCGCGGCCGCGGCGGCGAGCGTCCAGGGGGAGCCGGGGAGGCCGCGCAGGTCGCACCAGGCGTACCACAGCGCGAAGGCCGCGCCGCCCAGGGCGATCAGGGCCGAGTCGGCATGCCGCAGCACCGGCAGCATCCGGCAGAGGAGCAGGAGGACGACCGACGCGGCGATCGCCAGTTCGACGCGAAACAGCGGCAGCGACACGGCGAGCGTGTCGGTGAGCGTGCCGGTGATCAGGGATCCGATGTCCACGGTGGCGTTGGTCTCCGAATCAGCGGGCCGCGGGGGCGGCCGGGGCGGCGGCGAGCGCGGGCTGCGCCGCCGGGGCGTCGGGCTTCACGCGCCGGGTCCAGTCGGCCAGCGTCTCCACCTGGCGGTTCACCGACGGGGTGACGTAGTTGAAGATCAACTGCGGGGCGACGCCGAACAGGATCGCGAAGAACACCAGCGGCGCCGCGATCGCCAGTTCCCGGCCGGTCATCGGCGTCAGGTGGTCGCCGTGCGGGCCCTTGTACTCGGCTCCCAGGTAGACCCGCTGGATGGCCCACAGGATGTAGCCCGCGGTGAGGATCACGGTGAAGGCCGAGATCACGGCGAGCACGCGGCTGTAGTTCCACGCGGAGAGCGTGACCAGCACCTCGCCGATAAAGCCGCACAGCCCCGGCAGGCCGAGGCCGGCGAAGAAGACGGCGACCGCCAGCCCAGAGTACACCGGCATGCGGTTGAAGATGCCGCCGAACTCCTCCAGGTTGCGGTGGTGCACGCGGTCGTAGAGCACGCCGACCATGAAGAACATGCCGGCCGACGAGATGCCGTGGGCGAGCATCTGGAACATCGCCCCGTTCACCCCCTGGGCCCAGGCGTCCCAGCGGAAATCGGTGCCCGCCACCGCGCTCCACACCCCCAGGCCGAGCATCACGTAGCCCATGTGGCTGACGGAGCTGTAGGCCACCATCCGCTTGAAGTCCTTCTGAGCGAGGGCCGCGAAGGCGCCGTAGACCATCGACACCACCCCGAGCCCGCAGACCAGCCAGGCCAGCGACAGGCCGGCGCCCGGGCAGATCGGATAGCAGATCCGGAGGATGCCGTAGCCGCCCAGCTTGAGCAGCACGCCGGCGAGGATCATCGAGATCGGCGTCGGGGCCTCGACGTGGGCGTCGGGCAGCCAGGTGTGGACGGGCACCACCGGCACCTTGATCACGAACCCGATCAGGAGGAGGAGGAAGGCCCAGGTCTCCAGCGACATGCCCCACAGGTTGACCGCAGCGAACGGCGAGTTCGGCAATTGACCGAGCTGGGCGAGCGCCAGGAGGTTGAAAGTGTGCACGGGGTTCGCTGCCGTCTTGATCGCGTTCACGGCGTCGGCCGCGGCCGCGGCGTCGAGGCCGGGGGCGATCACGTGCGCCGCCTGGAGCTGCTCGGGCGAGAGCGCCCGCAGGTCGCTCGTGAAGTAGAGCATGAGGATCGCCAGCAGCATCAGCACGCTGCCCAGCAGCGTGTACAGGAAGAACTTGATCGCCGCGTACTCGCGGCGCGGCCCGCCCCAGATGCCGATCAGGAAGTACATCGGCAGGAGCATCACCTCCCAGAACACGTAGAACAGGAAGAAGTCGAGCGACACGAAGACGCCGAGCATGCCCGTCACCAGCAGCAGGAAGAGCACGTGGTAGGCCTTGACGTGCTTGGTGATCGGCCAGCTGGCGGCCGCGGCGAGCATCGAGAGGAAGGTGGTGAGCACGACCAGCGGCATGCTGATGCCGTCCACGCCCAGCAGATACTCGATGCCGAAGGCCGGGATCCAGGGCTTCTTCACCACCCCCTGCATGGCCGCCTCGCCGACGGCGAACTGCCCGGGGCCGACGGCCCCGAACAGCGTCGGCCAGGCCATCCATGCCGAGAGCACGAACACGACCGCGGTCGTGAGCAGCGTGATCCAGCGGATCGCCTCCTCGCGGCCCTTGGGAATGATCGGCAGGGCCAGCACGGCCGCCACCAGCGCCGGCAGGAAGACGATCGCCGAGAGGGGCCAGAGGGCGGGCTGGGCGAGGGAGTCGGCAGGCATGGCAGGGATCCGTTCGGGTTCCGGGTTTGTCGGGTGCGGGTTGCGGGATGGGGGACGGCGGCCGGCATCAGCCGGCGAACGACGACTTGAAAAGCATGCTGGCGAGAACGAACAGGGCCACGGCGCCCACGGCGATGAACATCACATACTGCCGCAGCCGGCCGGTCTGCAGTTTCTTGAGCTCCAGGCCCGCGGTCCACGTGGCGCCAGCGGTCGCGTTCACCAGCCCGTCCACGAGCGTGCGGTCGATCCAGGCGTCGAGGCCGGCGAGCTGGCGCGCGGCCCACGCCAGAGCGTTGATCAGGCCGTCGATCAGGCCGCGGTCGATCCAGCTCGCCAGGTGGGCGATGCCGTGGGCCGGCAGCACGAACAGGGCCCGATAGATCTCGTCGAAGTACCAACGGTTGGCGAGGAAGGTGTACACGGGGCGAAAGACCGCGGCGACGAGATCGGGCGAGGGGATCCGCCACAGGTACATCGCCGCGGCCAGCAGCACCCCTGCCAGCGCCGTCGCGAAGGCGGTGACCGTGGCGGTGACGTGGATCGCCCCCTCGTGGCTCTTGTATTCGGCGGGAATCGTCACCGCCCCCAGCGCGAACCCCTCGGCGGTACCGGCCGGCCGGGCCTGCTCGAGCAGGTTGGCGATGCCGAAGCCGTTCGGCAGCGTCCAGCCCGCCACGACCGCCAGCACGGCGAGCACCACCAACGGCGTGACCATCACCGCGGGCGACTCGTGGGCGTGCTCCGCGACGTGATGGTCGCGGGGCTTGCCGGCGAAGGTCATGAACCAGAGGCGGAACATGTAGAAAGCGGTCAGGAACGCGCCGCCCGCCACGGCGACGTAGAGGATCGAGTGCTTCGGGTTCGCCTGCGCGAAGGAGAGCGCCTGGGCGAGGATCGAGTCCTTGGAGTAGTAGCCGGAGAGGCCGATCACGAAGGGAACGCCCGCACCGATGATCGCCAGGCAGCCGACGAGCATCGTGCCGGCGGTGTAGGGCATGATCTTGGCCAGGCCACCCATCTTCCGCATGTCGTTGGTGTGGCAGGCGTGGATCACCGATCCCGAGCAGAGGAACAGCAGGCTCTTGAAGAAGGCGTGCGTGACCAGGTGGAACAGGCCCGCCACCCAGCCGCCGACGCCGAGGGCCAGCATCATGTAGCCGAGCTGGCTGACGGTGGAGTAGGCGAGCACCCGCTTGATGTCGTTGGCCACCAGGGCGATCGTGGCCGCGATGAAGAGCGTGATCGCGCCGCAGTAGGCGATCACCAACAGCACGTCCGGCGTGAGCACCGGGAAGAACCGGCCCACGAGATACACGCCGGCGGCCACCATCGTCGCCGAGTGCACGAGCGCGGAGACCGGCGTCGGCCCCTCCATGGCGTCGGGCAGCCAGACGAAGAGCGGGAACTGCGCGCTCTTGCCCACGCAGCCGCAGAAGATGCCCAGGCCCGCCACGAACAGCAGCCACCCGCCCAGCCCCATGGCCCGCCAGTCGCCGATCCGGGCCGCGATCTCGCCGGCCGCTTCGCCGGGGTTGCCGGCACGGTCGGCGACGATCTTCGCCACCCTGTCGGCGGCGGCGAACCGCACCATCCCGTCGGGCACCTGCAGGGCGTGCCCCGTGGCGGCCGGACGGACGAGGCTGAAGAGGCCCGGCGTCACCGTCTCCCGGCCGTCGGGGCCGCGCGCGGTCGAGTCGGCGAAGTGCAGCGTGCCCAACGCACCCCACAGGGCCATCAGGCCGATCAGCATCCCGAAGTCGCCGACCCGGTTGACGATGAAGGCCTTGTTGGCGGCCGTCGAGGCGGTCTTCCGCTCGTAGTAGAAGCCGATCAGGAACCAGGAGCAGATGCCGACCAACTCCCAGAAGATGAACACCATCGCCAGGTTGCCGGCGATCACGATCCCGAGCATCGAGAAGCAGAACAGCGACAGCGCCTGGAAGAAGCGGGGAAACCGTCCCGGCCGGTGGAGGTGGTGGCCGTCGGCCAGCGTCACCTCGTGATCGGTCACCTCGTGCAGCTCGTCGTGCATGTAGCCCGACGCGTAGACGTGGATGCAGGTGGCGATGAACGTCACCACGACGAACATCAGCACCGTGAGGGCGTCGATGTACCAGCCGATCGAGAGCTTCAGGCTGCCGCCCTGGTAGAGGGTGTACCAGTCGCCCGCATAGGCGACCGGCGCTCCCGCCGCGTGGGCGACATGGCCCGCGGCGGCGGCATGGCCTTCCCCGGCGGCCCCGTGACCGGCGGCGTCGGTCGCGTGATCCCCGGCATGGGCGGCCCCGTGGTCGCCGCCGTGGTGGGCGGCCGTGACCGGATGCGCCCCCAGCCAGGTCACGAACGCGGCCAGCGAGAGCACCAGCGACGTGACGATGGCGGCCGTCGCCACCCAGGCGGCGTTGCGGCCGTGGGAGCCCATCCGCGGCCCGAAGAACAGGATCGCCACGAACGAGGCCAGCGGGGCGAGCCACGCCAGGCCGAGCAGCATCGAGAGTTGTCCGGAGAGGTCCATGGCGCGAGGCGTCCGCTCAGCCCTTGAGGTCGTCCGCCCGATCGACGTCGACGGTGGCGTGGTTGTTGTAGAAGTTGAGCGTGATCGCCAGGGCCACGGCCGCCTCCGCGGCCGCCAGCAGGATGACGAACAGGGCGATTACCTGGCCGTCGAGCCCGAGGCTACGGCTCCCGGCGGCCTGCAGGTAGGGGGACGAGAAGGCGACGAAGTTGACGTTAGCCCCGTTGAGCACCAGCTCGATGCCCATCAGCACCCCCAGGGCGTTTCGCTTCACGGCCATGCAGACCACGCCGGCCGTGAACAGGATGGCACCGACCACGAGGTAGTGGGCCACGCTCACCGGCGCCGAGAGCAGGCCGGCGAACAGCGGCGCCATCCCGATCACACCCACGGCCCCGGCATTCATGACCTGTCTCCAGCGAGCACCGACTTCGCCCCCCGTCCGGCCTGCCGGCCGACGGCCGCGTGCTCCGCGACCGAGGCAGGCGGCTCGACCGAGGCGGCCGTCTCGATCGCCCGGGGCGTCTTGCGGCGCTTGGCACGCGCCAGGTAGGCGGCGCCGACGAGCACCACCAGGAGATGCACCGAGACGATCTCGAAGGGGAGCAGATAGCCGCCGCGCACCGCTCCGGCCGGCCCGCCGGTGGGCGGATCGTCCACCCGCACGCCGAGCAGCGCCATGCCGATCGGAGTCGCCGCCGGCGCCTCCACGACCCCCGCGGCGGGCTGCCGCCAGGCGGGCACCGAGAAGGCCGACTGCAGCAGCACGGCCAGCAATGCCGCACCCACGACACCGGCCAGCACCCGGTCGCCCGTGGTCGTCTTCATCGACACGAACTGAGACTGGGCGGTGAGCATCACGCCGAAGACGAGCAACACGAGCGTGCCGCCGACGTAGATCATCAACTGCATCGAGCCCACGAACTCTGCGCCGGCCAGGAAGAACAGGCCGGCCGTCGCCCCCAAGGAGAGCACGAGGTACAGGGCCATCCGCACCACGTTGTCGGCGAGCACGACGGCGATCGCGCATCCGCAGGCCACCGCCGCGAAGAGCAGGAAGAAGAACGAATGCCAGTCGATCGATGCCAGCGGCACGGCCACCGGCACAACCTCGGCGAGCAGCCCGCTCATCGGCCCACCTCCGCGACCCGCGGTGCGGCAGCCGCCGGCCGGGCCACGGCCCGGCCGCCCGGCCCCTCGAGCCAGCCCTCGCGGATCTCGCCCGCCGGCCGGGACAGGCCGCGGACGAGGCCGCCCGGCAGCGCCAGTTGCCAGAGCATGACGCCGGCGAACATCGCGGCCGCCAGCGGCGTGCAGTACTTCAGGCAGGTCGTCATCACCTGGTCGATCCGCAGCCGCGGCAGCGTCCACCGGACCCACATCATGACCAGCACCCCGAGCGTCGCCTTGCCGAGGAGGTTGAACATGCCGAGCAGCCTGACGAAGTAGCCGGCCGACTCGCCAGTGCCGGCCGAAAGCCCGAGCAGTTTCGCCACCGGGATCGGCCCGTTCCAGCCGCCCATGAAGAGGACGGCCGCCAGGGCGCTGACCAGGAACATCGAGCCGTACTCCGCCATGAAGAAGTAGCTCCACCGCAGCCCCGAATACTCCGTGTGGAAGCCGGCCACGAGTTCGCTCTCCGCCTCGGCGAGATCGAACGGGGCCCGGTTGACGCTCGCCACCGCACAGGTGACGTAGATCCAGAAGACGACGAACGTGAACGGGTCGTGGAACAGGTACCAGTTCGTGAGCCAGCCCGCCTGCTTCTCGGCGATCGTGACCAGATCCATGCTGCCGGCGAGCATGACCGGCACCACCACGCACATTCCCAGCGGCACCTCGTAGCTCACGACCTGGGCCGCCTCCCGCATCGCCCCGAACAGCGACCACTTCGACGCCGACGCGTAGCCCGCGAGGATCACGCCGAACACCTCCAGGCCGAGCACCGCGACCACGAAGAACACCCCGGCGTTGAGCCGGCAGCCGACGAAATCGAAGGCGAACGGCAGGGCGATGAAGGCGCAGAACGACGCGCAGAAGCTGACGTAGGGCGCGAGCCGGAAGAGCATGCCGTCGGCCCCCTCCGGCATCAGGTCCTCCTTCGCCAGGAGCTTGATGCCGTCGGCCAGGGACTGCAGCCAGCCGAACCGCCCTCCGGTGCGGGTGGGCCCCAGCCGGTCCTGGATGCGGGCGGCGATCTTCCGCTCGGCCCAGATGAACACGAGCGCCCCGCCGGCGATGACGTTGAGGATCAGCACCGCCGCGACGACGGCCGTGATCGTCCACGCCAGCCACGGCGCCAGGCCCACGGGCGGATTGATCAGAAATTCGACCATGCGATCAGGCCGTTAGGACGCCAAAAGCCGGGACCGCCGCCCTAGTTTTCCCGGGCGCGAGCCGACTTCGTGAAAAATCTCACGAAGTCTGCCCTACCCCGGCCCTTTCCACAAGTACCGGCAGGCGATTCCCGGCCTTCTCTCTCTACCGGGAAGGGGTTGCCCGTGCCATCGAGCCGGCGTTGGCGGCAAGCGGAGCCATGGATGGCGAGAGCGCAGCCGGCATCGAGAGAGCGAAGGCCTGGAGGGCCGGAGCGAACGTTCGGGCGAGGTGGCACGGGCAACCCCTCGGATCGACGTGCCTCGCCGCCAGCCCGATCGCCTACCGGTCGATTTCGCCCATCACGATGTCGAGGCTGCCGACGATGGCGGGCACGTCCGCGATCAGGCAGCCCCGGCACAGTTCCGGCGCGACGGCCAGGTTCGAGAACGAGCTCGACCGGGCCCGCACCCGCCAGGGAACCGCCGTCCCGTCGCTGACGAGATAGAAGCCCATCTGCCCCTTGGGCGCCTCGGTCTCCAGGTAGGCGTCGCCGGCCGGCATCTTCTCGGTGAGCTTGACTGGCTCGCCGATCGTGCCCTTGCAGGCGGCGTAGCGGTCGATCGCCTGCCGGACGAGATCCATCGACTGCACGACCTCGAGCATGCGCACGAAAAACCTGTGCCAGCAGTCGCCGAGCACGGCGTCGACCGGCACCGGCGGATATTCGTGGTCGCGGGGGTAGTGGCCGTCCTTCATCACCGCCACCTCGAACGCGTAGCCGTCGTACATCCC
>JBIPLS010000239.1:0-3406 GCA_044368305.1 Pirellulales bacterium
GGCCGCACGGCGACTCCCGCCGCCACCCGAGCGGCCGGGGCCGGGAGCGGCCAGCGGGCGGCGGTCTCGGGCGTCACCGCCCGGCAGGCGTCGGGTGTCACGCCGACCACGCCGAGCGCCGGATCGATCTCGACCCGGGTGCCGCCGCCGGCCCACGTGCCGGCCGCGACGCGGACCCAGGGCAGCGGCGCGTCCAACGGCACGTCGAGCGACGCCACCGCCTCCACGACCACGGTTCCGCCGCGGCCCACGACCGCGGCGGGCAAACGGATCGCCACGGCCTGCCCGTCGGGCTCCACGGCCCATGGGACCGGACGGTTGTCGTCGCCGGCCCGCACGGCGACCACCCGCAGCCCCGCCGACTTCTCGAGCCGCAGGGCGGCGGTCGGCCACACCGTCCGCGGGACGACCGCGGTGACGAGTTCCACCTGGCTGCCGCGGACCCGCGCGTCGGTCCAGGACGTCACTAGCGGCGGCTCGGGCTCGGCGGCCACGAGCGTCAGCCGGACGGTTCGGGCCGGGCCGGTGTCGATCATCCACGCCCCGTCCTGCTCGCGGCCGGCGACCGCGGCACCACCCGGCTCGACAAACGGCAACGGCCGCAAGCCCGGCGGCAGCCAGGCGCGGATCGTCGTCGCCAGCGCGGGCGGCACGGGCAGCGTGTACTCGCGGGTTCCGGGAGCATCGGGCTCGATTCGCACGTCGCAGTCGTACCTGCCGGCCTCCGTGACCCGCAGGGCGACCGTGCCGTCACCGCGGCCGAAGACGACGACTTCACCTCTGCCGGACGCGGTGCGCAGCGAACACCTCCCCGGCCGCAGGGCACCCAGGTCGAGGTCCCGCATGGCCGCGGCGGCGGCCGGGCTCACGTCGATCGACAGCCGGCCGATGAGCGACCCCGATTCGGCGAAGGCCAGTTCGTACCGCGCCCGCTCGACCAGCGGCCGAGGGGCCGCATCCCCTGCCGGCCGCGGCCCCGTTCGGGCCACGGCCCGCTCGAACTCCTCCGCCGCCATGGGCACGTACTTCCCGGCGCCGAGCGGGACGTCCTCCAGCCGCCCGCGGGGCACGCGGGCCCGCAGGAACTCGATGGCGGCCGCGGGCTCTTCGGCGGCGGCCACGGCCGCCACGATCCACAGCACCGCGACCAGCGGCGGCAGGCAGTGCCGGGCCTTAAAGAGGCGGCGGCTCATGACGCGGATCTTCCCGACGGGCCCACGCTGTCGCCGCGGACCACCGCCCCGCCGATCACGAGGGAGGGCGCCACGGCCCGCGTCAACGAACTGGCCGCCGGCATGGCCGCCGCCACCCCGGCCCGGCGGCGGTCGCCGAGTCGCTCGAGCAGCCACCCCAGGCCGACCAGCAGGCCGCCGGGCGCCGCGGCGATGGCGGCCAGCGGCGCCGCATCCGGGAAGGCGGCTGCCGCCAGCGTCACGACGCCCGCGATCGCGAGCAGAACAGCGGGCCTTCGGACCGCGGCCCACCGCAGGCACGCCAAGCCGACCAGGAGCGTCGTTCCCGAGCACGCGAGCACGAGCGACCAGACCGGCACCAGCCAGGGCGTTGCCGCCTGCGGCTGGCCCAGGCCGGCGTACACGGCACGACGCACGACCATGGCCGGCTCATCGGCGCCGCGCGGCGCGGCCGTCGTCCCCGCCGCCGCCTGCACCCAGGCCCGCAGGCCCTCGGGCGACACCACCGCCACCCGCTCGGGGAACAGTCCGCTCCAGGCCCAGTGCTCCTGCGCCGTCCATGCCGCCGGCGCTCCGACGAGCCATTCGTCGTTGCGCGCGACGATCTCCCAGAAAAACCGCCCCGGGGACGCGCCGGCGCCGAAGGTCGGGGAGGCGAGCGGCAAAGGCGCCGGCAATCCCCAGCGGGAAGCGAAACCGGTCCAGCCGTCCGTCCGTCCGCTGACCCGCCGCACCTCCAGCAGCCAGCGGCCGGGACCACCGCCGGGAAGATCGACCTGCACCGTGCCTCCCGTCCGGGTGGCCGCGGCCACGGGCTGGCCGTCGAGCCGGATGTCGCCGTCGGCGAAGGGCAGTGCGAACTCCACGCGTTCCGCGGCGCCGGAGATGGCGTAGGTGAACAGATCCTCCCGGCGGTCGGGAAACACCGTCGTACGGAGCAGCGCGGCGTCGATCGCGAGCCGGCCGGCCGCGGAGCGGCGCCGGGCGGCGACCGCCAACGGCACGACGTCCTGCCGTCGGATCGTGGACCAGCTGCGGGAGCCGTCGGCGGGCTGCGGGCTCGCGTCGCGCCGCCAGCCCTCCCCGCGGACCTCGACGGCGAACCGATCCGGAGATTCGAGCACGAGCGTCTGCCGGGTGATCAAGGCGCCGTCCGGCAGCACGAGCGGCAGGTCGTGCGCGACGGTCGTCTCCGGATTCACGCTCGGCGTCGGCAACGTGTAGCGGACGACGATCGCGCCCGTCCCGAGCAGCTGGGTGGGGAGGATCGCCCGCAGGCGGCGGGTGCCGCTGTCGACCGGCGCGTCGGGGGCCTCCGCGATCTCCACCAGATCGAGCAGCCAGTCGTCCTGGCGGGCCTCGATCGCGCCCGCCGCCACGACCGCCTCCGGCACGAGCAGTTCGATGAACTCCAGCGGCACGTGCATCACCGTCAGCCGCATGGTCTCGGTGACCGCGGTCGCAGCCTCGTCCACCACGGCCTGCACGGCGACCGTGGCATCGACCCGCCGCGGCAGGTACCGCCGCGTGGCGGCGAACTGTCCCTGCAACGCGTCGAGACGGTAGGCGAGCACGACGTCGTCCATGCCGGGCCTGGACAGCCCGGCGGCCGACTGGCGGACGAGCCCGCTGATGCGGTCGTTGTCGGGCAGCAGCTCGATGTCGCTGTCGGCGGCGACCACGACGGTCGCCGCGCCCACGAGCGGCGACCTCTGCAAGGGCAGCCGCCATGCGAGCCGGTCGGCGTCGCGTTCGATCGCCATTCCGCCCCGGATCTCGACGACCGCGTTGCCCGTCAGCGGCGGCGCGAACGGGATGAAGAGCTTTCCCGCCTCGGCGGTCACGCCGGCCACGTCCACGACCCCCGCCGGCCCAATGTCCTCGATCACCCAGGAGGGATCGAAATCCACCGTGATCCCCGGGGCCGGCGGCCCGGACGCCGCGACCCGCAGCCGGGCGTGCAAGGCCACCCGCTCCCGGGAGACGTCGTAGCGATACTCCGGTTCGATGACGACGCGGCTGGGCCGCGGCCGCACCTGCACCCGCAGCGAGGCGGGCAGCGTCTCGTAGGCGAAGGCCGCCACCAGCCCCGGCCGGCGGCCCGCCGGTGGATCCACGCGCCGCAGGTCTTGCATCGACCTCAGCAGCCAGTCGCCGTCGGTCACGAGGCTGATCCGCCCCGACTGCCTCCACGGCTCGATGCCCTCGATCGC
>JBIPLS010000103.1:0-11970 GCA_044368305.1 Pirellulales bacterium
GGCGTGCTTGCGGTACAGGCCGCGGAACTGGTGGTAGGTGAGGCCCAGCCGCTCCGCGGCCCGTCGCTGGTGGTGGCGGCAGTCGGCGAGCGCCCGCCGCAGCATCTCGATCTCCACGCGGGCGACGGCGTCCCGCAGCGTGCCCGCGGGTGCCGGGGCCGTCTGGCCGGCGGTGGCAGCCGGCGCCGGTTCGACGGCGGCCGCCGGTGCGGGTGCAGCCGGCGCGACGGCGGCCCGCCGGCCGAAAGGGTCGAACACGATCTCGTCGATCCTGCCCGCCTCCGCCCGGTAGACGGCCCGCTCCACCACGTTCTTGAGCTCGCGGACGTTGCCCGGCCAGGGGTGGTCGAGGAGGGCGGCCTGGGCGGAGCGGGACATGGCGGGGGTCTCATCCAGGCCCAGCTCGGCCGCCATGCGGGTGGCGAAGTGTCGGGCCAGCAGCAGGATGTCGTCGCGTCGCTCGCGGAGCGGCGGCACGTGGAGCACTTCGAAGGAGAGCCGGTCGAGCAGGTCCTCCTTGAAGCGGCCGGCCCGCGCCAGCGCCGGCAGGTCGGCGTTGGTCGCGCCGATGATCCGCACGTCCACGCTCGTCGGCCGCGAGCTGCCCACCCGCTCGAAGCTGCCGTACTCGACGGCGCGGAGGATCTTCTCCTGGGCCTCGATGGGAATCAGGCCGATCTCGTCGAGGAGCAGCGTGCCGCCGTCGGCCGCCTCGAATCGTCCCGCCCGCTCCTGCATGGCTCCGGTGAACGCGCCCCGCTCGTGGCCGAACAGCTCGGCCTCGATGAGCGTCGGCGACAGGGCGGCGCAGTTGAGCGCGACCAGCGGCGCCTCCCAGCGGGTCGACAGGTAATGCAGCTTGGCGGCGGCCAGTTCCTTGCCGCTGCCGCGCTCCCCGATGAGGAGGACGGGCCGATCCACGCGGGCGACGCGGGAAAGCTGCTCCGTGAACGCCAGGAAAGCTTCCGACTCGCCGAGAACGTCGTGCACGGGAGTGGTCTCAAAAGCCCATAAAGAGCATATTTATGATCATTGTGGTTTCTCAAACCACAAACGGTGTTGTATCAAGGCTGCCAAGAATGTTCGTAAGTCATTGAAATGAAAGGATTTATAGCATTTTTTGTTGTTTGGAACGGGATTCGTAAATAGATCCATCACAAGCGGGCCATGAAGGCTCGCGGGCGGTTGGCATCGACGAGACCCTGACCCTTCCTCGCAGCAACAAAAAGGAGCACGCCATGGGCGTCTTCACCCGTCTCAAGGACATCGTCAACTCGAACCTCAACGCCATGCTCGACGCGGCCGAGGATCCGGAGAAGCTCATCCGGCTCATGGTGCAGGAGATGGAGGACACGCTCGTCGAGGTGAAGGCCCACTGTGCCGGGGCCATCGCCGCCCGCAAGAAGGCGGAGCGGGCCGAGGCCGCGGCGCAGGCCGCCGTGGGCGAGTGGGAGGACCGGACCCGGCTGGCGATCGACAAGGGCCGCGACGACCTGGCCCGCGAGGCCTTGCGGGAAAAGAAGCGGTTCGAGGAGCAGGCCGAGGCCTTCCGGCAGGAGGCGGCCGGCTGCGGGGAGATCGTCGAACAGTACAAGTCCGACATCGCCGCCGTCGAGGAGCGGCTGCTGGCGGCCCGCGAGAAGCACCGCCTGCTCGTGCAGCGGCACATCCGGGCCCGCAACCACAAGCAGGCCCAGACGACGCTTCGCCGGGCCGCGAGCGCCGACGCGGTGGCCCGGTTCGACCAGCTCGAGAACCGCATCGAGCGGATGGAGGCGGAGGCGAGCCTGGTGAATCACGCCGTGAAGACCTCGCTCGTCGAGCAGCTGGAGGCGCTGCGGGGCGGCGACCAGATCGAGAAGGAGCTCGAGGCCCTGAAGCGGGAGCGACGCCGGGACTGACGACCGGGTGAGTTTCGTTGCGGCCCCATTTTTCACCTCCGCGGAGCGAACGAACCATGCACGACGAACTCTCACGCTTCGATCCGCCGGCCCACCGCCGGCCCGGCCTCTTGTTCGGCGTCTGCCGCTGGCTGGCGGACCGGATCGGCCTCTCGGCCTTCTGGGTGCGGCTCGCCGTGCTCGTGACGGCCTGGCTCTCCGGCTGGTGGCCCGCGGCCGCGATCTACCTCGCGGCGGCGATCCTCCTCGGACAGGCCCGGCCCGCGCGGCTGCCCCGACCGGCCGAATGGCGGCTGCCCCGGGGGTTCACGTCCTTCGATGCGGCCGATCTCGGCGGCCGCTGTCGCCGCCTGGAGCGGCGGCTGCGAGAGGTCGAAACCCGGTTGCGTCGGGAGCGGAACTGGGATGAACTGCTGCGTCGGCCCGTGTGAGTCGTGCGTCGATCGCCCCGGACCTTCCCGGACACGCTGGAGTTCCCCGACATGACAGCGTTCGCGACGGCCGCCACCCCCGCCCGCATCGGCCGCTACAGAATCACGGGCACGCTGGGCCATGGCGGCATGGGCACGGTGTACCGCGGCCACGACGACACGCTCGCCCGCGACGTGGCCGTGAAGGTGATCCACGACCGCTTCGGCTCGGCCGACAACGTGATCCGCCGCTTCGGCGAGGAGGCCAAGAGCGTCGCCCGGCTCTCCTCGCCGCACATCGTGCAGGTCTACGAGTTCGACCCGCTCGCCGCGCCGGCGTTTGCAGCGGAGGGAGTGGCCTTGGCCACGCACGCGGAGTCGGGCCGCCCGGGCTGGCGTCTGCTCGTCACGACGAGTTCCATTGTCCTCTGGCTCGGACTGACGATCGCTGGCTGGTTTGGAATACTTGTCGTAACGGCCAGAGGTGAGCAGAGCCTGCGTGACATCAGTAGTCTGCAGTCCAGTAGTCTGGAGGCGTTGGGCCTCATTTCCCTGAGCAGCCTGTTGATCGGCGGCGCCGCCCTCGGCCACCGACGGTCGCATCCCTGGCTGATCGGCTTCTTGAACATGTGCTCGCCGCTCGGGTCGGCGCTCGCCGCGGCGGTCTGCCTGTTTCCCGGCCGGACACCTCGCTGATGGATCGCGTGGCCTGACATGGAAATCGAAATGAACGCCGGCGCACCATTCGCCGTGATGGTCATGCTGTTCGTGCTCGCGGTGCTGATCATCTCCTTCGGCATTCCGCTGGTGCTGCTCTGGCTTTCGCTGCGCGGCCGGCATACGCCGGGGCCGCGGTTCCTCGGGGTCTGCTGGCGGCTGGCGCGGAAGCGCGGCGTCGCCGTGGGCCAGGTGCGAGTCCTCGCCGCGATCGCCATCCTCCTCTCGGGGATCGTGCCCGGCCTGCTCCTGTATGTCCTGCTGGCCATTTTCATGGAACAGTGGGCGGGGCCGAACGAGGCTGCTGCTCCGCCCTTGCCGCCGCTGTCCGTCGGGGATTTTAGGCCGGCCGCGGCCCGGCAGCCGTTCGCCGGACCCGGGCGGATCGGCCGCTACCTGGTCAACGGCATGCTGGGGCGGGGCGGGATGGGCGTGGTGTACCGCGGCCGCGACGAGGCCCTCGACCGCGATGTGGCCATCAAGGTGATCCACGACCGGTTCAGCGGCACGGAGAACGTGCTCCGGCGGTTCGCCGCCGAGGCCCGGGCGGTGGCCCAGCTCTCCTCGCCGCACATCGTGCAGGTGTTCGAGTTCGACCCGCTCGCCGCGCCGCCGTTTCTCGCCATGGAACTCGTCCGCGGGCCGAGCCTGCAGGAGTTCGTCCGCCGCCGCGGCCGGGCGGCCGTGGGCACGGTGGCCGACTGCGGCCGGCAGGCGCTCGCCGGCCTCGCGGCGGCCCACGCCGCCGGGATCGTGCACCGCGACGTGAAACCGGGGAACATCCTCCGCGCCCCCGACGGCACCTATAAGCTCACCGATTTCGGTCTGGCCCGGAGCCTGGAGCAGGGGCAGTCGCTCACGGCCAGCGGGTCGGTGATCGGCACGCTCCACTACATGGCCCCGGAGGTGGCCGCGGGCGAGGAGGCGACGGCGGCAAGCGACCTCTACAGCCTCGGCGTCACGCTCTACGAGATGCTCGCCGGCACCACGCCCTTTTCCGACGACAGCCCGCTCAAGCTCCTGCGGCGGATCGCGGCCGAGGCCCCGACGCCGATCGAAGCCCACCGCGGCGACGTGCCGCCGGCGTTCGCGGCCTGGCTCGCGAAACTGCTGGCCCGCGCCCCGGGCGATCGGTTCTCGTCGGCCGCCGCCGCCCTCGCGGCCCTGGCGCGGATCGACGTCGGGCCGCCTGAGGCCGAAGCCTTCTCATTCGAGACGGTCGAACTGCCGGCCGCGGAGACGCCGCGGCGGATGGTGCCGGTGGCCGACGTGCAGTCGATCATCCGCCGGGCGACGCAGCTCGAGGCCGAGGGCCGCGACATGCTCGGCCACGACACGGTGCTCGAAATCGCCCGCGAGTTGAACGTCGACTCGACGTTCGTTCGCGAGGCCCTGCGGCGGCACCGCGATTCGGCGGAGATGCCGCCCCTGCCCGCGTTGCCCCGGCAGCGGCGGCAACGCGGAGGCGCCGCCACCGGCTGCCTGGTCGTCTTGCTCCTGGTCGTTTTGCTGCTATCGGGCCTGGCGTTCCGGTTGTTCTATGTGATGAAAGGCTCTCGTTCGACTGTCGAGCACTACAACATCAGGATCGAGTCAGGGCCGAACGGGACGAGGGCGGTGCGTGTGCTACCATGAGTCGATCGGGCGGCCGGCACCTTCCGCCGAGGGCGTGAATGGATGGATGAAGCCACCAGTCGCACGGTGTTGGTGACCGGGTCGAGCCGCGGCATCGGCCGGGCCGTGGCCCTCGAACTGGCCCGGGCGGGCTGGCAGGTGGCCGTGCATGGCCGATCGGCGGAGCACGCCGCGGAGGTGGCCGGCAGGCTCGCGGCCGACGGCCGGCATGCCGGGACGTTCCTCGCCGACCTGGCGGCCCCGGCCGGCGCCGAGCGGCTGGCGGCCGACGCGACGGCCGCGCTGTCGCGGCTCGACGCCGTGGCCCTCGTGGCCGGCGCCGACGTGCTCACGGGCGCGCCCGCGAAATGGACCTATGAGCGGAAGCTCGACGAACTTTTGCAGGTGGACGTGCGGAGCACGATGCAGCTCACGCGCAGTCTCGGTCGCTGGATGGCCGACCGCGACGGAGGTGGGATCGTGACCATCGGCTGGGATCAGGCGGCGACGGGCATGGATGGCGACAGCGGCGAACTGTTCGCCGCGGCCAAGGGGGCGGTGATGGCGTTTTCACGGAGTGCCGCCAAGTCGCTGGCGCCGAAGGTCCGCGTGAACTGCGTGGCCCCGGGCTGGATCCGCACCGCCTGGGGGGCGGGCGCGAGCGAAGCCTGGCAGCGGCGGGCGGTTCGCGAGAGCATGCTCGGCCGCTGGGGCGAACCGGAGGACATCGCGGCGGCGGTGGCCTGGCTCTTGTCGCCGCAGGCGGCGTTCGTGACGGGCCAGGTGATCAACGTCAACGGCGGCTGGCGGCCGGCCTGACCCGGTGGCCCGGCCGGGCTGCCTGCCGGCGCGGCATCCACTGCCTGCATCGCGCGCCCCGGCTGCGACGTGCGGCGGTCGCGTTGATCCCGACCGACGCGGCATCGGGCCGCGATGAGCCGGCAAATTTCCGACTTCAGCGGCGTCTTCGTGTGGGGTGGCAGATCGGGCCGTGGCTCTGGCACGTGCTTTGCAATTGCTTGCAGATGGGGGATCGGCCGCAGGGGACGGCCGTGACGAGCCAGAAGGGTGCTCCGTGGCTTGGGCGTCGTGATCCGCCTTCACACGCCCAAGCCCGGACATCTTCCGGCGGCGTCAGAACGTGACGACCCGCGGTGGCCCGTCGGCCGACTCTTTTGCGGCGTCCCCACCCTGCCGGGCCGCGTCGTCGTCGAGCGCGTCGGCGAGGTGCCCGTGATGCGGCACGCCGGCCCGCGTCAGGAAGTTGGCCAGGAGCCTGAACCCGCCGCGGGTGAGGATCGACTCGGGGTGGAACTGCACGCCGTAGACGGCGTTTCGCTCGTCGGCGAGGGCCATGATCGTGCCGTCGCCGGTGCGGGCGGTGACGACGAATCCGCCTGGCACATCGTCGGCCGCGGCCACGAGCGAGTGGTAGCGGCAGGCGATCATCGGGCTGGGGATGCCCGCGAACAGGTCGATGCCGTCGTGGAGCACGGCGCTCGTGCGGCCGTGCATCGGCTCGGCGGCCCTGACGATCCGCCCTCCGCAGGCCGCGGCGATCGCCTGGTGTCCCAGGCAGACGCCGAGGATCGGCAGGCGGCCGCGGAACGCCCGCACCGCGTCCACCGAACAGCCGGCCTCCGCCGGCGAACAGGGGCCGGGCGAGATCACGACCGCCAGGGGCGCCAGCCGCTCCACGTCCGCGACGCTCGTGCCATGGCTGGGCACCACGGCCGTCGCCACCCCGAGCAGCTCGAAGTGCCGCGCGAGGTTGAACACGAAGCTGTCGCGGTTGTCGAGGACGACGATCATCGCCGCGGCTCCGGCGCGGCCGTCAGGCCCAGCATGTCGAGCACCCGCAGCATGCCCTCCGCCTTGTGGAGCGACTCGGCATGCTCGGCGGCCGGGTCGCTCGCGGCGGTGATGCCGCCCCCGGCGGCGAACGAGATCGATCCGGGGCCGACGACGAGCGTGCGGATGAGGAGGTTCCAGTCGGCCGAGCCGTCGAGGCCGAGGTAGCCGAGCGAGCCGCAGTAGACGCCGCGGGCCACGCCCTCCAGTTCCGAGATGATCTCGCAGGCCCGGTGCTTGGGGGCGCCGGTCACGCTGCCGCCGGGGATCGCGGCCTCGAAGGCGTCGAGCGGGCCGAGGCCGGGCCGCAGCCGCCCGGCCACGATCGACACCAGGTGCTGCACGTAGCGGTAGCGCTCCAGCCGGCACAGCGCCTCGACGCGGACGCTGGCGGGCGTGCAGACCCGCGCCAGGTCGTTCCGCACCAGATCGACGATCATCACGTTCTCCGCCCGGTCCTTCGCGCTGGCCTCCAGGTCGGAACCCGCGAAGAGATCGGCCTCGGGGCTGGCGATCATCCGCCGCGTTCCCTTGATGGGGTGCATCCGCACGACACCGCGGCCCGCCTGCAGGAACCGCTCCGGCGACGTGCTGACGATGGCACAGCCTCCGGCGTCGAAGTAGCCCGCGAAGGGGGCGGGATTCGCCCGGCGGGCCGCGGCGTAGACCGCCAGCGGATCGACGTCGGCCCGCAGCGTGAACCGCTGCGCGAGGTTCACCTGGAAGACGTCACCGGCGCGGACGAACTCGATGCCCGCGCGCACCATGTCGCGGTAGCCGTCGCGGTCGTGGGTCGAGAGCACGCCCGGGTGGCCGGGCAGCGGATGCCGGCCGGCGGGGTCGGCCGCGGGGGCGGCATGTCGGGGCCGCCAGGGCTCGGGCGGCGCGGCGTCGAGCACGGCGTCGAGTCGCTCGGCCGCGCGGTGGCGGCGGGCCACGGGGTCCCGGGCGGGCACTCCCTGGGAGATGAACCAGCCGCGGCCGAGGTCGTGGTCGAAGGCGAAGACGATGTCATAGACGTGCAGGGCGAGCAGCGGGACGTGCGGGTCGCGGGCCGCCGGCGTGGGCAGGCCGAGGCGGGCCAGTCCACACTCGTAGGCGAAGAAGCCCGCCAGGCCGCCCTGGAACGGCGGCAGGGCGGGGATCGTGGGGCACTGCAGGTCCGCAAGCAGGCGGCGGGCCTGGGCGAAGGCGGCCGCGAGGGCGGCGGCGTCGGCGGCCAGATCGCCGGCCTGCGGCACCACGATCGAATGGATCGGGTCGGCCGCGACGAACGAATGGCGGCCGAGCCGGGGCGACTCGACGCCGTCGGCCGCGACGGCCGGCCGGTCGGTGGCGGCGCTATCGAGGAAGATCGGGTGCCGGAGCCCCCCGAGCCGCCCGAAAACGGCCGCCGCGTCGAGGCCGGCCGCTGTCTCGGCCACCGCCGCTCCCGCGGGCGTGAACCAGCGCCGGGCGATCCACGGGTGGGCGGCGGGCGACGGAGCGGGCGGGGCGGAGGCCATGCCGACCATGATACGGAAAAGGCCGCCGCCCGCCGCGCGCCGCACGGACGGCCAAGCGGGATCATCGATCCTCGTCCGCGGCGGCTGGGGTCGCCGCCTTGCTCGCGGCCGCGGCCGCGGCCTTCGACGGGCCGTGGCCGATCTCGGGCTGCGTCAGATGGCCCCAGTCGAGCGCCTGGTCCTGGCGGTAGTCCTTGCCGAGCGTCAGCGCCGTCACGGCCTTGGCCATCTCGTAGCCGAGGTAGAAGGCGTGGCCCGGATCGACGTCGGTGCGGCCGGCGGCGGCCAGGCGCTCGAACAGCGCGAACGGGTCGCGGGCGTGGAGGTGGAGCCCCGCGCCCACGAGGTGAATCTCGCCCCGCTCGGCGAAGAGGCGGAAGTTGGGGTCACGGATCGAGGCGGCCAGCCGGGCGAGGGTCTCGGGCCCGTGCTCCTGCGGCTTGCCGGCGCGGAGCGTGACGAGCCGCGGCTCGACGTGCTTGGGCAGCGTGCGGTTGGTGACGGCGTGGAAGGCCAGCCGCCGGGCCAGGTCGCACTCGCGGACGCTGCTGGCCGCCCAGTGGATGACCTCGGTCGTGAGCACCGAGCGGATGCCGACCTCCTGGCAGAAGCCGATCAGCAGGGCGTTGACGCCCGCGCTGTCCACGTCGGTGAGCTCGGTGAGGTTGCCGATGCCCATCATCATCGCCGCGTCGGGATGCCGGCGGCGGACGTCGAGGTAGCGGCCGAGGCTCGCCGCGAAGCCGAATCCGATCGGCTCGAGCACGGGATCGAGCCGGAACGGCACGCCCGCCCGCACGAGGGCGGCGATCGTCGCGTCGAAACCCTCCAGCGTCTCCGGCACGTCGGGCACGGCCACGACCTCGCAGCCCCAGTCGGCGGCCGCGGCGACGTTCGTCGAGTTGACCGACAGCACGAGCGTGGCGCCGGCCCGGGTCGCGGCGGCGATCTCCGCCGGCTCGAAGCTGTCGATGGACACGACGAACCCCTCGGCCACGAGCATCCCTACCGCGTCGCCCACGCCGCCCCAGACGCTGCCGGGATCGCAGCCCACGTCGATCCGGTCGGCGCCGGCGGATCGCAGGCGGCGGGCCTCGGCGAGCAGCGCGGGGGTGGAGAGCCGCGGGGCGTGGTTGATCTCGGCGATGATCTCGATGTCGTGGCGGCCGTAGCCGGCGAGGTCGCGGGACTGCTGGCCGAAGAACTCGTCGAGCCGCCGCAGGTCCTCGGGGCCGCGCTCGACCGGCACGTCCGTGACGCCGGCGAAGGCGTCGAGCGGCCCGCGGCAGCCGCCCGGGATCAGCACCCGCGTCGTGCCGGCGGGCACCTCGAGCCGCCGGGCGATCCATGCGGTGGTCATGAGCGCTGCGACGGTGATGTTCATCACCTGGACGCTGAAGTCGAAGCCGACCCGCGGGCCGAGCCGCTCCAGCACCTGCCGCAGCGCGTGCTCGGCGAGCCGGCCGGTCACGAAGTGGATGTGGGGGCGGGCAGTGGTCACGGCGGATCCGGGGCGACGGGAGACCCCGAGATTACCACCGGCCCGCGGGCGGCGCGGCGGCAGCGGGTAGACTCGCGGCCATGATCCTCGAAGGACTCGTGACGACGCTCGACCCGGCCGGGCAGATGCACCTGGCGGCGATGGGGCCCTGGATCGACGACGAGGAGCGGGCCGCCGGCCGGATCACGCGGCTCGTGCTGCGGCCCTTCGCCACGAGCCAGACCGCGGCCAACCTCGCGCGGCACCCGGAGGGGGTGTTTCACGTCACCGACGACGTGCTGCTGCTGGCCCGCGTCGTCGCGGGCCAGCTCGACCGGCCACCCGCGGCCCGCCCGGCGACCGCGATCCGCGGTCACGTGCTCGCCACCGCCTGCCACGCCTACGAGTTTCGCGTCGCGGCGGCCGACGGCGGCGCCGAGCGGCCGCGGCTCGAGGCTCCCGTGGTCCTGGAGCACGCGGGGCGGCCGTTCCTCGGCTTCCACCGGGCGGCACACGCCGTGGTCGAGGCGGCGATCCTCGTCACCAGGCTGCACCTCACCGGCTCGGCCGCGGTGCTGCGGCAGCTCGACGAACTGCGGCCGCTGGTGGACAAGACCGGCGGCCCGCGCGAGCAGGAGGCGTTCGCGGTTCTGCGGGCCGTCGCCGCCGCCCACGGCGGCGGATGAGCCCATCGGCTATGATCGGGAACCCGTCCGGAAACACACCCGATGTCGAACGCCGTCGAGATTCGCACGCCCGCCCGCCTGCACCTGGGGATGATGTCGTTCGGGACGACCCATGAGCGGTCGTTCGGCGGCGTGGGCGTGATGGTCGATCGGCCCGGGGTGCACGTGCGGCTGCGCCGCGCCGATCGGCTCGAGGCCCGCGGCCTGCTCGCCGATCGGGCCGTCCGCTTCGCCCAGGCCTGCGCGCAGGCCTGGGGACTTGCGCCCGTGGGCTGCGGGATCGAGGTCGTGTCGGCGCCCCGGAGCCACGTCGGCCTCGGCAGCGGCACGCAGCTCGGGCTGGCGATCGCGGCCGGCATGCGGCATCTCTTTCAGCGTGTTCCCGAGGCGGAGCCGCCGGCCGTGCCGCACCCGCTGCAGGAGCCGCCGCAGGCGGCGGACCACGAGACGCTGTTCGACACGAGCGACGCGTTGGATCTGGCGCGGCTCGTCGGCCGCGGCCGGCGATCGTGCGTGGGCGTCTACGGATTCAGCCGTGGCGGGCTGATCGTCGAGGCCGGGCGGGTCGTGGGCGGCCCGCGGGCGGATGACGACGCGCAGCGGGAGTTTTCGCCGATGATCGCCCGCGTCCGACTGCCTTCCACCTGGCGGTGCGTGGTGATCGTGGGCCGCGACGTGGTCGGGCTCCACGGCGAGGCCGAGAAGGCGGCCTTCGCGCGGCTGCCGCCGGTGCCGCAGGAGGTGTCCGCGGAACTGGCGCGGATCGTGGCCCTGGAATTGCTGCCGGCGGCCGTGGAGGCGAAGTTCGACGCCTTCGCCGCGGCCGTGCGGCGCTACGGCACGCTCGCGGGCAAGCCGTTCGAGCCGGAGGCGGCCGCGCTGCCGCACGCGAACGCCACGGAGCGGCTGCTCGAACTGCTCGCCGAACTCGGCTACCCGGGCGCCGCGCAGAGCAGCTGGGGGCCGACGGTGATGGTCTGCTGCGAGACGCTCGAGTCGGCCGGGCAGCTCGTGGATGCCCTGGAAGGGCTGGGCCTGGCCGCCCACCACGACGTCGTCATCTCGCGGTTCGACTCCCAGGGCGCCAGCCTGCGGGAGTCGGGCTGACGGACCGTGGCGTCGGCCGTCAGGCCGGCCCGCGGACGTCGAGCCCGTAGGCCACGAGCACCTGCCGCAGTCGGGCGGCGAGCGGGGCCTCGAGTTTCACCAGCGGCAGCCGCACGTCGCCGGTGTCGCGGCCGAGCATCGCCAGCGCCGCCTTGATGGGGATCGGGTTGCTCGCCAGGCCGAGCAGGTCGCGGCCGAGGGCGAAGAGCTTGTGGTGCAGCGTTCGGGCGCGGGCGAGGTCGCCGGCGTCGAAGGCGTCGCACAGGGCCTTCATGTCGCCGGGCACGACGTTGCCCACCACGGAGATCACGCCCCGGCCGCCGATCGCCAGGAGCGGCAGCGTCATGCTGTCGTCGCCGGAGAGCACGGTGAGGTCGGTCGCGGCGAGGACCTGCGAGGCCTGGTCCATCGAGCCGGTCGCCTCCTTGACCATGGCGATGCCCGGCAGTTCGGCCAGCCGGACGATCGTCTCGGGCTCGATGTTGCGGCCGGTGCGGGCGGGGATGTTGTAGACGCAGATCGGGATGTCCACCGCCTCGGCGAGCGCCTTGAAGTGCTCGTAGATGCCCTGCTGCGTCGGCCGGTTGTAGTAGGGCCCGACCACGAGGGCGGCGTCGGCCCCCGCCCGGGCGGCGTACTTCGTGAGCCGCACGGCCTCGGCCGTCGAGTTGCTGCCCGTGCCGGGCATGACGAGCAGCC
>JBIPLS010000104.1:0-11962 GCA_044368305.1 Pirellulales bacterium
CGAGCGGGTGGTGGACCAGCCTCGCGCGGGCCACGCGATCTCGATCCGCGACTCGGTCGCTCCGTCGCGGCCGCTGGGCGTGGCCACCTACGGCACGACTGCCGAGCTGCGGAACCTGCGCTGGCGGGCAGTTCCCGAGCCGGAGAAGCGATGACGACACGGGACGATGACGCGCAGCGGCGGCGGATCGCGCGGGAAGCGGCCCGCGGCATGGCCGGCGGCAGCGACGCGACGCGGGCCGTGTTCCGGGCGGCGCGGCGGGTGACGGGCGGCTGGGTGCCCGCGGACCGGCTGCCGAGCCCAGCGGAGGTGCGCGACGAGGTGCACCGCGCGATCGACCCCGCGGCGGCCGCCGCGCGGCTGACGGGCGACCGCTTCGACCGCATCGCGGCCGTGGTCGGCGTGCTCGCCACCGTGCGGCAGGATCCCGCCAGGCACCCCGAGGGCGACGTGCTCGAGCACAGCCTCCAGGTCTTCGACCTCGTGCGGGCCGAGAAGCCGTACGACGAGGAGCTGCTCACGGCCGCGCTCGTGCACGACGTGGGGCGGGCGATCGACCGCAACGATCCGGTGCCGGCCGCGCTGGCGGCGGTGACGGGGCTCGTCACGCCGCGGACGGCGTGGCTCGTCGAGGCCTTGCCGGTCGCGGCGGCGTATCGCGACGGCACGCTCGGCCAGCGGGCCCGCCAGCGGCTGGCGGCGCATCCCGACTTTCTCGACGCCTTGCTGCTCGCCGAAGCGGATCGCAAGGCCCGCGTCCGTGGCTACGACGCCCCGTCGCTCGAGGAGGCGATCGCCGTGCTCCGCGGCCTGGAGAGCGACGGGGACGGGGCGGAATGACGGCGGCCGAACCCCCGGGCCGGCTGTTTCTGGCGATCGACCTGCCGGCCCGTGTCGCCACGCGGCTGGCGCGGCTCGTGCCGGCCGGGCCGGGCGTGCGCCCCGTGGCCATCGGGCAGATGCACCTCACGCTGCATTTTCTCGGCTCCCTCGGCCCGGCCGCACTGGCGTCCACGACCGCGGCCGCGGCCGCGGTCGGCTGGCAGGGCTTCGGGCTCGAACTCGCGGGCGGGGGCCGGTTTCCGAACCGCGGGGCGGCGACGGTGCTTTGGGTGGGCGCGCGGACGAGCCCGCCGCTCGAGCGACTCCACGCCGCGCTCGCCGCCGCCCTACGGGCGGCGGGTCAGGCCGTCGAGACGCGGCCCTTCGTGCCGCACGTGACCGTCGCGCGGCTCGACCGGCGGGCGGGCCGGGAGACGGTCGCCGCCTTCCTTCGCGCGGCCGCCGCGGTCGAGCCGATCGGGTTCGCGGTGGAGAGGTTTCATCTCATCGCCAGCGAGCCGGCCCCCGCGGGCCGCGGCGCCGGCGGCCGGATCCACACCGTGCTGCGGACGTTCCCGCAGACGTATTGACCGCCGCGGCGCGTCGTCACGCCGGAGCATGGCCGTCGAGCGCGGCCCGCACCGCCTCGCGGGCCCGCCGCCAGCGGCTCTTCACCGTCCGCGGCGAGCAGTCGAGCAGTCGGGCGACCGTCCGCTGGTCGGCCCCGAGGTACCAGACCAGGTGGAACACCTCGCGTTCTTCTGGCGACAGGGCGGCGATCGCCTCGTGGAACGCCCCCCAGCGGTCGATGCCGTCGTCCGGCGCCGCGGCCCGATCGACCCGGAAGTGGACGGATTCTCCGCCACCGCCGGCGACGAGGTTGGTGGCGTGATGGGCGGCCGGTGACCTCGGCCCGGCATGCCGGCGGGCGAGATCGACGAGTTCGCGGTGCAGCTGCGTCGCCGCCAGCGCCACGAGTTCGCGTGGGGACCGGGGCGTGACCGCGGCCAGCGCCCGATGGAGCCTCACGGCCGCGTTCTGAAAGACGTCGTCGGTGTCCTCCCAACGCCTGACGTTCGGATAGGCGGCGAGCATCCGGCGGGCGAGGGCCCGCAGCCGGGAGACCTGCAGTTCCAGGAGCCGGTCGCGGGCGGTGAGGTCACCCGCCGCCAGCCGCTCCAGGCAGGCGGTCACGGCGGCGGTGTCTTCGGGAAGGCTGGGCATCGGTGGGCGTCGCACGCGGCCGGCGCTGAGGAAGGCGGGACCGGAAGTGTACCGCGCGGCTGCGCGGCGTCGGCCGCACGACCGGGGCCGGCCGAAGGTGCCGTATCCGGCCGCGCGCTCCGGGAAACCGACGGATAGACTGCCGTCATGAACTTCACCGGCTCATGGGCGATCGACGTGACGGACGTCGCCAAACGGTATCGCGGCGGCGTGCAGGCCCTGCGCGGCGTGAACCTGCGGGTGGCGGCCGGGGAGATCTTCGGGCTGCTCGGCCCCAACGGAGCCGGCAAGAGCACCCTGGTCAAGATCCTCATGACCGTGCTCACACCGACCCGGTGCTCGGGCACGCTCCTCGGCGCCGCCGTCGGACACAAGCCGACGCTCGCGCGGGTCGGCTATCTGCCCGAGCACCATCGCTTTCCGGAGCACCTCTCGGGCACACAAGTGGTCGACTTTTTCGGCGCGCTGGCGGGCATGCCGCGTCGCGACCGGCGGCGGCGCGCGGCCGAACTCATCGAGTTGGTGGGGATGCGGCCGTGGGCGGAACAGAAGGTACGGAGCTACTCCAAGGGGATGCGGCAGCGGCTGGGGATCGCCCAGGCGCTGGTCAACGACCCCGATCTCGTGCTCCTCGACGAGCCCACCGACGGCCTGGATCCCGTCGGCCGTCGCGACGTGCGGGAGATTCTCCAGCGGCTCAGGCACGAGGGCCGCACCGTGTTCCTCAACAGCCATCTCCTCGGCGAGTTGGAGATGGTGTGCGACCGAGTGGCGATCATGGTGCAGGGCCGTGTCGCCATGCAGGGCACCATCGACGCGCTGACCGTGGATCAGCAGCGGTACGAGATCGTGATCGACCCGCCGGTCGCGGGGCCGGAGGCGGTCGCGGCGCTGGTTCCGGAGGCCGGCGCCGCGGATCAGCCCGTCACCGGCGGGCCGGCCGGGATGGTCACCTGGACGGGACGGCTGGCCAGCGGCGAGCGGGTGGCCGCCGTGGGGGGCACCGTAAGCGTGCAGACGACCGATGCCGGGCGGATCCAGGGAATCATCGACCGCGCCCGCGGCGCGGGCATGACGATCCGAGGCGTGCGGCACGTGCGGCCGACGCTGGAGGACGTGTTCCTCCAGGCGCTGGCCGGCCCGGCCCGGGAGGCCGCGCCGTGAGGGTCGCGATCCAGTCCTGGGCGCTCCTCGTCGAGGCCTACCGCGAACTGAACAGCCGCCGGCTGTTCTGGATCACGCTCGCGCTCTCCGGGCTCGTGGTGGCCGCATTCGCCGCGGTCGGCGTCAGCGACCGGGGCTTCACCGTGCTCGGCTGGGAGTTCGAATCCACGGTGCTCAACGCTCGGATGCTGCCCCCCGCCGCCTTTTACAAGATGCTCTTCGTGTCCCTGGGGATCGGCCTGTGGCTCACCTGGGCGGCGACGATCCTCGCGCTGGTCTCGACGGCCGGCCTGATTCCCGACTTCATCGCGTCGGGCGCGGTGGAGCTCGTGCTCTCCAAGCCGCTGTCGCGGGTCCGGCTGTTCCTCACCAAATACCTGCTCGGGCTGCTGTTCGCCGCCCTGCAGGTGGCCGTGTTCGCGGCGGCCTCGTTCCTGGTGATCGGGCTGCGCGGGGGCGAGTGGGCGCCCGGCGTGTTCCTCGCCGTCCCGCTCGTGGTGGTGTTCTTCAGCTACCTGTTCTCGATCTGCGTGCTGCTGGGCCTGCTGACGCGGTCCACGATCGCCGCCCTGCTGCTGACACTGCTGGTGTGGTGCGGCCTGTCGCTGGTGCAGACGGCCGGCACCCTGATCGCCACGTTCGCCACGGCCAACGAGCTGCGGCTGGAGACGCTGCCGGAGCAGGTCGAGCGGATGGAGCGGGCGGAGCGGAGCAGGCTGGAGCAGCCGCGGGCCGAGGGGCAGCCCGCGGCCGACGCCGCGACGGCGCCGACGGCCGCCGAACTGGACGCGGCCAGCCCCCGACTGCGGGAGCGGCGCGAGGATCTGCGGCGGGCGGAACGGGACGCCGGCGCGTGGCGGATGGCCGCGCGGATCACCGACGGCCTGCTGGCGGTGCTGCCCAAGACGCAGCAGACGATCGCGCTGCTGGAGCGGCGGCTGGTCAGCGCTACCGCGGCGGACGAGGCGGTCGTGCAGGAAGACGACGGGCCGGACATCGGGCCGTTGAAGGGGGTGGACCGGCGCGGGCTGCAGCGCCGCATGCGGGACAAACTGGCAGCCAGTCCGGCCTGGTGGGTGATCGGCACCAGCATCGCATTCGAGGCGGTCGTGCTGGCGATCGCCGCCTGGATCTTCAGCCGGCGAGATTTTTGACGGCGCGGCCGCCGGCCTGGCGACCCGCGTCCTGCCGGCGGCAATGAGGAGGTGTATAACCACCTCCATGGGTGATCATGGGCGAAGGCGTGCGACGGATGCGGACGGCGGGCTGAGCGGCGTCTCGGACGATTTCGGTCTCGCCGGCGGGCCGTGGGCGGAGTGGCAGGAGGACGACCTCGCGGCCGGCACCGATCTCGGCGGCGTGGTGATCGTCGGGCTGCTCGGCCGGGGCGGGATGGGCCGCGTCTACGAGGCGCGGCAGGTGGCGACGGATCGACGCGTGGCCGTGAAGGTCCTGCGGCCGGGGATCGCCGGGCCCGCGGCTCTCCGCCGCTTCGATTCCGAGGCCCGCGTGCTCGCGCGGCTGCAGCACCCGCACGTCGCCCAGGTGCACGCCTGCGGGACGTTTGCGACCGCGACCGGGCCCCGGCCGTTCATCGTCATGGAACTGGTCGAGGCCGCCCGGTCGCTCACCGAGCACGCCGCCGGCCTGCCGATTCGCGACCGCATGGCCCTTCTCGAGCGGGTGTGCGATGCCGTCGCCCACGGCCACGGCAAGGGCGTCGTCCACCGCGACATCAAGCCCGGCAACATCCTCGTGGACGCGGCCGGCACGCCCAAGGTGATCGATTTCGGGGTGGCCCGCACGCTGGACGCCGGGGCGGCGGGCACGGCGGCGACCGCCGCGGGAGACCTGGTGGGGACGCTGCGGTACATGAGCCCCGAGCAGCTCGGCGCCGATCCCGACGACGTCGATGCCCGCAGCGACGTCTACGCGCTGGGGCTCGTGATGCACGAGCTCGTCACGGGCGACCTGCCCTACGAACTGAGCGGCAAGACGCCCGTCGAGGCGGCGCGGATCCTCGACGGCTTGGTCGCCGCGGCGCCGCGCGGGATCGAGGAGGCGGTGCGGGCGGAGGGCCGGATGCGGCCCGCCGCGGCGCGGTCCCTGGCGGCGATCACCGCGAAGTGCCTGGAGCCCCGGGCGGCCGACCGCTATCCCACGGCGGCGGAACTCCGCGTCGAACTCGGCCGGTGGCTCGCGGGTGGACCCGTGCTGGCGCGGCCGCCGAGCGTCGGCGAGTCGCTGGCCCGATTCGTCCGCCGGCACCACGCCGCCGCGGCCGCCGTCGGCGGCGTGCTCGTGTCGCTTCTGATCTCCCTGGCGGGGATCGCGGTGTTCGCCGTGCGGGCGGAATCCGCTCGCCGGCTGGCGGTCGAGGCACAGGCGATCGCCGAGGCGCGGCGTGGCGACGCGGACCGGCAGGCGGCCGAGGCTCGGTCCCAGCTCTACCTCTCGACGGTGCTGCTGGCCGCCGAGGCCCGCGACCGCGGCAACGTCGCCGAGGCGGCGCGGCTGCTGGCGTCGGCCCGCGACCTCGGCGGCGGCACCGTCGCGGGTCGCCCGCTGGAACTCGACTGCCTGGCGGCCTCGCTCGACGAGTCGTCCGCCTGCCACGTCGGCCACCACGGCACGGTCACGGCCGTCGCCTGGTCGGCCGACGGGCGGCGGCTGGCGACGGGCGCCGCGGACGGCACCGTGCAAATCCTCTCCGACGGTGCCGCTGGCCCGGGCACGGTATCGGCCGGTCACACCGACAGCGTGTGGATGGCCTCCTTCTCGCCGGACGGCCGCCTGCTGGCGACGGCCTCTGCCGACGGCACGGTCCGCATCCGCGAGACGGAAACGGCCGCGGAGCTGGTGAAGCTCGAGCCGCATGCCGGTCCGGCCTACGCCGCGGCGTTCGCGCCGCACGGCAGGCTGCTGGCGACGGCCGGCCGGGACGGCGCGGCGCGGCTCTGGGAGACCGCCACCTGGCGGGAGCAGGCCGTGCTCGCCGGGCACGGCGGCTCCGTCTATGCGGCGGCCTTCTCCCCGGACGGCAGCCTGTTGGCGACGGGCGACAGGGCGGGCACGCTGCGGCTCTGGGACGTGACGACGGGCACGACCCGCGGCGAGCTCGCCGGCCACGAGGGGCAGATCTTCCGCGCGGCGTTCGCGGCCGACGGCCGCAGGCTGGCGACCGTGTCGGCGGACGGGACTGCCCGCGTGTGGGACGTCGCAACCGGGGATGCGGTGGCGGTTCTCCGGCACCCGTCGCGGGTCAATGCCGCCGCCTTCGTCGGGGACGGCAGCCGCCTCGTCACCGGTTGCGACGACGCGCTGCTGCGGGTGTGGAGCGTGGAGGCTGCGGTCGAGGTCGCCAGGCTGCGCGGCCACGTCGGCGGCGTCTGGTCGTTGGGCACGGTGCCGGGGACCTCCCGCGCGGCGACGGGCTCCGCCGATGGCACCACGCGGGTGTGGGATCTGGACGGGGCCACGGCGCCGGTCGTGCGCTGCGGGAGCCGGCCGCTCGCCGTGGCGTTCGCGCCGGACGGCGGCACACTGGCTGTCGGCGTGGCCGAGGGGGCGGTCGAGTTGTTCGATGCCGCGACGCTGCTGCCCGCGGGACGGCTGGAGGGTGGAGCGGGCCGGGTGAACGGCGTGGCTTTCACGGCCGACGGCCAGTCCGTGGCCGGCGCGTGCGACGACGGCGCCGTGCGAATCTGGTCGCGACAGGCACCGGGCGAGGCGGAGGTGATCCCGGCGCACACCAGGCGGGCCTACTCGGTGGCGTTTTCCGCCGACGGGCGCCTGATGGCGACGGCCGGGGAGGATCGCGCGGCCCGGATCCACGACCGCGGAGCCACCGCGGCGGCCCGCCGGCCGCTGGCCCATCCGGGCCGCGTCTTCTGCGCCGCGTTCTCGCCCGACGCGCGGCTCCTGGCCACGGCCGGCGAGGACGGGGTCGCCCGGCTGTGGCACGTCGCGAGCGGCGCGGAGGAGCGGCGGCTGCAGGGCCATGGCAAGGCGGTGAATTGGGTGGCCTTCGATCCGACCGGAGCACGGCTGGCCACCGCCTCGTCGGATCGCACCGTGCGGCTGTGGGCCGTGGCCGACGGGAAGCTGCTGACGGTGCTGACCGGGCCCGCCGGCAACGTCTGGAAGGTCGCCTTTTCCCCCGACGGCAGCCGGGTGGCGGCGGTGTCGGCCGACGGCACGGCGCAGCTGTGGGATGCCGCGTCGGGGAGGTCGGCTGCGATGCTCCGCGGGCATGTCGACCAGGTGTGGGGTGTGGCCTTCGGACCCGACGGTGGCCCGCTCGTGACCGGCTCCTGGGATGGCACGGTGCGGTTCTGGAGCCTGTCGGCGGGCGTGATCGCCCGCCGCCGCGGGCTGGACGGGCTCTGAGCGCCGATCCGCTGCCTCGCCGGGTCAGCGCGGCGCCACGCCCAACTGACGGCAGACCTGCTCGGTCACCGCCCGCACGATGGCCTCGACGTCCACGGCCGTGGGCGTCGGGCGGGTGGCGGAAAGCGGGTCGGCCCCCATCGGCGGCGGCGCGTCGAAGGCCCGCGGCAAGGCGGCCGCCGCCGACCAGGCCGCGCGGGCCGCCTGGTCGGGATAGGTGTCGCGATCGCCGAGGTCGCCGGCGTGGCGGCGGTCGGCGTAGCCCCAGACCTTCTTGAGGTCGAGAAGCTCCTGCGTCTCATGCCGATCGAAAAAATGCACGCGGCCCAGGCCCCGCGCCAGCATGAGAATCCGGCAGTATGCGTCGAGGATCTCCGCCCACCAGTAGGCCTTCTCCACCGTCTCGCCGAAGCTCACCGTCCCATGATTGGCCATGATCACCACGCTGGCGTGCCGCACGAAGGGGCGGATGGTGTCGGCCAGCGCCTGGCCGCCGGGAGTGGCGTAACGGGCGATGGGCACGTCGCCGAGAAATACCTCCACCTCGGGCAGCACGCATTGCGGGATCGGCTCGCGGGCCACGCCGAAGGCGGTGGCGTGAGGCGGATGGCAGTGGACGACGGAGCGGATGTCGGGCCGCTCCTTGAGGATCGTCAGATGGAGGAGGATCTCGCTCGACCGACGGCGGACGCCGTCGAGCTGGCTGCCCTGCATGTCCACCACGCACAGGTCGGCCGGCTTCATGAAGCCCTTCGACATCATCGTCGGCGTGCAGAGCACCTCGTCGGGCCCGAGCCGGTACGAGATGTTCCCGTCGTTGCCGGCTGCGAATCCCTTCGCGTACAGCCGACGACCGATGTCGCAGATCTCCTCCTTGAGTTCGGCGAGCGACTTGGCGGGGGCCGCGGTCGGGGCGGTCGAGGTCATGAACGATTTCGCGGCCCGAGGGTCGCACCGCACCGCGCCGCGTCCGTCGCGGAGCGTGGCGGAGGGGCGGATGACGTCCCGGCCGGGAGTCTCCTATGATGGATGGCCGAGACAGCAGTCTACCGTCGCCTTTCCGTTCGCGCCATGAGCGACCTTCGCGTGCTGCGGTTCCGTCGCGATGTGGCCACCGAGTTCGCACCCGCGGCCGGGCCTTGGCACGTGCGGCGGCTGCTGCCGGCCGCGGATGCCGCCGCCGTCGCGGCCCTGGTCGCGGCGGTCGGCGCGGACGGCGATCCCAGGCTCCGCGCGGCGGGCATCCTCGACGACCTGCGGGATCGTCCCGGTCGGCGGGTGCTGGCATGGCTCGCCGAGGGGCCGGGGGCCGCCGGTCCCGTGGGGCTGGCAGCGCTGGTCGCGGCCGGCGCGCGGCACTCGCTGGCTTGGCTGCTGGTGGCGCCCGCGGATCGCCGGCGGGGAGTGGCCAGGGCACTCGTGGGCACGGCGCTGGCCGCCGCCCGCGAGGCGGGGGCACGGGAGGTCTGGGTGGAGACGCATGCCCGCTGGGCCGCCGCCGTCGCCACCTGGAATGCCCTCGGCTTCGATCCCGCGTGAGCGATCCCGCGGGGGCTGCTATGCTCGGGGCCTTCGCGGCGCGGCGGGGTGGCCCCGGCCAGCGGCGGGCAGGGGAGCGGCGATGCAAGATTCACCTCGACGGGAGTTCGAGCGCGACATCGACGACGTGCGGCGGACGCACGAGCATCTGGTGCACGGCGCCGGCGGCACGCCCGGCGGGACGTGGCTGTTTTTCCTCGGTCTGGTCCTGGCGGCGTCCGGGCTGTGGTTCTTCTTGAGCAACGTGCACGTGATGACCGAGCCTTTCGGGATGGTCTCGGGCGCGCTCGGCCGTGGCTTCGGCCTGGCCGGACCGGCGATGAGCACGGGCATCGTGTTCGCGCCGATCTTCGTCGGGCTCGTGCTGCTGTTCTACGACGCCAGACTGAAGTGGGGCTGGGCGCTGTTTTACGTGGGGCTGGCGCTGATCATGATCGAGATCCTGAGCCGGATCCGCTTCCAGATGGGCATGCCGGTCAGCAACCTGCTGCTCATGCTGGGCATGATCGCCGCGGGGATCGGCATGATGCTGCGGAGTTTCCGGGACCTGTCGTCGTCGGGCGGCCCGCCGGCGCACGGGTGAACGAGCAGCGGCCGGGCGTGGCTTGCGAACGAGACGGGAACTCATGATGACAATCAGGTTCAGGCCACCCGCGGCCGCTCCCTCGTGGCTCGCCGTGGCGATCGTCGCCCTGGCCGCGGTCGTCAACGCACCGATCCGGCTCCCGTCCCAGGAGCCGGATCCGACCCGGGGCGACAGCCGCGCAGGGGAGCGCCAGGTCGCCGGCATCGACATTCCGTTCGAAGCGTCGCCGCTGGAGGAGGTCGAACTGGCGTCGGCCGACGGCGTGGACCTGCGGTTCTTTTGGCGGCGGCCGCGCGGGGACGGTCCGTTTCCGACGATCCTGTTTCTCCACGGTGGCGGAAAGCACGCGGCGCCCGAACGACTGAGGCGCGGGCTCCTCGGCGGCGCCGTTCAGACCCGGTTTCTTGCCAAGGGCTTCGCGGTCGTCGAGTGCACCCGGCGGCCGTTCTGGACGGAGAAGGCGGACGGCGGCGACGAGGCCGTGGGGTTCGATGCCGCGGTCGACGACACGGTGCGGATCGTCGCCAAGGCACGCACGCTGCCGGGCGTCGACGGCCGGCGACTGGTGCTTTACGGCGGCAGCGGCGGCGGCATCCTCGCCCTCGTCACCGCATCGCGGACCGACGTGGCCGGCGTGATCGCCGGGGAGCCGGCGACGGTCGTGCCGCTCGAGCCCGAGGCGGGCGCGGGAGGGGCCGCGGCGCGGGGCTACCGCCGGCTGATGGCCGATCCGCAGGCCGCCTACGTCGGCGAACGGCGGGAGGCGATGCGGGCCTGGATGGCGGCCGTCCGCTGTCCGGTGCTGGTGCTTCAGGGCAAGCCCGAGGGGCTGCACCGGATCAACAGCGAGGTTCTCGTTCCGGAACTGCGGAGCCTCGGCAAGGAGGTCGCCGTCGCGAACTACCCCGAGTTCACGCACGGGTTCTACTTCGGCTCCGCCGCATCGGGGGCGACCCCGGAACTGGTCGATCGCGTCGTCAAGGAATCGATCGACTTCGTCGACGGTCTTCCCGCCGCGGGCGGCAAAGCCCGGTAGGCCGCGCATCGGGGGTGACGAGGATCCGGCAAGACCCGGCTCCCGTTTGGAGCTTTTTTGGGGGAACTCGCGCGAATTACGTTTCGGCCGTATCAGGCCGCCCCCAGGCCTTCCATGCGGCGCCAGCCGCTCATCTGTCCGAGGTGCATCATCATGTGGCCGCCGCAGTAGAAGGCCACCGTGGAGCCGATCGTGGGGAAGAGTTCCTTCATCCGGCCTTCGGCCGGATTCGGCCGCTGCAGGACGTCGTCGGCCGTGCTGCGGAGGGCGGCGCTCACCATCCGATGCCCCTCGGTGAAGAACTCCACGATTTCCGCCATCCCGGGATAGAGATCGAGATCCGCGTCGTCCACGCACGTCGCGTCTTTCGAGAACCGGACCTCGAACTGGTCGGGCACGGCCGGCACCGGGTGTCCGACGAGGCGGAGGATCTTCGGGGCGTACAGCGAGAGGTGGCCGTAGATGAACGCGGGATGGTTCGACTCCACCACGATGCCGCCGGGGCTGGCGAACCGCGGGAAGCGCGCGGGCGGGACGCCGCGGAGGAGCCGTTCACCGTAGCCCAGGGAGAGCTGCAGCGAGTCTGCGATCACGTTGCCGAGGGAGCGGGACATCGGTCAGTTCCTGGGGGGATTGTCGGCGATGCGGGCGATGGCCTCGGGAAGGGCCTGGCATTCGGCGGCGAAGACGCGGGCCGCGAGCGATTCGGAAGTGTCGTCGGGCAGCACGGGCACGGCCTTTTGGAGGAGGATCCGGCCATGATCGTACTCGTCGTCCACGAGGTGGACGGTGCAGCCCGAGACCGTGCAGCCGCGGTCGAGAACGGCCCGATGCACGCGCATCCCATGGAAGCCCTGGCCGCCGAAGGCGGGTAGCAGCGACGGATGGATGTTGATCACCCGGCCGGCGAAGTCGGCGGGTATGCGGACCAGATGGAGGAAGCCCGCCATCACGACCAGGTCGGCCCGCGCCGCACGGCAGGCGGCGAAGATCTCGTCGCTCCAAGCGTCGACGGGCCGGCCCGCCGGCGGGAGTACCTTCACCGCGATCCCGGCCCGCTCGGCGATTCGCACGCCGCGGACGTCCGCCCGGCTGGACACGACCTTCTCCACGCTGGCGGCCAGCCTGCCGGCGGCGATCCACTCGAGCAGGTTGTCGAGCGTGCGGCCCGAGCCGGAGATGAGGACGGCGAGTCGCATGGG
>JBIPLS010000105.1:0-11955 GCA_044368305.1 Pirellulales bacterium
TCGAGGCCCGCGGCCTCGATCGCTGCCAGCACGAACCGGTCGACGTCGTTCCGCGGCCAATCGGCCCGCCGCACGCGGGGCGGCGGCAGTTTCCGCGGAGCCACGAAGGCCCAGTGCGGCGCGTACTCGGCGCCAGCGGCGATCCAGCGCTCGAGGAGCCGCTTCTGATCGGCCGTGAGCCGCCGATTCGAGTCGGGCGGCGGCATCTGCACGTCCGGGTCATCAGCGTGGATGCGTTCGAGCAGCACGCTGGCCCCGGGGTCGCCGGGAACGATCGCCCCCGCCGCCACCGCGGCGGCGCGATCGTCCAACCGCAGGTCGGCGGCCCGTTTCGCCGCATCCTGGCCGTGACAATAGAAGCAGTTCTCCGCCAGGATGGGGCGGATGTCGCGGTTGAAGTCGAGAGGCACCTCGGCGCCGGCCGTGCCCAGGCAGGCCGCCCAGACGGCGATGCCCAGGGTCGCCCGGGCCGTTGGCCGCCGTCGGCCGGCGTGGGATCGCCTCGCTGCAAGCATGCTCATCGGCCGGGCTCTCCGACACCCGCGGATCCCACCTGGAGGCGGTTCGCGACGACTCTGGAAAGCATAGGCCGCGACGGCGGGCCCGGAAATGGCGCGGCCCCCAACGGAGACGGCATCTTTTTGTACCAAAACCGCACGGGCCTTGGGGCCTGGGAGTCAGGCGAGCCCGTGGCGAATCGCCCAGACGGCGGCCTGCGTGCGGTCGCTGACCTCGACCTTGCGGAGCAGGTTTTGCACGTGCTCCTTGACCGTCTCGACGCTGATGGACAGCGCGTCGCCGATCTCGCGGTTGGAAAGCCCCATCGCCACCAGCCGCAGCACCTGCGTCTCCCGCGGCGTGAGCGGCACCCCGGTGGCCGCCGACACGGTCTTGTCGGCCATCGACGTGGCGACGCGTTGCAGTTGGCCGGCGCGGGTCGGCGCGGCGCCGGCCGCGGCACCCGTCACCGCGCCGATGATCTCCGCCCGCGTCGCGGATTTCAGGAGGTAGTCGTGCGCGCCGGCAGACACGGCGCGGGCCACGTAGGTCGGATTGTCGAAGGCGGAAAGCACGACCACGCGGCCGGTCGGTGCCGAGGATCGGATCCGCTTGATCGCGTCCAAGCCGTCCTCGGATCCGAGTCGAACGTCGAGCAGCACGACGTCGGGCTTGTGCCGCCGTGCCAGACGGACGGCCTCGTCGCCGCTCGCCGCCGCGCCGACGACACGGACCTCCGAGTTCTTGAACAGGCTGGTGATACCTTGCCGCACGACCTCGTGGTCGTCGGCGATCAGCACCGTGATGGCCATCGAAACTCCGCCCCTTCCCTCCGACCGTGACATTCCGCTTTCCGTCGCTCGAACAGGCTACCACCGAGGAGTCTTTTGCACACCCTCCAGGAGGGGAGCGGCCGATTTCGCCCGGGTACACTGAAAGGAAGGCTGGAAACCGAACGCATGCTCGTCCCTTCGCTGCTCTACGAACGCTCGGGCGTGGTGGCGATCGCGAAGCCGGCCGGGCTGGCCACGCAGGCCCCGCCAGGAATCGAGTCGGTCGAGGCATGGCTCCGCCGCACCCTGTTCGGCGCCACGGGTCGCGGCTACGTGGGCGTGCCGCACCGGCTCGACCGGGCGGTGTCGGGCGTGCTGCTCATGGCCGCCACGCCGCGGGCGGCGCGGAAATTGTCGCGGCAGTTCGAGCGCCGCGAGGTCGGCAAGCATTACCTGGCGCTGGTCGAGCCGCGGGGCACGGCCTGGACGGAGGCGGACGCCGCCGAGTGGCGGGATCTCGTCGCCAAGGTGCCGGAGGAGGCCCGCGCCCGCATCGCCGCGACGGACGACCCCGCGGCCCGCGAGGCCGTCACCCGGGTGCGGCTGGTCGCCCGCGTGCCCCACGGGCCGGTGGCCATGCGGCTGCTCCTCGCGCTCGAGCCGCTCACGGGTCGCATGCACCAGTTGCGGTTGCAATCCGCGACCCGCGGCCTGCCGATCGTCGGCGACGTCCTCTACGACACGGCCGCCGACACCCGCTGGTCCGGCGGCCCGGCCGCGGACCAGCGGGAGCCGCCGATCGCGCTGCACGCCGCCCGCATTTGCTACGCCGACCCCGACACGGGCGCGGAGGCCGTCGCGGCGGCACCCGTGCCGGAGTATTGGCCCCCCGTCGCGGCCGGCATGGCGGGCTGCGGCTGACGGAAGCATCGCTGTCGGCGTACACTTGAATCCGCGAGAACCTGGCCCGCGCTCCCGGGAGACTGCCCCGCGCATGACGAGACTGGTGTCGTTCGGCGTCATCCTCGGCCTGGTGGCCGTTTTCGGCCTGCTTTCGCTGCGGGTGATGTCGGGCTTCCTCCTGCCGCTGCTGCTGGCGGCGATGCTGGTCGTGATCTTCGGGCCGCTCCATCGCTGGTTGCGGGAGCGGTTCCAGATTCCCGAATGGGCCGCGGCGGGGCTGACCACGGCCTTCGTGCTACTGATCGTGCTCGTGCCGCTGTCGCTGCTCGTCGTGCGGGCCGGCGGCGACGCCGCGGCCATGCTCCGCAGCCCCGACGGCATGCGGCTCGATCCCAAGGTTCTCGACGGTCTGGTGGCCAGCTTCAACGAAGCCAGCGGGCTGCACATCACGGCGGAGAGCGTCAACGGGGAACTGAAGAAGGTGGCGGAGGAATGGATCGGGCCGATCGCGGCCCGGGCGCCGGTGGCCGTCGCCAAGCTGCTCATCGGCCTGATCGTGATGACCGTCAGCCTGTTCTATTTCCTGGCCGACGGCCGGCGGATGCTGGAGGCGGTGATGCGGCTGGTGCCGCTCGACGTCCGCTACCAGTGGCAGCTGCTCCGCGAGTTCGAGGAGGTGAGCCGGGCGGTGGTCAGTTCCACGCTGCTGGCCGCCATCGTGCAGGCGGTGCTGGCCGGCTTCGGCTTCTCCTTCGCCGGCCTGGGCAACGTGTTCCTGCTCACGCTGCTCACCTTCTTCGGCGCGCTCGTGCCGTTCGTGGGGGCCGCGGCCGTGTGGGGGGCCGCCAGCCTGTACCTGCTGTTCTTCGTGAAGAACACCTGGGCGGCCGCCGGCCTCGCCCTGTGGGGCCTGTGCGTGGTCTCCACGGTGGACAACATCATCAAGCCGATCGTGCTGCACGGGCAGTCGAAGCTGCATCCGTTGCTGGCGTTGTTGAGCGTGCTCGGCGGCGTCGGCGCGCTGGGGCCGATCGGCATCTTCGTGGGACCCATCGCCGTGGCCTTCCTTCAGGCGGCCCTGTCGATGCTCCAACTGGAGATCGACAGCCTGTCGGGCGGGACGGCCGCGGCGGCCGACGCCGGATCTGCGTGGGGAAAAACCCGCGACTCGGCCGGTACGCCGGTGCCGCCCGAGGCCGGAGTTGCAAGGACGGGGTCGGGGAGGGTGAAATCGTGACGGTGTCCGAATCCGCGGAGGGCTTGATCCATGCTCGTTGAATGCTTGCTGTCGGTGGCCGCGATGCTCGCGACCGGCATCGAAGCCGCGTACGTGCCGAACGACGAAGGCGGCGGCGAATACCTGGTACGGGTCGAGCCCGATCTCGTGCGGAACGCCAGCCCCTACCAGTTCACCAGCGACGTCCCGGACGATGCCCGTGACGTGCGTCGCGTGAAGATCTACGTGGCCGACAGCTGGCCGACCGCGGTGGAGCGGTCGGTGATCGAGGCGGCGAAGCGACCCCGGCGGCCGGCGCCGGTGGTGAGCACCGCGGCGACGTTGGTGGACACGAAGACGCCCGCCAAGCCGGACCGACCCTGGACGTTGCTGATCGGCAGCCTGATCGCGCTGTTCCTGTCGCTCGGCGCCAACGCCTACCTCGGCATGCTGCTCGGCTCGATGCGGCAGCGGTACGTCGAGGGCATGCAGCGGGGGTACGTGCGGGCCTAGCTGTCCGTGGCAAAGCCTTCCATGGCTTTTGCCACTTGATCGACCGGAGGAAACGCCGAGGTTTTCCTGGGTCGATGGCGTCCGCATCCTGCTCGGGCGGACTTATTCCACGGTCTGCTAGCGGCGCCGCGGGCGGCGGCGGCCGGTTTCTGCCGGCCGCGGACTCGGCCGCGGCGCGGCTGCCGCGCCGTCGGCGAAGAAGAATGCTTCAGCCGGCCAGAGGTCGCCATCCTCGGCCGGCGGCGCGGGGGCCACGGCGACGACCGGCTCGGGCGCGGCGACGGGCTCGATGACGACCGGATCCGGTACGGGCCGGGCGGTCGCGCGGGGCGCCGCGGCCGGGCGGCCCCAGAGCGGACGCGGGTCGGCGAACGACCGCACGTGGGCGCCCGCCTCGTGGAAGATCCTGGCCACGTGCTCGTGGCAGGTGAGCACGAGCAGTTGCCGGTCGGCCGACTGCTCGGCGATGAACTCCACCAGCACCCGGGCCGCCGAACGGGCCCGGGCGTCGTCGAAGTTCACCAGCGCGTCGTCCATCACGATCGGCAGGCTGACGTCGTGTCGGCCGAGGTCGCGGATCAGGGCCAGCCGCAACGCCAGGAACACCTGCTCGCGGGTGCCCCGGCTGAGCCGCTCCGGATTCCAGACCGTGCCGTCGGCATCGTGGACCTCGAGCCGGGCCTCGTCGATTGCCGTCGTGATCGACGCGTAGCGGCCCTCGGTGAGCCGGGCCAGCCAGCGGGAGGCCTCGCGCAGCACCGGCGGCTGGTGGTCACGGGCCACGGCCGTGCGGGTCTCCTCCAGGAGGATCCGGGCCTGCTCCAGCAGGCGGCGCCGGTCGAGCTGCTGGCCGAGCTGCTCCTCGACGGAGGCGAGTTCCGCCTGCAGGCTCTCCGTGCTCCGGTCCTTCGCCGCGGCCTCGACCCGGGCGGCCACCGACCGGCGGCGGTCCTCGGCGGCGGCCAACGCGGCCCGGTGCCGGGCGGTGACGGCGCAGGCTTCGGAGAGCCGGCGGTCGAGCGGCAGCGCGGCGTCGGCAAGCCATGCCTCGACGTCGGCGGGCTCGGTCGTCCGCCGCCGGGCGTCCAGCCAGGCCGTCTCCGCCATCTCCGCCTCGAGGCGGGCCTGCGCATGCTCCGGTCGCCGATCCACCTTGGCGAGAAATTCCTTGTCGTTCGTCACGCCCCAGCGGGTGAAGAACTCGCGGACGGCCCGTTCCGCCACGCGGACCTGCCGCACGGCGTGGCGGTGCCGGCGGCGGGCTGCCTCCAGCCGCCGGGTGAGCGAGCCGCGCCGCCGGATCGCCGCCTTCTCGGCGTCGAGCCGCTCCTGCAGGAGCTTGAGATGCTCCAGCGGCGTCGCCTCCGGCACGAGCTCGCACTCCACCATCAGCTCGTCGATCCGCTTGGCGAACGCGGCCAGCTCCTCGCGCTTGTGCCGAGCCTCCTCGGACAGCCGGCGCCGGTCGTCGTCGAGCGTGAGCAGCGTGTGGCGGTGCGTGGCGATCTGCCGCACTTCCCGCGGCGAGAGCGTGGCGGGCAGGCCACGGTGCTCGAGGGCCCGCCGCCAGCGGCCGCGGGCGACCTTCCGCTCGGCGATGGCCCGCTCGAGCGCCTGCTCGGCCACGGTGACCCGGTCGCCGAGCAGGTGCACCGAACCCTCTCGGGCCGCGAGTTCCTCCAGCCGGTCGAGCTCGGCCTGGGCGGCGGCGAGCCGGCGGTCGAGGGTGTTGATCGCGTCGGCCGGGATACGGCGATCGAGCTGGCCGCACTGGGCGAGCAGTTCCTCTCGCTGCTTCTTGGCCATCTCGAGCTGGCGGCGGGCGGCGTCGAGCCTGGCGGCGGCCGTGCGGTCGAGCGACCAGGTCGTGACCGACGCCAGGCCCGTGCCGGCCAGGCCGAGCGCGGCCAGCGCGTAGGCCAGATGCCCGGTCACCTCCGTCGGCAGCAGCATGCCCGACAGCAGCATCCCGACGCCGATGACGAACAACGTCCCGAGGCCGACGAGCCAGGGGATCGGGATCAGCTGCCCCTCCAGGCTGGCGGCCAGCTCCTTTTCCAGGCTCACCACGGCGGCGTCGAGCTCGTTCAGCTGCCCGCCCGCGGCGATCCGCTTGCGGAGCGTGGTCGCCTTGTCGCTGGCCTGCTCGATCGCAGCAGCGATCGTCAGGCCGCCGAGCACCGAGCCGGCGCCCTTCACGGCGCCGCGGGTGTCGTCGTGCTCGCGCCGTGCGACGGCGAGGGCCTTCTTGGCGTCGGCCACCTGGCGGGAGCCACGGGCACAGTCGCGGGCCCGGGCACGGAGCGGGCCGAACGAGAGCGCGAAGCCCTCGGGCAGGAGCACGTCGGGCAGCACACCCGCGTCGTCGGTCAGCGGCGCTATCGGCACGACGCGGGTCAGGCCCGCGATCCCCACCTGTTCGCCGAAGCGGCGGGCCGCGAGCCGGGCGTGGGCCTCCGCCCGGGCCGCGTCGGCCGCCAGCCGCTCGAGCCGGGGCAGTTCCTCGCACAGCGCCGTCACCGTGGAGCGGTGCCGCCACACGGCCGTCTCACCGGGCAGATCGCGGAGCAGGCGGGCGAGCTTGCCGCGCCGCTTCTTCCGGCCCAGGGCCCGCCGCTCGGACCGCCGGAGCCGGCGGGCGGCGTACCGCCAGGCGTCGCGGTCCGGGTGCACGAGCGGCGCCGACTCGAGCGCGGACAGCCGCGCGGACGTGTTCCGCCACGCCGCATGCAGGCTCTCCAGGGGCAGCACTCCCCGCACCACCGCCTCGTCGCGTAGGGCCGCCGCGATCCGGGCCTCGATGCCGCGGATTTCCGCGTCGATGTGGGCGAGTTCCGCCCACAGGCCGCCGGCAGCGACGGCCGGGGCGTCGAGGGCGGCCAGTCGGTCTAGGCACTCCTGCCGCCGGGCTTCGAGCGCCCGCAGCGGCGAGACGCCGGGATCGGCCGAGTCGAGCCTGGTGATCGCGTCGCGGAGATGCCCGAGGACGCGGGCCACCTTCGAGCGGTCGAGGCCGCTGGCCAGTTCGTAGAGCCGACTGCCGCAGCCCTCGGGCTCGAGCGTCTTCAGTTCGTGGAGTTCGTCGAGGCCGAATGCCATGACGTTCGTGAAGGTCGTCTCGTCGATGTCGCCGACCACGTCCTGCAGGTAGACGCGGTGGCGGTTGCCCTCGGTCCGCGGGTCCACGTCGGCGATCTCGATGAGGTCGCCGACGTCGCCACCGAGGCCCACGATGTCGTCGAGGTAGCTCTCGCGGGTGAGTCCGGCGATCTGCGGTCCCTCGTGCCGCCGCTCGATCGAGAGCAGCGTCCGCTCCGGGCCGCCGCGGACGAAGAGCCGGCCGGCACATGGCCGCTGCGGGTCGAGCACACCGCGGCGAAACAGCCCCTCGAAGCCGAAGAACACGGCGCGGACGAACTCCAGGAGCGTCGTCTTGCCGGTCTCGTTGGTGCCGTGGAGCACCTGCACGCCGGGCCCGAGCCTGTCGATGGTGACTTGCGAGAGGACGCCGAACTTCTCGGCGACGATGCGTTCGATGAACATGGGGCCTCCGCTGCCGCGGCGTGGATGGATGGCGGATCGGGATCAGGTGGACTCGACGAGTTCCAGGGCCAGCCAGCCCGCCTCGCGGGCCATGTCGGGCGGGATGACGGCCGCTGGCGACTGCTCGATCGCGGTGACGATGTCGGCCAGGGCCGAGGAGAACGACGTCGTGCTGCCGGGCCGGCTGCCCGAGCGGGCGTGGCCCAGCGGCGCGAGCGACTCGTCGGGGTCGGCCACGAGCTCGCGGCACCAGACGCGAAAGTTCTTCGCGTCGTAGAGCTGCCGCACGCGGGCCAGCGTCTCGGCGGCGATCTCGGCCACGCGGACGCGGCGGGCGACGCTCGTGCCGCAGGCGATCGAGCAGCGGACGATCTCGAGCGCGGCGTGGGCCGCGGGAGTCCGCGCCTCGAGCGCCGACCAGATGGCGGTGGCCAGCTCCTCGTCGCCGCCGGCCGGCGACTCGATCGCCAGCGTCCGCCAGGCGACGCGGTGCGTGGGGATGTGCTCCCAACTGGCCCGCCAATCGGTGGACGGGGCGGCCGAACCGAGGGCGGGATCGCGGTGAAAGAGCGTCAGTCCGCAGCACGCGCCGGCGCTCGGCTCGTGCCCGGAGCGGGCCTGCAGCGCCGGCAGGTGGTGCAGGCCGGGCGGCAGGTGTGTCGCCCGCCGCGAGCCCCACACCCAGAACGTCGCGGGGTGGGACCAGGCGGGCGATGCCGCCGCCGCCGCCGCGAACGCCGCGGCCGTGAGGTGGGCCGCGGCGGTCCGCGTGTCACCGGTGGCCAACGCGGGATGGACGGCCTCCCGTGCCGCCTCCGCATCCCAGCGCTCGGCTTGCCAGAGGGCCGTGTCCCAGCCGACGACGATCCGGCGGTGGAGCGGCGCCGGGCCGCCGGGGTCGGCGACGGCCGTGGCGGCCGCCGGGCCGTGGGCGGAGACGATCTCCACGCGCAGCCCGTGGACGTCGACCTCGATCGGCGCCAGCGGCGTCACGAAATGCAGGCCGGCCGGCTCGCCGAGCATGCGGGAGACGGCGTGGCAGGCGGCGGTGTCGTCGGCGACGTAGACGGTGCGGCAGCCTTCGGCGGCCAAATCGGCGACCATCCCGCGGAGGAACGCCGCCTGGGCCGGGCTGGCGCGGTCGGGGGACAGGAGCCGGCCGCAGAGAATCAGCGCGCCCGCCCGCGACCGGCGGGCGCAGGCGACGGCCGCTGCCAACGCGTCGCGGGTGGCTCCGGCGATCGTCTCGGCCACGGCCGGGGCGGCATCTTCCGGCACCGGCAGCGGACGGTCGAGCGCCGGATCGAACGCGAACATGAGATCGGCCATGGCGACACCTCCATGCGGCCGGGCGGAAGCCGGCAGGCCGCGCGCCGACTCGGGCGGGTCGCCAGCGGCGCCCCCGGGCCGATCCGTGGCCGGGAATCAGGGAAAGATGGGGGCAATGTAACGGCGCATGGTCGAATCGTGCCAGTCGAATAAAAGGGCCGAATCGACAGGAAAAGGGACGCTGCGTCAGGCCGTCAGTGGCGGCGGGGAGGCGGCGAAGGCGGCGAGCAGACCGACCGCCCAGGCTTCGGCTCCCTCCGCCGGGCCGACCGCGGCCAGCACCCGGCCGCGCAGGAGCACGCCCTTCTCGATCGCCGTCGAGAACAGCCAGCAGGCGATCGCTGCGCGGCCGGCTGCATGCCGCACGACGAGCCGCCGCGCGTCGGCGGGATGCACGGCCACGAGGGTGGCCGACTGCTGCCGCCGTAGCAGCACGCACGTCGCCTCGGCCGCCGCGCCGCCGGCGGTGGCCGCCCATCCGGATTCGGCCTCGCCGCGGCTCCAGAGCAGGTCGGCACAGGCCACGTCGGCCGTCACCGCCAGCGTCGGATCGCTGTGCCACGACGCGGTCTGCGCGGAAAGCGTGAGTTCCCAGCCGACGCTCGCTCCGGTCGCATCGAGCGGCCGCCACATCGCCGTGGCCCGCAGCCGGCGTGGATCGGCCGGCTCGTACACGGCGATCAGGTCGTCGCCCCGCAGCCAGTGGTCGGCCGCGGTGCAGTCGGCCCGCAGATCCACGCCCAGCACGGTGCTGCCGCCGGGCATGACGAGGCCCCGGCCGGGCGCGTCGAGGTCGAGTCGCGACCCGTCGGCCGTGGTCGCGATGCGGCCGGCGAGCGACCAGGCGCGACGGATGGCTGCGGGGGCGGACATGGCTGGACTCCGGTGACACGCTGGGCGCGACGCCGGTGGATTGTAGCGGGCGACGACCGGTTAGACTGAGGCGACGCGGCGGTCCGCCGCGGCCACGAACCCGCCATGCCCGACGCTCCCGCCCCTGATCCGCTCGTCGTCTGCGAAGCCGCCGCCCGCGCCGGTGGACGCGTGCTCCAGGATTGGATCGGGCGGTTCGGCGTGTCGAACAAGGGGCCGCGGGACCTGGTCACCGAGGCCGACTATGCTGCCCAGCGCGAGGTGCGCCGGGTGGTGCACGAGGCGTTTCCCGACCACGGGTTCGTCGGCGAGGAGTCCGACACCGGCGCGGCGCAGCCGGCGTCGGGCACGCCGGGGCACTCCGGCAGCGGCACCCGCTGGATCGTCGATCCGCTCGACGGCACGACCAACTACGTGCACGGCTTCCCGGCCTACTGCGTGTCGATCGCGCTGGCCACCGCGGACCGTCTGGAGGTGGGCGTGGTCTTCGACCCCGTCCGTGGCGAGTGCTTCACCGCCCGGCGTGGCGGCGGCGCCCGTCTCGACGGGCGGCCGATCCGCGTGCCGGCCGTCGAGACGCTCGACGAGGCGATCGCCGCCGTCAGCTTCCCGCCGCAGGTCGCGGCCGACTCGCCGGCGGTCGCCGACTTTCTGGCGGTCGTCACGCGGGCGCAGTCCATCCGCCGCACCGGTTCGACCGCGCTCAATCTCGCCTACCTGGCCTGCGGCCGCCTGCACGCCTTCTGGGCGCGGCGGATCGCTTGCTGGGACGTGGCCGCGGGGCTGCTCATCGCCCGCGAGTCCGGGGCCACCGTCGAGCCGTTCGCCGCCCCCGGCCCCGACGTGCCGCTCGACGATCCGGCGTTCATCGCGACCAGCACGCCACGGCTCATGGCCGGGCTCCGCGACGCCCTGGGGTGCACGCCGGCGAGGCCGCACGACCGCGGGGCGTTCCGGTTGTAGCGGTCCTGACGACTGCGGAAAATGCGGCGCCTGCGGCCTCTGTGCCGGGCCGCGGGGTAGGCTTGCCTCGGTCTCCGCTACCGCCGCCGGCGGTGCAGCTTCGCCTTCAGGCCATCGTGTTCATGGACGGCACCCGCGCGTCACCCCGTGTCGGTCTCGTGATCCTGGCCCGTGGCCTGCTCGCGCTCGCGATGGCCATGGCGAACCGGGGCCCGACGTTGGCCGACGGCGAGGCACCGCGGGTCGAGGAGCGCAAGCCGGAGATCTACTATCTGGAGGACGACGCCGGCGGGCTCGTCCCCGTTCCCGGCTTCCGCTACCGGGACTTCGTCGAGTTGTTCCGCTTGAAGGAGGGGCTGCCGGTGCCCGCGCAGCCTCCGGCGGCCGTGCTGGAGGAGATCCGCCTGTCGGCCGACCTCGGGGCGGCCACCGACGGCACCTGCCCGGCGACCGTGACCTGCATCATCAGTCAGTCCCGTCGCGGCTGGGTGCACGTGCCCCTCGGCTGCCAGGGCCTGATCATCGACCGCGGCCCGGAGCACGAGGGAGCGGGCCGCCTCGTCGTCGATGCGGAGGCGGACGGCCGCGGCTATCGCGCCTGGCTCGACGCCGCTCCCGAGCAGGGGAAGGAACTCCGCCACACCGTCACGCTCGGTGGCCGGCTGGCCGTCGATGAATCCGAGTCGCGGTCGTCGCTCGTGCTGCATCTGCCGCCGGCCACGACGTCAGCCGTCGAACTGCGGTCGCCGCGTGGCGACCCGCAGGTTGTCGTGCAGCCGCCCGCCGCCGCCCAGCAGGTTCGCCCTGCCGACGGCGGCGCGATGGTGACGCTGTTCGGGGTCGCCGGCACGACGACCGTGAGCGTCGCCGACCGGGCCGCGGGGGTCGTGGGGCAGGGCCCCGTGGCCGAGGCGGCGGTGGAGAGCGTGGTGCGGATCGACGGCCGCGAGGCCGTCACGCAGGCCCGCGTCAGGCTCGTCAACCTGGCCGAGGCGACGCCGACGGTGCGGATCACGCTGCCTCCCGAGACGACGCTGCGCAGCGTCCGGCCGCCGGCCGCGGTGGTCGCCCAAGGCGGCACGCCGGAGGCGCCGACCGTGGACGTCACGGTGGTCCGCGGCCCCGACGGCGGTGCCTTGGTCGAGATGGAGTGCCACCGGTCGCTCGAACGGGCTCCCGGCCCCTGGGTCACGGCGCCGACCGAGGTCGTCGGCTTTGCGATCGAGGGCATCGAGCCGTGGAGGCAGTCGGGGCGGATCAGCCTCGTGACCGACGGCGACTGGCTGCTGAGGTCGATGCAAGACCTGCGGCGCGTGGATCCACCGGCGGGCCGCCGGCCGGGGC
>JBIPLS010000106.1:0-11919 GCA_044368305.1 Pirellulales bacterium
CACCGACTTCACGAGCGGCGCCGTCGCGAGCGACGGCCGCCTGGCCTTCGTGGTGGAGAGCCACCCGGACGTGCTCTCGGGCCGCGAGACGTTTCACAACGCCTTCGAGGCGGTGGGGATGGGGCAGACCTGGCGAGGCGGCAACACCCTGTCGGCTTACGACATCGCCGCGGCGGGCAGGCTCGCCTGGCGGCTCCCCGCGGCGCGGGCCGATGCGTCCGCTTCGCCGCCCGGCTCGTTGGAGTCCACCGGCTGGTTCGCCGGGCCGCCGCTGGTGGCGGGCGGCAGCCTGCACGTGATCGTCGAGGAGAACGGGGAGATCAGGCTCGAGGTGCTCGACGCCGCCGACGGTCGCACGACGTGGTCGCAGCCCCTGGCGGAGCTGGACGATCAGCAGTCCGTTGCCAGCCGCGGGGCGACCGCCCGTCGCCTCGCCGGGTTGACGCCGGCGTTGGGTGACGGCGTGCTCGTCTGCCCGCTCGGCACCGGCGCGGTCGTGGCGGTCGATCTGGCCAACCGCACGCTCCTCTGGGCGTACACGTACGACCACATCCCGGCGACGCGGGCGGAATTGGTCATCGGCGGCCGGTTGGTGGGACCCGGCCCGCGGCAGGCGGTCGTCGCCGACGACAGGCGTGCAGGCTGGTGCGACGACGGGCCCGTCATCGCCGGAGGTCGTGTGCTGCTCACGCCGCGCGACTCCGACGAGCTCCACTGCCTCGACCTGCGGGACGGTCGCCTCCTCTGGAAGCTGCCGCGGGCGGGGCGGCTCCAGGTCGCGGGCGTCGTGGATGGCCGCGTGTGCGTCGTGTCGGGCGATTGCGTCGAGGCCTTCGCCGCGGACGGCGGCCGGCGGGTTTGGCGGCAGGAACTCGCGGCGGGGGTGCGGCCTAGCGGCCGCGGCATCGTCACGGCCGAACGGCTTTTCCTGCCCCTGGACACACCCGAAGTCGTGGAGATCGCGCTGGTCGATGGCGCCGTGGCGGGGCGATCGCCGGCCCGCGGCGGCGCGGTGCCGGGCAATCTGATCGCGTACCGCGGCGAGGTGATCTCGCTGGGTGTCGACGCCATCGACGTCTTTCATCAAGCCGCCGCCCTCGAGGAGCGGATCGAGAGGGCGTCCCGCGAGCGGCCGCCGCCGCCGTGGTCGGCCGTGTGGCAGGCGCATTTGGCGATCGATCGCGGCGACATGCGGGCGGGGCTCGAGCAGCTGCGTGACGCGGCGCGGGCCGAGGAGCGGAGCGTGCCCCCCGACACAATGGCCGCGGCGCTCGCCTTCGCCCTCCGTGGCGACTTCGCTACGGCGCTGCCGCTGTGGCGGGATTGCCTGCCGGCGGTGGGGCTCACGCCCGCCGGCCGCCTGGCGCTCCGCGCCGTGGTCGATGGCTGCCTGACGACCGGTGATCTTCCCGAGGCCTGGGCCGCCTGGAGGGAGATTTTCATCCGCGGTCGCGGCGGCGACGACCCGGCCTTCGCCGATGCCGGCGATCGGCGGTGCGTGGTGACCGAGCGGCGCTGGCTGCGGGGCAGGCTCGAGCGGCTCTGGGACCGCGGCGGCGATGCCCTGCGGACCGAGATCGAGACCGCGCTGGCGGCCGAACTGGAAGCGGCGGCGGCCGACGGCGACCCGGCCGGCCGCCCGCGGGCCGTCCAGGGCGTCGTCGAGGTGGCCGGCGAGATGGCCGTCGGCATGGCCGCCCGCGAGCGTCTCGTCGCCGCGCTCTCCGCGGGCCTCGCCGCGGTCGGACGTCACGGCGAGCCGCCCCCCGGGCTCGCGGTGCAGCGGGATCTGCTGCTCCTCGACCTGGCCCGGGCCGGCGACGAGCCGAGGAGAGAGGCCGCACTGAACGCGATCGCAGGCATCCGCCGCGGCCTCGATGTCGGGGCTGACGAGGATCCCGCTACGGCCTGGCCGCTCGGCCGGGTCGAGGTGCGGCGGTCGGTGGCGGGTCGCGGTGCGGAAGACGATGGTCGGTCACGACTGCTGCCGCTGGAGATCGACGTCGCCGGCGGATCGTTCGTGACGGGGCTGTCCGCCTTCTGCGACGTCCAGAAGTCCCGTCTGTCGTTCGTGGATCGCTTCGGGCGGCGGTTCGGCGACTCGGTTGCCCTGCTGGACGGAGCGCGGCTCGGCATCCCGGCGTTCGACCAGTCGGGGATCGGGGCCCGCACGCTCGGGCGAATCGTCTACGTGTGGTCGGGCGGCTCGGTCACCGCCGTGGAACTTTCCGGCCGGGGGCATCGGCGGTTGTGGTCCACGGTCGATCCCAACCCGGCGGAGGCCGCCGGACGGCGGTTGCGGGTCGAGGCGACGACGGCGGCACGGAATGGCGCCGTGCCCTTGGGCATGCGGATCGTTGAGCCGGGGGCCGGTGCGGCGGCGGCCGCCTGGGGTGTGCCGGTGACCGCCGGCCTGCCGGTGGTCGCCGGTCGCACGCTGTCCGTGCTCGACCCCGTCACCGGCGCGGTGCTGTGGGAGCGTCACGGCCTGCCGGCCGTGACGGACGTGTGCAACGACGATCGCGTCGTCTGCCTGGGCACGGCGGACGGCCGTCGCGCCCCCGTGTTCTCCATCGTCGACGGCCGCCTGCTCCACGAGGTCGATCTGCCCGACCGGCGGTGCCGGCTGCTGGCTTGCGGAACCCGGATCCTGGCGATCGCCGAGGCTGCGGGCCCGGTCGGCGACGGCGCGGCCGAGACGGTGCGGCTCGAGGTGTTCGACGTGGTGGACCGCACCACGACGCCGCTCGGCGAGTTTCCGGGGCAAGCGCGGGCCTGCTCCTTCGCTCCCGGCCTGGCGGCCGTCGTCGAGCCGCGGGGCAGGCTGACGATCCTCGACGTCGCGGGCCGTCGGGTCGTGTCGCAGGCGGAACTCCCGGCGATGCCGGCGGCGATCGACCTGCTGGAGGTGCGGGAGTGGGCCGACCGGCTCATGGTGTGCGTCGGGCGGCGGCCCACCGCCGAAGACGAAGCGGCGGAGCGGCATGCAATCGCGCCCCTCCAGCAGATGCTGATCGCCGACATCGGCGGCCAGCCCCACGACTTCAGCGTGTGGGCCGTGGAACGCACGTCCGGCGACGTGCTCTGGCGGGTTCCGGCGACGGTCCGCCGCCACTGCCTGCTGGCCGGGCAGCCGGCCGGCCTGCCGGTGCTGCTGTTCGCCCGTCAGATCCAGCAGGATCAAGACCGCGACCGCACGTTCCTCAGCGTCCTGGCCCTCGACACGCGGACCGGCCACGCCGTGCTCGAGGACGATCGCATTCCCGCCCAGCCGCACCTGCTCTTCGGCTGCGCCGTGAGCGGCGATCCGGGGCGGCATGCGATCAGCGTCCGCGAGCACGGCGGCGATCCCCAGCGGGTGACGCTGGAGTTCACCGGCGGCCCCGCGCCTCCGCGGCCGCCGCACCAGGCGGCCGGGCGTCCGGCCGCGGCGTCGGGGGTGCTGGACGGCGTGAGCCGCTGGCTGGAACGAGCCCTGCCGCGCGGTCGCGAACCATGAGCACCATCCGCACGCCGCCGCGCCACGCCGACGGCGTCCAGGCCGCGTCGGCCACGTCCAGGACCGGTTTCGTGGGCCGCCTCGCGCTCGTCCTCGCCTGCTGCGGCGGGCTGACGAACGGCCCGGCGCCGGCCGCCGAGCCGCGGGTCGAGCAGGTCGTCGGCCGCGGCCTCGACTGGCTCGCGGCGCGGCAGTCGCGGCGCGGGAACTGGTCGGCCAACGAGGGCCGCTATCCCACCGCGATGACGGCGCTGGCCGGCACCGCGCTGCTTATGGAGGGATCGACCACGACCCAGGGCCGCTATGCCGAGCCGGTGAGGCAGGCGGTCGATTATCTCGTCGGGCGGGCCCGGCCCAACGGCCTGATCGGCGATCCCAAGAACGACGATCGCTACACCTACGGTCACGGGTTCTCCATGCTCTTCCTCTCGCAGGTGCTCGGCGAGGAGGAAGACGAGCGGCGCCGCGAGGAACTGGTGCGGGTGCTCACCAAGGCGGTGGAGTTCTCGGGCCGTGCCCAAACCAAGGACGGCGGCTGGGGCTACGTCAGCGCCAAGGACGGCCACGACTTCGACGAGGGCTCGACCACGATCACGCAGGTGCAGGGCCTGCGCGGCTGCCGCAACGCCGGCATCCCCGTGCCGCGGGAGATCATCTCCAAGGCGATCGCCTACATTCACGCCTGCACGCTTCCGGACGGCGGCGTGCAGTACAGCTCCAAGGGGGGCGGCGGGCGGCCGGCCATCTCGGCGGCCGCGATCGCCTGCCTGTTCAACGCCGGCGAGGAGGACGACACGCACGTCCCGCGGATGCTCGCCTACGCGGACAAGCACCTCGGATCCATCGCCAACAACAGCTTCGGCCACTGGCACTACGCGCACTACTACTACGCGCAGGTGATGTACCGGCAGGGAGGCCGCAAGTGGGAGACCTACCGCGGTCAGGTCGAGAAACGGCTCGTCGCCGAGGCGCAGGCCGATCGCGAGGGGATGTTCTGGCCGCAGGGCTACATCGGGCCCGTCTACACGACGGCCACGAACCTCGCGATTCTCCAGCTCGACAAGGCCGCGCTTCCGATCTACCAGCGTTGATGCGACGATGGGAGCGGCGGGGGAACGCCCGCCCTCCGCCATTCGCCCTCCGGAGTTCCGCATGACGACTTCCGCCCCGGCCATCGACCGCCTGCACGCGGCCCGCGACCGCATTCTCGAGCAGCTCGCGCGGGTGATCGTCGGGCAGTCGGCGGTCATCGAGGAACTGCTGATCTGTCTCTTCAGCCGCGGCCATTGCCTCCTCGAGGGCGTGCCGGGCCTGGCCAAGACGCTGCTGGTGAGCACCCTGGCCCGGAGCCTCGACCTGTCGTTCAGCCGCATCCAGTTCACGCCCGACCTGATGCCGGCCGACATCACCGGCACCGACGTCCTCGAGGAGGACAAGGCGACGGGCGCACGGCAGGTGCGGTTCCTGGAAGGGCCGTTGTTCGCCAACGTCGTGCTCGCCGACGAGATCAACCGCACGCCCCCCAAGACCCAGGCGGCGCTCCTGGAGGCGATGCAGGAGCGGCAGGTGAGCGTGGGCCGCCAGCGGCACGGGCTCGCCGACCCGTTCTTCGTGCTCGCCACCCAGAACCCGATCGAGCAGGAGGGCACCTATCCCTTGCCCGAGGCGCAGCAGGATCGCTTCATGTTCAAGGTGTTCGTCCGCTACCCGACCTTCGACGAGGAGTTCGAGATCGCGCGGCGGACCACGGGGCTGCCGCCCGCGGACGCCGAGCCGGTGCTGTCCGCCGCCGACATCGTGGCCCTGCAGCGGAGCGTCCGCGAGGTGCCGGTGAGCGATCACCTCGTCCGCTACGCCCTGGCCGTGGTGCGGCAGACGCGGGCCGGCGAACCGGGCGTGCCCGACTTCGTCTCCGACCAACTCACGTGGGGCGCCGGGCCGCGGGCGGTGCAGTTCCTGGTCGTCGGGGCGAAGGCCCGGGCCCTGCTCCGGGGCCGCAGCCACGTGGCCGCCGAGGACATCCAGGCACTGGCCGCGCCGGTGCTGCGGCATCGCGTCGTGGTCGGCTTCGCCGCCGAGAGCGAGGGCGTCACCCCGGACGCCATCATCCGCCGCATCATCGAGAACACCCCGGCGAGAGAGGACGAGCTGACGCGTGACCCCCGGTTCCAGACGATTTTTGCAACCTGAGGCGATCGCCCGCATCGCGCGGCTGGAGTTGCGCGCCCGGGCCGTCGTGGAGGGCGTGCTCGCAGGCCTGCACAAGAGCCCCTTCAAGGGGCAGAGTGTGGAGTTTCTCCAGCATCGCGAGTATGCCCGCGGCGACGACCTGCGCCGGGTCGACTGGAAGGTGTGGGGCCGCCAGAACCGGCTCACCGTGAAAGAGTTCGAGGAGGAGACGAATCTCCGCCTCACGCTCCTCGTCGACTGCTCGGCGAGCATGGATTACCAGGCGGACCGGCCGGTGGCGGGGCGGCTCGGCAAGTACGACCATGCCGCCACGCTGGCCGCGAGCCTCGCCTGGCTGGCCCTGTCGCACGGCGACGCCGTGGGCTGCGCCGTGTTCGACGACCGGCTGCGGGCCGCCGTGCCGGCGCGGACGGCGCGGTCGCATCTGGCGGACGTCGTGGGCGTGCTGGAGCGGCCGCGAGGCGGCCGCGGCACCGCCTTCGCGCCGGTGCTCCGCGAGGTGGCGGAGACGCTCCCGCCCCGCGGGCTGGTGGCCGTGATCACGGATCTGCTCGGCGATCGCGACGGGATCTTCCAGGGGCTGCGGATGCTGCGCAGGCGGGGCCACGATCTCGTGCTGCTGCACGTCATGGACGACGACGAGTTGGACTTCCCCTTCGAGGGGCCGACCCGTTTCGAGGGGCTGGAGCTGCCCGATCACCTGGCCTGCAATCCGCGGGCGCTGCGGGCGGGCTACCTGGCGGCGGTGGACGAGTTTCTCTCCGCCACGCGGCGTCGGGCGGCCGGGATGCGGTGCGACTACGCGCTGATCCGCACGGGCGAGCCGGTGGACGGCGCGTTGATCAGGTTCCTCTCGCGGCGGGCGAGATTGGCGGTCTGACCAGGCCGCGCCGAGGCGACGTTTCGATGCCCACCTTCGATTTCCAGCCGCTGCTCTGGTGGGGACTGCCGCTCGCGGCCGCGCCCCTGGTGATCCATCTCATCAATCTCCTCCGCCACCGCCGGGTGCGGTTCGCGGCGCTGGAGTTCCTCCTCGCCAGCCAAAGGAAGTACCGCACGCGGGTACTCCTCAAGGAGCTGTTGCTCCTGGCGGTGCGGACCGCGGTGGTGGCGGGCATCGTGCTCGCCCTCGCCCAGCCGCGCTGGGCGCACTCCCTCGGCGGGTTGCTCGGCGGCGGGCGGACGCTGCACGTGCTGCTCCTCGACGACAGCTTCTCGATGACCGACGCCTCCACGGCCGGCATCCGCGGCGACGTCACGGCGTTCGATCGGGCGCAGCGGATCGCCGACGCCGTGCTGGCGGCGTTGGCCGGCGGTCGCGGTTCGCCCGAGTTCGTCGTCGGCACCTTCTCGGGGCTGGCCTCCGGAACCGGCGCCGGGTTCGCGATCGATCGCCGGGCGGCGACGCCGGAAACGGTGCGTGCCGCCCGGGCCGAAGTCGAGCGGTTCCAGGCGACCGCCCGCAGCACCGGGCCCCGGCCGGCCGTGGCGGCGGCCTCCGCGCTGCTCGCGGCGGAGTCCGGGTCGGCCAAGGTGCTGTGGCTGCTGAGCGACTTTCGCGCGAAGGACTGGCTGGCGGCCGAGGAGACCGTCGCCGCCCTGCGGCAGGCCGCCGCCGGCACGGACATCCGGCTGGTGGACTGCGCGGCCGATCCGGCGGCCAACCTCGCCGTGGAAGGGCTGGAGCCGTCGGGCGGCACGGCGGCGGCCGACGTCCTGCTGACGTGGGACGTGACGGTCCGCAACTTCGCCACCGAGGCGGTCCGCGACGTGCAGGTGGAACTGCGGGAGGACGGCGGCCTCCGGCCGGGCTTGAAGTTCGAGGAGATTCCGCCGGGATCGACGGCCACGCGGCGGTTCGAGACGCGGTTCGCCCGCGCCGGCAGCCACGTCGTGGAAGCGGGACTGCCGACGGACGCGGTCGCTGCCGACAACCGGCGGACGGCGGCGGTCGACGTCGCGGAGCGGATCGACGTCCTGGTGATCGACGGTGCGGAGCCGGGGGCGAGCCGTGCCGGCGACGCCTTCTACGTCGCCACGGCGCTCGCGCCGGGCGCGGCCGCGGCCACCGGCCTGCGGCCACGGATCGAGCAACCGCGGGCCCTCGCCACGGTCGACCTCTCGGCCTTCGACGGCGTCTGGCTGCTCGACGTGGAGCGGCTCGAGGCGGCGGAAATCGCCTCCCTGGAGGCCTACGCGCGGTCCGGTGGCGGCGTGGTGTTCTTCGGCGGCCCGCGGACCGATCCCGAAACGGTGAACCGCACGCTCCACCGCGACGGCGCCGGGCTGTTTCCCGTGCCCCTCGCCGGAGCGGTCGATCTCCTGCCCGACGCGGCGGCCAACCCCGCGCCGGACGTCGTCGTGGAGCCGCACCCCGTCGTGGCGGTGCTCGCCGGCCAGAGGAATCCGCTGCTCGACGCGGTGCAGATCGGCCGCTTCATGGCGGTGGCCCGCGGGCACGATGCCGATCCGCAGGTCCGGCGGCTGCTGTCCCTGCGCACCGGGCCGCCGTTGGTGGTCGAGCGGCCCTACGGGGCGGGCATGGTGGCGGCCGTGCTGACGACGGCCGCACCCACGTGGAACAACTGGGCCCGCAGCAACCCGAGCTGGGTGGTGGTGCTCCTGGAACTGGAGGGTCATCTGGCCCGCGGGCGGCGGCGGTTCGCGCCGGCCGTCGTCGGCGATCCGCTCGTGGTGCGGCTGGACCGCGGCGCGGACGATCCCGAGGTCGATTTCGTCGTGCCGCCCGCGGGCGTGGTCGTCCGTCAGGCGGCTGCCGTTACGGCGGAGGGATTCGCGGCCACGCTGCCCACGACCGAGGTTCCGGGCGGCTACTCCGCCCGTTGGCGCCGGCTCGATGGTCGGGAACGGGAGCGGATCTTCGCCGTGAACGTCGATCCGGCCGAGGGCAGGCTGGAGCGGGTCGGCCGCGACCGGCTGGCGGACGCGCTGGCGGGGATTCCGCATCGCTACGAGGCCGCCGACGCGCTCGAACCGGCGGCCGTCTCCACGGCGGGCACGCCGTTGGCCGGGCCGTTGCTCGCCGCCTTGCTCGCGGCGCTCGTCGCCGAGCAGGTGCTGGCCTTTTCAGCGAGCTACCACCCCCGCGCCGGTGCCGGTGCCGCCGGCCGCCGCCCCGCCTGACGCCCCATGCCTTTGCCGTCGCCAACGCCGTGCCTGTTCGCCGCCGCGGAGAGCGTGCGGCATGCGGTCTCGAGCCGCCTGCTCGCCGGCTTCTCCGACTGGTGGGAGATGCCCGCGGCCATCGCCGGGGCCGCGCTCGTTGCCGCCCTCGCCTTGTGGTTGGTGCGCCGTGACGGCGCCGAACTCCCGCGGGCTGTTCGTTGGGGGCTCGCCGCGCTCCGCCTGGCGACGCTCGGAGCCGTGGCGGTCGCGATGCTCGACTTCGAGCGGACGGCCGAGCACGAGATCGTGTCGCAGTCGCGGGTGGCCGTGCTCGTGGACACCAGCGCCAGCATGACGCTCGCGGCCGGCGGCCCGGGTGCGGACGCGGCGACGCGGGCCGACCGCGGTCGCGACCTGCTGCAGGGCGGCGGGCTGCTGGCGGCGCTCGCCCCGCGGCACGAGGTGTCGGTGTGGCGGTTCGACGCCGACGCCCAGCGGCTGGTGACGCTGCCGGTGGCGGCCGAAGCCGCGGCGATCGGTCCCGGGGACGCGGCCGACGGCAGCGGCGACTGGCAGGGGCGGCTGGTGCCACGCGGCTTCGAGACGCGGCTCGGCGAGGCCTTGGAACGGGTCGTGGATCAGGAGCCGCCGGGCGTGCTGGCGGGCGTGATCGTGCTGACCGACGGTGGCAACAACGCCGGCGTCGATGCGGCCGCCGCGGCCGCGGGACTGGCGGCGGCGGGCATCGCCGTCCATCCGCTGGGCATCGGGTCGGACCAGCTGCCGGCCAACGTCCGCGTGGCCGATCTCGTCGTGCCGTCGCGGGTCTTTCCGGGCGACCGGTTCGCCGTGACCGCGCACCTCCAGGCGGCGGGCCTGGCCGGGCAGACGGCCCGCGTCGAGCTCCTCGAGGGCCCGGCCGCGGACGCGACGGGCGGCGGGCCGCCGCGCCGCAGCATCGACGCCACCGACGTCGTGCTCGGCGGCGACGGTGAACTCGTCGCCGTCCGGTTCGACGTGCCGGCGCTCGCCACGCCGGGGCGGCGGACGGCGGTCGTCCGCATCACGGCACCGGCCGCGGATCGTGCGCCGGCCGACGACGCCCAGGAGGCGGAGTTCGAGGTCGTGGAGCGGGTGACGCAGGTGCTGCTGCTGGCCGGCGGCCCGAGCCGCGAATACCAGTTCATGCGGAACGTGCTGCAGCGGGACAAGAGCTTCGCCGTCGACGTCGTGCTCGGCACCGGGGCCGCCGGGATCTCGCAGGACGCCCGGCGGATCCTCGACGGGTTTCCCGCCACCGACGAGGCCCTGGGCGGCTACGATGCGATCGTGGCCTTCGACTACGACTGGCGTCTGCTCGACCCGCCGGCGGTGGCGCGGCTGGAGCGCTGGGTGGCCCGCGAGTCCGGAGGCCTGCTGCTGTTCGCGGGCGGTCTGTTCATGGACGCGTGGCCGGCGGCAGCCCACACGGCGCCGATCCTCGGCCTCTATCCGGTCGACGTCCGTCGCGGCCCGCGGTTCGGCGGCGGTGCGAGCGGGGCGGCCGAACCCGCGCGGCTGGCCTTCACACGCGACGGGCTGGATGCCGAGTTTCTGTGGCTGGCGGGCAGCCGTGTCGCGAGCCAGACGGTGTGGGCGGAGTTTCCCGGCGTGTACGCCTGCCACGACAGCGGCGGAGTCAAGCCCGGGGCCACCGTGTACGCGCGGGTGGGCGCGGCCCGTTCCGGACCCGAGCAGCCCGTCTACCTCGCCGGACAGTTCTACGGCGCGGGCAGCGTGCTGTACGTCGGCAGCGGCGAGCTCTGGCGGCTGCGGGCGATCGACGACGCCGCGTACGAGCGGCTCGCGGCCCAGCTCGTGCGGCACGTGGCGCAGGGGCGGCTGCTCCGCGGCGGCCGCCGCGCCCGACTGCTCGTGGATCGCGACCGCTTTCCGCTCGGTGCGAACGTGGCGGTGCGAGTCGTGCTCGCCGACGCCGCATCCGCCGCGGGCGTCGTCTGTCGGGCCGTCGGCCCCGACGGCACCCGCCTGCCGCTGGTGCTGACGGCGGAGCCGGGTCGTCCCGGCTCCCTCCAGGGCGGCTTCGTCGCCGCCCGCGAGGGCGGATGGCAGATCGAGATCGAGGCCCCCGGCGACGAGAAGTCGTCCCGGCGGATCCACGTGCAGCTGCCCGACCGCGAGCTGGCGAAGCCGCGACTCGACCGCGGGCTGCTGGAGCAGGTCGCCTCCACGACCGGCGGCACGGCGATCTTCCCCGACGCCGCGTGGACGGCCGCCGACGCGGCGCGGCTGGCGGCGTCGATCCCCGACCGATCGCGGCGCGAGTACGAGACCGGGGCCGCCGACGCCGACTTCAAGCGGCGGCTGAACACCGCTCTGCTCGGCATCGGCGTCGGCTGCCTGTGCGTGGAGTGGGTCGTGCGCCGCCTCGCGAAACTCGCCTGATGGAGCCGTCCGTCCGTCCATGAGCCTGACCGTGCCACACGCCGCCGCCGCGCCGGCACCGGGATCGCCGGGACTGGAGCCGCTCCGCGGGCTGCTCGCCGACGTCCGCCGCCGTGCCCGGGCCTGGATCTGGCTCGACGCGCTCGCCTGGCTGGCCATCCTGGCCTGCGTCGCGTTCTGGGCGTCGTTCGCCTTCGATTGGTGCGTGGAGCCGCCGCCGTGGGCCCGCGGGCTGGCGCTGGCGGTGGCGGGCGGCTTCCTGGCGTGGGTGCTCGTCGAGCGGTTGGTGCTGCGACTGGCGGTGCCGCTGCGGGACGAAGCCTTGGCGGTGATCGTCGAGCGCAGCCATCCCGCCTTTCGCGACAGCCTGGCGACGGCGATCGGCCTGGCGGCCAACGCCCGCGCCGACGTCGACCCACGGCTCCTCGCCCGCACGACGGCCGAGGCAGCGGCGCTCGTCGGCCAGGTCGATCGGCGGCGCATCTTCCGGCACCGGCGGCTGTCGCTGCTGGCGGCCGCGGCCGCGCTGGGCATGGCGACGGTGGCGCTCTTCGCCGGTCTGGCGCCGGCCACGGCCGGTGTCTGGGCGCGCAGGGCGTTGCTGCTCGCAGACGAGCCGTGGCCGCGGCGGACCGTCCTGGAGGCCGAAGGCTTCGTCG
>JBIPLS010000107.1:0-11831 GCA_044368305.1 Pirellulales bacterium
CGGGCGCCCGGCTCGACCTGTCCGCGGTGCCCTGCGACGCCGACGCCTGCGGCCACGATCTGGCCCTGGCATTCTCCGAGACTCCCGGGCGGTTCGTGTGCGAGGTGCGGCCGGAGCACGCGGCGGCGTTCGCCGCCGCGCTCGGCGACGTGCCCTGGGCATGGATCGGCGCGGTGACCGCGGACCGCGACCTGGAGATCATCCGCGGCGCGGCCGCGGAGCGGGTCGCCGTCGATCGGCTGGCCGCCGCCTGGCGGAGCATGGAGGCCTGACATGCTCGCACCTCGCGCGCTCGTCCTGCGGGCGCCCGGCACCAACTGCGACCACGAGACGGCGCACGCCTTCGAGCGGGCGGGCGGGATCGCCCGCCGGCTGCACGTGCGGGCCCTCGCCGAAAAGCCGGCCCTGGCCGACGACTTCCAGATCCTCTGCATTCCCGGCGGCTTCTCCTACGGCGACGACATCGCCAGCGGCCGGATCCTCGCCCTGGAGCTGCGGACGCGGCTGGCCGACTCGCTGCTGCGGTTTCGCGACCGTGGCGGACTCGTGCTCGGGATTTGCAACGGATTCCAGGTGCTCCTGCAGACGGGCTTGCTGCTCGCCGACCCGACGACCGGCGGGCCGCTGGCGGCGCTGGCCCACAATCGCTCGGGCCGGTTCGTCGATCGCTGGGTCACCCTCCAGGCCCTGCCCGGCCGCTGCGTCTTCCTCCAGGGGCTCGGCCGGTTCGAGCTGCCGGTGGCCCACGGCGAAGGGCGGTTCGTGGCTCGCTCCCCGGCCGACTTCGCCGCGCTCGAGGCGGCCGGGCAGCTCGTGCTCCGCTACGTCTCCGACGCCGACGGGATCGCGACGAACCCCAACGGCGCCACCGGCGACGTCGCCGGCGTCAGCGACGAGAGCGGCCGCGTGCTGGGCCTGATGCCCCATCCCGAGCGGTTCGTGGACGCGACGCAGCACCCCGCCTGGGCCGGCCGGCTCGACCCGCACGCCACCGGCACTGGGCTGGCCGTGTTCGTCAATGCCGTGAAAGCGGTGTCCTGACCATCCACGGGCCGAGGCGGCCGCGAGGTTTTCCCGCCGCGCCGACCGGTCGCGATGCCGCTGTCTTCGACGGTCGGCGGTGGCCTCATCCCCCGGCGGCAGCCTGGTTCCACGGTCCGCCAACCCGGGTTGACGCGGCGGGCCGGGAAACCTTGAATCCCCGGCTCCCGGCGGATTCTCCCATGCGTCCCAAAGCCCCGTGGCCCGTCGTCTGCCTGCTCGCGTGCGCGGCGGGCTGCCATGCGCTGACGACGCCGCGCGGCGACCCGCCGCTGGTCGTCGGGGCCGACCCCGCGCCGCCGTCGCAGACCCCGCGGACGATTCCCGTCGAGATCATCTTCGTGCGATTCGACGAGCACGACGCCACGCTGCGGGACGAGGCCTGGAACGCGATCGACGAGCAGGCCTGCGACGAGGCCCTGCGCGGACGGCTCGCCACCAACGGCCTCCGCGTCGGCGTCGTCAGCGGCGACCTGCCGCCGCACATCGCGGAGCGGATCCTGCCGGATCGCACCGCGGCCGCACCGGGCGACACGGCGGTGGCCGAAACGCCGTTTTCGCGGCGGCTGCTCCGGCTCCTGCCCGGCCGCCGCAGCGAGATCATCGCGGCCGCCGGCATCGACGAGCTGGTGCTGCTGGAGACGGGCGACGGGCAGGTGCGGGGCGGCACGTTCCGCGACGCGACGGGCCTGTTCTCGCTCCAGGTGCGGCCGGCGGCCGATGGACGCGTCCGCATCGACCTGGTGCCCGAGATCAAGCATGGGCCGCTCGAACGCTCCTGGGTCGGCGAGGACGGCATGTTCCGCATGGAAACCTCCCAGCGCCGGCACCGCCGCGAGGATCTCGCGCTGAGCCTCGACCTGCGGGCGGGCGGGCTCCTGGTCGTGGGCTGCGCCGGCGACACCGCCGCAACGCTCGGCGACGCCCTGCTCCGCGATCGCGGCGGCCACCGCGCGACCATGCGGATGCTGGTGATCAGGCCGCTGGGACAGACAGTCGATCCGCTGTTCGCGGAGTCGGTGACCGTGATCGACGACGATTCCGACGTGCTCGAGGTCCGATGACCGCGCCGGGCCGGCACGGCCGCGGGAAGCCCGGCAATCTGGCGAAAGCCTGCCGGATGGACACCGCGTGATCGCGCGGGAATCTGCGGTGACGCGGCAAGCGTTGCCCGGAACCGAGCCCGCGGCCGACCCGGCGGGCCAGTTGTGCCGATTCTCTCACCGGTGCCGCCGCCGTCGGCGACGGCACCGACAGGCCAGGGACCGAACCATGCACGAACCGCCAGCGACCAAACCTCCCGCCAAGCGGCATCGGCCCGGATCGCTCACGGTGCTCGTGGCGGCTTTCGTGGCCGGCGGGGCGGCTGCCGTGGGCATCAACCGGGCCCTCGACGTCCATCTGGCGCAGCGCAAGCCGAGGGTCGAGAGCGAGCCGATCTTCGTGGCCCTGCGGTCGTTGCCACAAGGCTCACCCGTGACGGTGTGGGACGTGGCGCTGCGGGACTGGCCGAAGGCCATGCTGCCCACGACGGCCATGCGGGCCGAGGACACCTTCGAGGGATGCGTGCTGCGGCATCCCCTGCGCGAGGGTCAGCCGCTGCTCTCGATCCAGCTCGCGCCCGCGGCGCGGCAGGCCGATGCGGCCGTCCCGCCAGGCGACTCGGCATTCGTGCCGCCGATTCCGCACCGCCCAGCGCCGCGGGTGGTCGAGGCCGACCTGTGGACGCCCGCGGCCGCGGATCCCGCGCCGCCGCGGACCGAGAGCCCCGCGCCGTCCGCCGTCTCGCAACTTCGTGACATCCAGCCGCCGACGCCGACCGACGTCGCTCCGCCTGCCGTCGCCGCCACGGCCGCGCCGGACGAAAGCCAACGGGGCGGTGTCGAGTCCTGGCCGGCCGTGGCCGACCCGACACCTGTGGTCGCGGAAGCAGTGATCGTGCCCGGCCCCGAGACGCCGGTCGTCTCGAGTGCGGCGCCGGACGTCGAATCGCAGCCGGTCGCCCTGACGGGCGAGCCCACGCTCGCCGATCCGGCCGCCGAGGAGCCGACGCCGGCCGAGGACTCACTCCCCCCGGATGGCTTCGTGCCGTCGGTCGTCGCCGCCCAGTCGGTCACGACCCCGCCGATCGATCCGCCGCCGGCCGCCCTGGCCGGCGATCGGGTGGCCGAAGCCACCCCGCCCGTGACCGCGCCGCAGCCATCCGCGCCGGCCGTCACCCGGTATCTCGTCGTCCCCGAGCGAATCGCGGTGCAGGTCGACACCGGCTTCGCCGAACCGGCGCCGGCCGCACCCGCGGCGCCGCGGGTGCCGGAGATCGCGCCGCCGGCAGCGTCGCCGCAGGCTCGGAGTCGCAACCCACAAACAGCCAGCCGTCCCGGCCAGCCCGCCGCCAGGGACCAACGCCCCGGCCCGCAGCGACCTGCCGGCCCGGCCCGCACGGCCTCGCCGCCCCGGCAGCCGCCCACCCGGTCCACGCGGGAACAACGCTCGCCGGCCGCGGCCGGCTCCCGTCAGGCGACGAACTCCGGCCCGCGCGGACTCGGAGCGATGTTCCCGAACATCGCCGCCGGCATCGACGCCATCACCGGCGGCCGCCAGGCACGACCGACGGACGACCGCTATGACGAGGCCGTGGCGACGGACGATCCCGCCTACCGACCGTGATCGCCCCGCGGCTCACGGCGCGGCGACGATCTTGTACGCCCCGCCCGTCTGCTCGGCGAGCCGGGCCAGCCGCGGCGACCGGCGGCCGTCGCCACCGAACTGCACGACCATGATCCGCGCGCGGCCCACGGCCCGCGTCAGCCAGCGCACCTCGTCCTCCGCCAGATCGTCGTCGCCGGTGGCGTCGGTGAGCACGAAGATCACGTCCGGCGCGAGCTTGGCGGCGGCGGCGATGGCCTCGTAATGCCGCGTGCCGCCGGCCGCGGCGACCCCTGCGATGAACCGGCGGGCCGCCTGGCGATTCTCCTCGCTGGCGAAGATCGGCCGGCCGCGGCCCGCGTCGGGCGCGAACGCCAGGGGCCGCTCGTTGTAGAAGATGACGTGGAACTGCTGGCTGTCGCCGAGGCCGTCGATGCTGGCGAGCAATTCCTCCTTGGCGACCGCCAGCGGCCTGCCCTCCGGCTCTCCCATGCTCGCCGAGCGGTCGAAGACGTAGACGAATCGGTTGCCCTGGGCCTCGAGGCCGAAGATGCCCGTCCGCCCTCCGGGCGACCGGGGGGGCTCGGCCGCGACGACGGCGACGGCGAGCAGGATCAGCACGCCCGCCGCCCACCCCCGGTGCCACGATGCTTTGCTCATGGCTCCACCACGATCTTCCCGGAGAGCATGCCCGATCGGCCGACGGTGTTGGACTCCTGCAGGGCATGCCCCTCCGCGGTGGCCGACAGCGGCAGCACGCGGTCGATCGGCACCCGCAGCCTGCCGGAGGCCAGCCAGCGGTTGATGTCGGCGGCGGCCGCGGCCTGCGTGTGACTGTCGGCCCTGAACATCGCGAAGCCGTGGAGGCTGCACCCCTTCACGTAGAACGGTCCCACCGGAAACGCCGGCCGGGCGTCGCGGCCCGCCATGACCACGATCCGGCCCTCGTCGGCGAGCAACGCCACGGCCCGTTCGAAGGCCGGCTCGCGCTGCGTCTCCCAGTAGACGTCGACGCCCTGCGGCACGACGGCCCGCACCGCCGCGACGAGCGTCTCGTCGCGGTAATCGAAAACCGCCTCCGCGCCGAGCCGGCGCAGGGCCGCGCGTTTGGCCTCGGTGCCCGCCGTCGCCAGCACGCGGGCCCCGAGTGCCAGGGCGATCTGCACGACGGCCGTGCCGACGCCCCCGGAGCCGCCGTTGACGAAGATCGTCTCGCCGGCCGCGAGTCCGGCGCGGCCCACGAGCCCGAGATGCGCGGTGATCGACACGAGCGCGGCGGCGGCGGCCTCGCGGTCGGCAACGCCCGCCGGAGTCGGGTACAGCCAGCGGTCATCGACGGCGGCGAGTTCGGCGAACGTTCCCTGCCGGCCGAGCAGGCCCTGGTTGGATCCCCACACCCGCATCCCCGGCCGCAGCGTGGCGACGTCGCCCCCGACGGCCACGATTTCACCGGCCAGGTCGCAGCCGACGATGAACGGCGCCGGCAGCGGCATGGCGACGGCACCCGCACGGATGTAGGTGTCGATCGGATTGATGGCGCACGCCCGCACGCGAACCAGGGCCTGCCGCGGGCCGGGCACCGGATCGGGAAGGTCACCGTACCGAATGACCTCGGGTGGGCCGGTCGCGGTGATGAAGGCCGCCTTCATGCCGGCCGGCCTCCGCGCCGGGCCAGCGCGACTCCGGCGCCGATCGCCACCGCCGCCCCGGCCGCCGCCACTACCCACAGCGCGGCGGCCACGGAGCGGGCGGAGCGGGAAAGTTGGTCGATCCGTTCCTCCTCAAAGGTCCTGGGGCGGGAGATCCCGGTGCGGGAAATGAACTGCCAGGCCTTGTGGATCTCGGTGATCGGCACCCGCTCGGCGTCGGCGCGGATCGCGGCGGCCTCGAACACCGGCCGGGGCGCCATGCCCAGATATCCGGCCGCCGCCAGCGCCAGCGACGCCACCAGCATCCCGCCCAGGAGGCAGCCATGGGCGGCCGACCAGGAGCCGCCGGGTTTCGCGACCGGCGACGCGACCGGCAGTCGCGTCAGTTCACCGAGCCGCGGCACGTCCGTCGCCTTGCCGCACTTCCCGCAGACGGCCTGCCCTCCCGCCTGCCCGGGGCCGACGGGAATCACCGCGGAACATGCACAGGTGAGGAGGTAGGTCGTCATCGACGGCCGCTGATTTCGACGGTGGTGGCGTCACCGGACCGCGACCCAGCCGATCGGCAGGCCCGCAGAAATTCTCCGGCCGGAATGGTTTACCATCCGCGGCCTCCCGACCGCTTCGGAACCGTTTTTTTCCAGAAAAAAAGTTGGCCCCGCGGCGGGTGCAGCGACATAATCTTGAGCCCACGGGAACCGCTCGCCATGCAGGCAGCAAGCCGCTATCCTTTGCCGGGATTGCCCAAGCCTCCCGTGGCGCCATCCTGCGTCTGCCGAGCCGCCCCTGACAGCCGCGGGACCAAGCCGGGCGATTCCCCGAAAAACACGGCCCCGAAGCCGTCGACCGGGCCGCTGGCCACGGTCTGGACTTGCCCGCCCCTTGAATCACACTGTCGGCACCACGAATGATGCAGTGCTGCGTTCGGTGCCCCGCGGTGCGACACGACGTCGCCCGTCGATCCGTCCCTGAAAGGATTCACGAAGGAGCCCCGCCTTGTACGACTCGCTGCTCGACGAACTCGAAGACGACGTTGTTTCCAGCCCCCGTGAGGTCGAGGACCTGACCGAAAAGGTCGTCGACGCCGAAGAGGCTGATCTGCTCGTCGACGAGACCGAGGCCGCCGTGCTCCCCGAGGGGGAAATCGAAGCGGAGGCCGAGGCCGAGATCGACGCCTCGGGCGAGGCCGACGACGCCCTCACCGAGCAGGTCGAGAATTGGTCTGACGACCCGGTCCGCATGTATCTGACGCAGATGGGAGAAATCCCCCTGCTGACCCGCGCACAGGAGATCCACCTCGCGCGGCAGATCGAGACCACCCGTGCCCGGTTCCGCGCCAAGCTGCTGGAGTGCGAGTACGTCTGCCAACAGGCCTTCCGCGTGCTCTCCCGGGTGAATCGCGGGGAACTGCCCTTCGACCGCACCGTCCAGGTCTCGGTGACCGACCGCCTGGAGAAGGACCAGATCCTCGGCCGCCTGCCCCACAACCTGAAGACGCTCGAGGTGCTCATTCGGCAGAACAAAGCCGATTACCGGATCGCGCTCTCGAAGAAGCGGCGGATGGCCGAGCGGCGCGAGGCCTGGGCCCGGCTGGGTCGGCGGCGGCGGCGCTGCGTGCGACTGATCGAGGAACTCGGCCTGCGGACCCAGCGGATCGAGGCGATGATCCCGACGCTCGAGAGTTTCGTCGTCCGCATCCGCGAACTGAAGGCGAAGATCGACGCCCACAAGAAGTCGAAACAGCCTCCATCCGGACGGCAGAAGCTCGTCGACGAGTACCGCACGATCCTCAAAGCCTGCCAGGAGACGCCCCGCAGCCTGAAGCGGCGGGTGGAGGAGATCCGCGGCATCTTCGCCAAGTATCAGCAGGCCAAACGCGGGCTCTCCGAGGGCAACCTGCGGCTCGTCGTCTCGATCGCGAAGAAATATCGCAACCGTGGCCTCTCCTTCCTGGATCTGATCCAGGAAGGCAACGCCGGCCTGATGCGGGCGGTGGACAAGTTCGAGTACCGCCGCGGCTTCAAGTTCTGCACCTATGCCACGTGGTGGATCCGGCAGGCGATCACACGGGCCGTGGCCGACCAGAGCCGCACGATCCGCATCCCCGTGCACATGGTCGAGACCATGAGCCGGGTGCGAAACGTGGCCCGGCAGCTGTTGCAGGAGTACGGCCGCGAGCCGACGATCGAGGAGATCGCGGCCCGCGCCGGCACGCCCCTCGACGAGACCCGGCGTGTGACGGCAATGAGCCGGTATCCGATCAGCCTCGACCGGCCGGTCGGCAACAGCGAGGACAGCCACTTCGGCGACCTCCTGCCCGACACCGGAGCGGAGAATCCGGCGGTAGGCGCCGCCCAGGAAATGCTCCGCAACCGGATCGCGAAGGTGCTGAAGAGCCTGTCCTATCGCGAGCGCGAGATCATCAAGCTCCGCTACGGCCTCGGCGACGGCTACAGCTACACGCTCGAGGAAGTGGGTCACATCTTCAAGGTGACCCGCGAGCGGATCCGGCAGATCGAGGCCAAGGCCGTACGCAAGTTGCAGGCTCCGGCCCGCAGCGAGGAGCTCTCCGGCTTTCTTGATTAAGCGCCTGTCGGGCCATCCATGGCCCCGACAGGCTTGGGCCGTCGCGGCGAACGCCAAGGGTTCGCCGCTCGGCCGGGCGGCCGCCATCACGGCGGCCGCAGGTAAGCCGAAGCAGGCCCGAAGGGATGCGCCGGCGCGAAAACCAGCCCATCCATGGCCCCGACAGGCTTGGGCCGTCCGGTGAGATCGTGGGGAACCGGATCCGTACTCATCGGATCATTCAGCTCGGGGGTGCCCCTGCCGCGGGAGCCGGGCTATGGAAGCAAGCGAAGGCATGGATGCCGAAGCGCAGCGGACATGCAGAGAGCGGAGGCCGGGAGGGCCTCCGCGAACGTCCGGTGATGCGGCAGGGACACCCCCGAGCCGGCGACACCAACCGGGTTCACCACCGACAGGCTTGGGCCGTCGCGGAAAGATCGCGGGGAACCGGATCCGTACTCATCGGATCATTCAGCTCGGGGGTGCCCCTGCCGCAGGAGCCGGGCTATGGAAGCAAGCGATGCCGAATCGCAGCGGACATGCAGAGAGCGGAGGCCGGGATGGCCTCCGCGAACGTCCGGCGATGCGGCAGGGACACCCCCGAGCCGGCGCCACCCACCGAGTTCACCACCGACAGGCTCTGCCGACGCACAGGCTAGGCAACCGGTTGACGACCCGACGTACCCGTCCGTAGGATGATCCCCGTTCGGGGGAGGCGTGCCGCTCTCCCGGGTTCGACCTGCCTCGCGCGCGGAGACCGTCCCATGCAGCGGCGTCGTTTCTATCGGGCCGTAGCCGTCGCTTCCCTGACCATAACCGCGGTCGGCTGCTTCGCCGGGCTTGCCCGGGCCGCGGCCAAACTGTGGGAGTGCAACTTCTGCCACCAGCAGTACCAGGGCGACAATCCCCCGCGGTTCGTGAAGTGTCCCGCGAAGGACATGAAGCAGAACCACTGGTGGATCCAGAAGGGCCGCTGATCCGAGCCGGGCTTCAGCCGGGCGGGATCTTGCCGGCGCGTTCCAGCCAGGCGACGACTTCGCCGGCCAGTTCATCCGGCGGCCGAGACGCCGCATCGACGACGAGTTCCGGGGACACAGGCTCCTCGTACGGATCGTCGATGCCGGTGAACCCCTTGATCTCACCGGCCCGGGCCTTCTTGTAGAGCCCCTTCGGGTCGCGGCGCTCGCACACCTCCAGCGGCGCCTTGACGTGGATCTCCACGAAATCGCCGGGCGACAAGGCGGCCCGCACGGCATCGCGATCCCGGCGGTAGGGGCTGATGAACGCCGTCAGGGCGATGATACCGGCCTGGGCGAAGAGGTCGGCGACCGCGCCGATGCGGCGAATGTTCTCCGCCCGGTCCGCGGCCCCGAACCCGAGGCCGAAACGTGCGGCGGCCTCCTCCCCGTACCGCTCGCGCAGCAGTGCGGGTGCCGCGTTGAGCCCCAGCCGGACGTTGTCGCCGTCGAGCACGAAACTCCGCAGTCCGCGGGCGTGCAAGCGGCGATCGACGGCGTTGGCGAGCGTGCTCTTGCCGCATCCCGACAGCCCCGTGAACCAGAGCACGCACCCCCTGTGGCCGGCGGACCGCTCCCGGTCGGCACGACTCACCGCGTGGGCGTGCCACCGCACGTCCACCACCTCGTCCGCAACGGGCTCGTCGGCCATCGGCAAACGCCTCCGCTTCGTGGCCCCGACGGCCACCGTATCCGTCACCCTACCAGGCATCCAGCCGCGCGGTGCACTCGAGCCGCTCCGCCGGGCCGCCGGCGGCGTTCCGCTCGACGGCCAGCCGCACCTCCTCGCCGGCGGCCCGCTGCGCCAACCACGCCGTCAAGGCCGCGAAACTCGCCACCGCCTGGTCGTCGGCTGCCACGATCACGTCGCCCGCCCGCAGCCCCGCCTTGTCGGCGGCGGAGCCGGGTTGCACCGCCGACAATTCGCAGGGACCGGCTTGGACGATCGAACTCACGCCGAGCCGTCCACCCTTGCGCACGTCCACGACGACCTCCGGCAGCCGCGCGACGAGCGTCGCCACGGCCTCTTCCGGGGCCGCGGTGCCGAAGAGGTCGATCCGGCGCACGCCCGCCAGCCGGCCCAACACGGCGACGGCGGCGGCATCGAGCGACACTCCGTGAACGCTCACGATGGTCACGTCCCGCAGCCTGGGCAGAAGCCGCCAGTCGTCCGGCCCGCCCTGCCAGGCGGCGTTGAACTCCACCTCCAGGCCCCGTTCGCCCGCGGTGGAGCGGCGGTCGCGGAACAGGGCGCCCCTGCTCTCCAGCCGCTCCCGGGCCGCGGCGGCCATGCCGATCTGATGGAATTCGAGCGCCGACTGCGCCAGTCCGCCGATGGCGGAGGCGTCGGCGGTCGCCACCCGCTCGAGAAGGCCCTCGGCCTCGGCCGCCAGTTCCGCGTCGTCCGCGCCGAGCATGCCGCGGACGATTTCCACGCTCCGACTGGCCACCTCGAAATCGTCGCCGGTGATGGCGGTGCCGAGGGCCGGGATCGCCGGCCGCCCCGCCGCGGCCAGATGCCTGGCGGCCGCCTCGCGCTGCGCATACTGCGCCGCGCCCAACTGCCCGATCCATGCCGCCAGGTCGGCCGCGGCTGGTGAGCCCCCCGCCGCCGGCTCGGCCCGGGCGAGTCCCGAGGCCGCCACGAGCCAGCAGCCCAGCCAGCCGGCCAGCCGGGGTCGAAAGCCGATGCCGATCACACGACGAGTTCCCGAGGTGCCGTCCGGCGGGCCACCGCCGTGCGTGCCGCTGGCCACAACCAGCGGCGCAGGATATCCCCGTGGCCGAGACCGCCGCAACGGCGCCGGTGCGGCGGCCGCCGGCCCGAGACCGGTGCCGCGGATCCGCGCGGTTTTTCCAAGGCTACACTTGCATGCGGTTCCCCCGCCTCGCGTTCCGTCGCCAGCCATGTCGTCGCCATCTCTCCCCATCATCGCCGACGCATCCGGCACCGCGACGGCCCTCGGCCTGGATCGCGGCCGCTGCCGGCGCGAGCCGCTACCGGCCTCGCGGGCGGAGATGCTCGACCGGGGCTGGGACGCGGTCGACGTCGTCCTCGTCAGCGGCGACGCCTACGTCGATCACCCGAGCTTCGCCAACGGCCTGATCGCGCGGCTCCTGGAGGCGGCCGGGTTCCGCGTGGCGGTGCTCGCCCAACCCGACTGGTCGAGCTGCGAGCCGTGGCGGCAGTTCGGCCGGCCGCGGCTCTTCTTCGGCGTGTCCGCCGGCAACATGGACTCGATGATCAACCACTACACCGCCAACAAGAAAGTCCGCAACGACGACGCCTACTCGCCCGACGGTGTCATCGGTCGACGTCCCGACCGGGCCACGCTCGCCTACTGCCAGCGGTCGCGGGAGGCGTTTCCGGGCGTGCCGGTCGTCGCCGGCGGGGTCGAGGCGAGCCTGCGCCGCCTGGCCCACTACGACTACTGGAGCGACACCGTCCGCCGCTCGATCCTCCTCGACGCCAAGGCCGACCTCGTGGCCTTCGGCATGGGGGAGCGGACCGTGCTCGAGATCGCCCGCGGTCTCGACGCCGGCAGCAGCGTGAAGGATCTTCGCGGCCTGCGCGGCGTCGCCTTCCGGCTCGGCGCCAGCGAGCCGCCACCGGCCGGCCCCGACACGCTCGCCCTGCCCGCGTACGAGGAGGTCGTCGCCGACGCGCTCGCCTTCTGCGAGATGACGCGGATCTCACACCTCGAGACCAACCCGCACAACGCCCGACGGCTCGTGCAGCGGCATGGACGCGAAGCCGTGGTCGTCAATCCGCCGGCCCTGCCGCTAGAGCAGGCCGAGATGGACGCGGTCTACGGACTGCCCTTCACGCGGCGGCCGCACCCCGCCTACGGCACGGCCCGGATCCCCGCCTTCGAAGTCGTGCGGGACAGCGTGCAGATCATGCGCGGCTGCT
>JBIPLS010000108.1:0-11782 GCA_044368305.1 Pirellulales bacterium
GGCAGCCGCGGCAAACCTCGGCTTTGCCGCCGGCTGCCCAAGCCCGCCGGGGCCATGGATGGCCCGGCGGGCGCGATCAAATGATGCTCGGATCGAAGTCGAGCGGCCCGCCCGCCTCGGAGGACTCACCGGTGATCCGCAGGTTCAGCGAGGTGTCGAGATAGATCTTGTCCTGCTTGATCTCCTCGATGACGATCGCCATCTTGTCGTTGGTGTCGACGTTCACGAGCGGACGCCCGCCGGCGTTCAGCGCCACGAGCCGCTTCTGGATCAGGGTGGAGAGCTTGAAGCGGCCTCCGACCTTGTTCACGATCTCTTCTTCACGCAAGTCGTCGATCATCGTTCGTCTCCGTGGGGGTGGTCAGGCTGACGCATTGGTGCGGGGCGTGGAACGGCTCGCCGAAGCGACCCGCGGGTCGCGGGGCAGGCCGGCTCCGAAGAGGACGTGCTCGATGGCCGCCACCGCCTCGCCGACGTCGTCGTTTACGACGCGGTGGCGGTAGCGATGGGCCTCGAGCAGTTCGCGGCGGGCCACCTCGAGCCGTCGGGCCATCGCCTCCGGCGATTCGGTGCCGCGGCCCTCGAGACGGCGCAGCAACTGATCGGGATGGGAGGGCTCGACGAAAATGGTGATCGCGTCCGGAAACCGTTCGAGAATCGACAGTGTACCCTCCACGTCGATCTCCAGCACGACCCATTTTCCCGCGGCCAGCCGCGGGGCCACCTCGGCCACCAGGGTGCCGTACCAGTGCTCGCGGCCGTAGACCCGGCAGCATTCGAGAAACTCGCCGGCCGCCCGCCGCTGCTCGAACTCCGCCGGCGGGATGAAGTGGTAGTCGACGCCGTCCCGTTCACCGGCCCGCGGGGGCCGCGTCGTGGCCGAAACGCTGGGCACGAGGTGCGGCAGGTCGGCGAGGAGCCGGCGGAGGATCGTGCTTTTGCCGACGCCCGACGGGCCGGAAATGACGACGAGCTTGCCCGCACGATCTTCCATCCCGATGTTGTACCGCGATTCCGCGGCGGTTGAAAAGCCGGCCGCGGCGGGGCCGTCATTCGACGTTCTGCACCTGCTCGCGCAGCCGCTCGATCCGGGTCTTGAGCTCGACGACGGCATGGGCGGTTTCCGTGTCGAGCGACTTGGAGCCGATCGTGTTGGCCTCGCGGGCGAGTTCCTGGGCGAGGAAGTCGAGCGACCGGCCCGGCGCCTCCTCACCCAAGAGCCGGCGGAACTGGGCGACGTGGCTCTCCAGCCGCACGAGCTCCTCGGCGATGTCGGAGCGGTCGGCGATCAGGGCCACCTCGTGGGCGACATCGCTTTCCGTCAGCGACGTGCCGGTCTGCTCGAGCACCCGCGTGACCCGCTCGACGAGGCGGACGCGGTGGTCGGCGAGCACCCCGGGCACCCGCAGCCGGATCGCGGCCACCACGGCGGTCACCTCGTCGAGCAGGGTCCGCATCGCAGCGGCCAGGGCCGCACCCTCCGCGCGGCGCATCGCGTCGAGCTGGTCGAGCCCGAGGTCGATGGCCCGGGCCACGAGCGGCCACGAGCGGTCCACGGCGGCCGGGTCCGGCGGGGCGTCCACCAGCGTGCCGGGCAACGAGAGGATCCCGTCGATCGACCGGGGCGGTGGGAGGTCGTGGGTCGCGCAGAACTCGCGCAGGTCCGCGAAATACGCGGCGAGCTGAACGTGGTCGAGCCGCCGGGCCGGCGGCGCGGCGGGGCCGCCGACGTCGATGGTCAGCTGCACGGCACCGCGGCGGATACGGGCCCGGATCAGTTCCTCGACTCGGGCCTCGAGCGCCGCGAACCCTTCGCGGGCGCGAAACGTGAGCTTGAAGAACCGGTTGTTGACACTCCGCAGCTCGACGCGGCAGGTGTCGGCACCGGCTGCCGCCACCGCCTCGCCGCAGCCGGTCATGCTGCGCAGTTCGCCCGCCGGGGAAGCCGCCGTCATGATTGCCAGGGGGTCACTTGGCCGGCTCGGCTGGCGGGGAGGCCTCGGCCGCCGGTGGCTGTTGCTCGGTGGCGGCGGGCGGATTCGCGGCCGGCTTGGTTTCCGTCTCGGCGGGCCGGGTTTCGGGGGCGACCGGCACCATGTCCTGTGGCGTCGCCGGCTGCGAACCCGGAGCCTGCGAGGCGGGACCGCCGGCCGGCGCGACCGGGGCGCCGCCCTGGGACGCGGCGCCGCCGAGGCCCTCGCTGAACAGCGACGCGGGCCTGCCGAGCACGTTGATCGCGAGAATGCACAGCAGTATCCAGAAGGCGGCCACCGCGACGGTGATCTTGGTGAACACGTCGCCGGCTTTGGTGCCGAACGCGCTCTGGCCGCCAGCGCCACCGAACGCGCCGGCCAGGCCGCCGCCGCGGCCCCGCTGGATGAGCACGAGCAGGATGAGGAACAGCGCCGTCAGCACGAGGGAGAAGCCGAGCAAAAAGCGGATGAACGCGGTCATGGAACTGGGCACTCGGGGACCGGGGTGGATTCGAACGCGGGTAGAGTACCCGACGACCGCCGCCCGGCCTACCCCGGCCCGGTGAACCCTCGCGGCTCCCGAAACCGCGGCCGAGCCGGCTCAGCCCGCGAAGGCCCTGGCGATGCCCAGGAAGTCGTCGGCCTTGAGGCTCGCGCCGCCGACCAAGGCGCCGTCGATGTCGGGCTGGGCGGCGAGGTCGGCCGCGTTGTCGGGCTTGACGCTGCCGCCGTACTGGATCCGCACCGCGCCGGCGACGGCCGGCGATGCGAGGCCCGTCAGCAGCCGGCGGATCAGGGCGTGCACTTCCTGGGCCTGCTGCGGCGTGGCCACCTTACCGGTGCCGATCGCCCACACCGGCTCGTAAGCGACCACGAGTTTCTCCAGGTCGGCCGCCGGGATGCCGGCGAGCGAGCCGCTCACCTGGGCGGTCACGACCGAGTCGGTCCGGCCGGCCTCCCGCTCCTCGAGCGTCTCGCCCACGCACACGATCGGCGTCAGGCCCGCGGCCAGCGCGGCCTTGGTCTTCGCGTTGACGGCCGCGTCGGTCTCGCCGCACAGCGTGCGACGCTCGGAGTGGCCGAGGATCACGTAACGGCAGCCGAGATCGACGAGCATTGCCGGGGACACCTCGCCGGTGAAGGCGCCGCTCGGCTTGTCGTGGGCGTTCTGTCCGCCGAGGCCGACGCTCGCGCCCGCGGCGGCGAGGCCGGCGGCCACGGTCTCCAAGTATGCGGACGGCGGGCAGAGGACGAGTTCCACCGCCGGCGCCTCGCCCCGCCGGGCCACGACGGCGGCCGTCAGGTCGCGGGCCTGGCGGCGGTCGAGGTTCATCTTCCAGTTGCCGGCGACGATCTTCCTGCGGGACATGCGGTGGCTCCGGGGCGGACGGGGATTGGACTGCGGGAGGGTAACGATCCTACGCCCGGCGTTCCATCCCCGCCGCGGCGATTCACTTCGCGGCGGCGACGGTGATCAGCGTGTTGCCGGGCTGCTCCACGAGCACGAGCCCGCGGAACCGAACCTCCTGGGCCACGTCGTTGGAATGCAGCTGCAGCCCGATCGGGCCGGGCTGGCAAAGTTCCGGCCGCGGGTCGGTCCAGTCGAGCACTTCCTTGCCGTTTACGGCGAGGCGGATCCGGCTGCCGGCGGCGAGGATCTCCATCTGGTTCCAGTCGTGCTGCCGACCAAACCTGCGGCCGCGGTCCTCCTGGTCCGCGCACAGTCCTTCCCGGCGGTGGAGGTCGTAGAGACCCCAGTTCGAGGGAAACATCACGAGGTGTCCCTGGTAGCTCGCCGCCTCGCCGCCGGTGGCGAATTTTTGACCCCAGATCGCGATCCCGGAATGCTTCTCGCTCGTGACGAGTTTGCCCTCCACGAGAAGGCGAAAGTTGCCGTAGTGCTTTTTCGTGAGCAGGTAAGTGCTCACCGTGGGGGCCGCGGTGGCGGAGTTCCTCGCGACGATCTCGCCGCCGTCGATCGACCAAAAGCGATCGATGTTCCCCTCCCAGCCCGTGAAGTCCGTGCCGTTGAAAAGACGGACGGCCGTGGCCCGCTCTGCGGCCGGCAGCGGGACTTCCGCGGCCCAGTCGGCCGCGGGAGCGACGGCGGCCACGGCGGCCAGGATGATCGGCGCCATCGTCCAGCGTGCCGCAACCATCGCATGCCTCCCTGCCGGCCGGTAACGCGGTGCTGCCGCCGCGGGATCAGCCCACCGCGGCGGCGGTGGCGTAGCTGCCGAGGATCACCACCCGCTTGCACCGCTTCTCGAGCGCCGCGATCGCGCGGCGGACGCGGAGATCCTCGCGGTGCCCCTCGAGTTCCACGAAGAAGATGTAGCCCCGTTCCTCGCCCGGCATCGGGAACGACTCGATCCACGTGAGGTTGAGCCGCTGTTTCTTGGGGATCGAGAGGGCGTCGGCCAGGCCGCCGGGCCGGTGCTCGATCTCGAACATGATCGAGGTCTTGTCCTTCCCGGTCCGCTTGGCGTCGGCGTGGCCGATGACGGCGAATCGCGTGGTGTTGCCGGCCACGTCCTCGATCCGCTCGGCCAGCACGTTGAGGCCGTAGTGGACGCCGGCCTGCCGACTGGCGATCGCCGCCGCGTGCGGCTTCTTGGCGGCCATCTCCGCGGCGGCGCTGGTGCTGGTCACCTCCAGCAGTCGGGCCGCGGGCAGGTGGCGGGCGAGCCAGTTGCGGCACTGCGAGAGCGCCTGCGGGCGGCTGTAGACCTCCTGGACGGCCGCGCGGTCGCAGGCGGCGAGGAGCGTGTGGTGGATCCGCAGGGGCACTTCGGCGCAGATCTTCACCGGTAGCCGCGAGAAGTTGTCGAGCGTGTCGGCGATCCGTCCGTCGGTGGAGTTCTCCAGCGGCACCACGCCGTAGTGCGAATGGCCGGCGTGCACCTCCTCGAAGGCGGCCGAGATGCTGGCCACGGGCACGAGTTCGACGGCGCTGCCGAAGCGGTGCAGGGCGGCCAGGTGGCTGTAGGTCCAGGCCGGCCCGAGGTGGGCCACCCGGAGCGGCTGCTCGATCGCCCGCGAGCCTGAGATCAGCTCGCGGTAGATCGCCTTGAGGCTATCACCGGAGAGCGGGCCCGGATTGGCCGCGACCACCCGCTCGAGCACCATTTCCTCGCGGGCGGGGTCGTAGGTCTCCTGGCCGGCCGAGCGCTTGATATGGCCGATCTGCCGGGCGATCTCGGCCCGCTCGTTCATCAGCCCGACGAGCTCACGGTCGATGCGGTCAATCTGCGCCCGCAGCGGCGTGAGTCCGGGGCCTCTGCTCGTGTCGGCGGTCGGGTCCGGGCGGGGTATCTTGACCATGGATTCGCAACCGCGGGCCTTCGCAGGCGGCCAAAATGGCAGCCCGTCTCGAAGGCCGGAAGAAGGCAATCAACTCTACCTTGCGGAACCGGGGCGTAAATACGGCCCGGGGCCCCGGAAACGGCGGGTCGACGGCGGCTGGCACGGCCTTTGCATTCTTCCGAGGACGATTCGCGAGCGGCCAAAAATGACGCATGGTCACCGGCGGCGCGCCGGCATCGCGACGACAGAGAGGACACGAACACCATGGCGACGAAGCAGGGCGAGAAGATCATCGGCATCGACCTCGGCACCACCAACTCGGTCGTGGCCGTCATGGAGGGCAAGGAGCCCAAGGTGATCGCCAACAAGGAAGGTAACCGGCTGACGCCGAGCGTGGTGGCCTTCAACGACAAGGGGGAGACGCTGGTGGGCGACATCGCCCGTCGGCAGGCGGTCACCAACCCGAGGCGGACGATCTACTCGATCAAGCGGTTCATGGGCCGGCGGCACAACGAGGTGGCCACCGAGGAGAAGATGGTGCCCTACGAGGTCGTGGGCGGTCCGCAGGACTACGTGAAGGTCAAGGCGGGCGATCAGACGTTCACGCCTCCCGAGGTGTCGGCGAAGGTGCTGCGGGCCCTCAAGGAGGCCGCCGAAAGCTACCTGGGCCACAAGGTGAACAAGGCCGTGATCACCGTCCCGGCCTACTTCAACGACGCCCAGCGGCAGGCCACCAAGGACGCCGGTCAGATCGCCGGACTGGAGGTGATGCGGATCGTCAACGAGCCGACGGCCGCGGCCCTCGCCTACGGCCTGGAGAAGAAGAAGGACGAGAAGATCGTGGTCTTCGACCTGGGCGGAGGCACGTTCGACGTCTCGGTCCTCGACGTCTCGAAGGACGGCGTGTTCCAGGTGGTGAGCACCAACGGCGATACGCACCTCGGCGGCGACGACTTCGACCAGACCCTCATCAACCACGTGGCCGACCAGTTCCAGCGGGAGCAGGGCATCGACCTGCGGAAGGACGCGATGGCGATGCAGCGGCTGCAGGAGGCCTGCGAGAAGGCGAAGAAGGAGCTGTCCTCGGCCCAGAGTTCCGACATCAACCTCCCCTTCATCACCGCCGACGCATCCGGCCCCAAGCACCTGCAGATGACGATCAGCCGGGCCGAGTTCGAGCGGATGTGCGACGGCCTCATCGAGCGGTGCCGCGGGCCGGTGCTGCAGGCCCTCAAGGACGCGAAGCTCGAGCCGAAGGACATCGACGAGGTGGTGCTCGTGGGCGGCTCGACCCGGATCCCGAAGGTGCAGGAACTGGTCAAGAAGCTGTTCGGCAAGGAGCCGCACAAGGGCGTGAATCCCGACGAGGTGGTGGCCCTCGGCGCGGCCATCCAGGGGGGCGTGCTCGGCGGCGACGTGCAGGAGGTGCTGCTGCTCGACGTCACGCCGCTCTCGCTGGGCATCGAAACCGAGGGGGGCATCTTCACGAAGCTCGTGGAGCGGAACACCACCATCCCGACCGAGCGGAAGCAGGTGTTCAGCACGGCGGCGGACGGGCAGACGGCCGTCACCGTGAGCGTGTTCCAGGGCGAGCGGCCGATGGCCCGCGACAACCGGCTGCTCGGCCAGTTCAACCTGGAGGGCATCCCCCCGGCGCCCCGCGGCACGCCGCAGATCGAGGTGAAGTTCGACATCGACGCCAACGGCATCCTCTCGGTGAGCGCCAAGGATCTCGGCTCCAACAAGGAGCAGACGGTGCGGATCGAGCAGTCGAGCGGCCTCAACGAGTCCGAAATCGAGCGGATGCGGAAGGACGCGGAGAGCCATGCCGAGGAGGACAAGCGGAAGTTCCGGCTCGCCGAGGCCCGCAACAAGGCCGAGGCGCTCTGCTTCCAGACCGAGAAGCTGATCAAGGAGCACGAAGGCAAACTGTCGGCGGCCGACAAGGCGCCGCTGGAGGCGGCCGTCGCCAAGGCTCGCGAGACGGCGAAGGGCGAGGACGTGGACGCGATCAACTCCGCCCACGACGCGCTCGAGCAGGCGGCCCACGCCCTGTCGAAAGTGCTCTACGAATCGACGGCCCAGCGCGGCGGTGCGGCGCCCGAGGCGACCGCCGCCGGCGGGGGCAAGGGCCCGGACGACACGATCGACGCGGAGTTCGAGGTGAAGGGATGACGCGAACCGAGCCGTTCATGGCACCGGTTCACTGAATCCACGGACATGCAGACGGCACATCCGCGCGCGGCAGCCGGGAATGCGGGCCGCGGCCGCGAAGCCCGTGGCACCTGCGATCGGGGCTTCGCCGCCGGCTGGCGGCCGTGAGCGAGAAAGGGGATCACTCACCATGCCGTTCCGATTCGACAAGTTCACGATCAAGGCCCAGGAGGCGGTGCAGGCCGCCGTGGAACTGGCGGGAGGCCGCGGCAATCCGCAGGTGACCCCGGTGCATCTGCTGCAGTCGCTGGTCGGCGAGCGCGAGGGCATCGTGCGGCCGCTGCTGGAGAAGATCGGCACCGATCGCGGCCACCTGGAGCGAATCGTCGAGGCGGAACTCTCCCATCTGCCCAAGGTCTCCGGCGGGGCCCAGCCGCAGCCGGACGCCGAGCTGATCAAGGTCTTCGAAATGGCGACGACCGAGTCGAACGCCATGAAGGACGAGTTCGTCTCCACCGACCACCTCCTGCTCGCGCTGGCGAAGGTGCCCTCGAAGGCGCGGAACGTGCTGCAGCTGGCGGCGGTCGGCGAGAAGGAATTGCTCGCCGGCCTGCAGGCCGTCCGCGGCCAGTCGCGGGTCACGGACCAGAACCCGGAGGCGAAGTTCCAGGCCCTGGAAAAATACGGCATCGACCTCACCAAGCGGGCCGCCCAGGGCAAGCTCGATCCGGTGATCGGCCGCGACGCGGAGATCCGCCGTGTGATCCAGGTGCTGTCCCGGCGCACGAAGAACAACCCGGTGCTCATCGGCGAGCCGGGCGTGGGCAAGACGGCGATCGCCGAGGGGCTCGCGCTGCGGATCGTGCAGGCCGACGTGCCGGAGACGCTCAAGGGGCGGAACGTGGTGGCCCTGGATCTCGGCGCCCTGATCGCCGGCACGAAGTATCGCGGCGAGTTCGAGGACCGGCTCAAGGCGATCCTCCGCGAGGTCGAGGCGGCGGCCGGAAACGTCATCCTGTTCATCGACGAGCTGCACACGGTGATCGGCGCCGGGGCTGCGGAAGGAGGCTCCGACGCGGCCAACCTGCTCAAGCCCGCCCTGGCCAGGGGCGAACTGCGGTGCATCGGGGCGACGACGCTGGACGAGTACCGCAAGCACATCGAGAAGGACGCCGCGCTCGAGCGGCGGTTCCAGCCGGTGTTCGTCGGCGAGCCGAGCGTTGAGGACACGATCGCCATCCTCCGCGGCCTCAAGCCGCGGTACGAGGCCCATCACAAGGGGGTGAAGATCAAGGACTCGGCGCTCGTGGCCGCGGCCGAGCTCTCGCACCGCTACATCGCCGACCGGTTCCTGCCCGACAAGGCGATCGACCTCATGGACGAGGCCACCAGCCGGATCGCCATGGAGCTGCAGAGCGTGCCCAGCGAGATCGACGAGGTGCAGCGGCGGCTGGTGCAGCTCGAACTGGCGGCCCGGCAGCTGGCGGAGGAGACGGAGGAGCACGCGAAGGAGCGGCTGGCCGACATCGAGGCCGAATCCGCAGCCTTGCGCAAGACGCTCGCCGACCTGCGGCAGCAGTGGGAAGCCGAGAAGAGCGGCGTGGGGAGCAGCCAGGAGCTGCGGAAGCAGCTGGAGGGCGTGCAGCTCGCCTTCGACCAGACGGGTGTGCAGATCAAGGAGCGGCAGGCGTCGGGGCAGCCCGTGGGCGAGGAGTTGTATCAGCAGCTCTACGAACTCGACGTGAAGCGCAAGGCGCTGCAGCAGCGGCTCGAGCACGAGGGGAGCGAGAAGGAGACGGGGAAGACGCCGGCCAAGCGGCTGCTGCGGCGGGAGGTGGGGCCCGAGGAGATCGCCGAGGTGGTGAGCGCCTGGACGGGCATTCCGGTGACCCGGCTGGTGGAGACCGAGCGGGCGAAGCTGCTCGTGCTCGAGGAGCGGCTGCATCAGCGGGTGGTGGGCCAGGACGAGGCGGTCACGGCGGTAAGCGATGCCGTCCGCCGCAGCCGCGCAGGCCTGCAGGACCCGAACCGGCCGATCGGCTCGTTCATCTTCCTCGGGCCCACCGGCGTGGGGAAGACGGAGCTGTGCAAGGCCCTGGCGGAGGTGCTCTTCGACGACGAGAACGCGATGGTGCGGATCGACATGAGCGAGTTCATGGAGAAGCACACGGTCGCCCGGCTGATCGGGGCGCCGCCGGGGTACGTCGGCTACGAGGAAGGTGGGCTGCTCACGGAGGCGGTGCGCCGCCGTCCGTACTCCGTGGTCTTGCTGGACGAGATGGAGAAGGCCCATCGCGACGTGTTCAACGTGCTCCTCCAGGTGCTCGACGACGGCCGGCTGACGGACAGCCTCGGCCACACCGTGGACTTCACGAACACCATCGTCGTGATGACGAGCAACGTCGGCAGCCAGGCGATCCAGGAGATCACGAAGGAGGGGGGCAGCGAGCGGGAGGTGCGGGACGCCGTGAAGGAGGCCCTGCAGGCCCGGTTTCTGCCCGAGTTTCTCAACCGCATCGACGAGACGATCGTCTTCCACCCGCTCGACAGGAAGCACATCCGCCGGATCGTGGACATCCAGCTGAAGCGGCTGGTGCGGCAGGCCGAGCAGGCCGGCATCGCGCTCGAATGCTCCGATGCCGCGCTGGAGGAGATCGCCCGGCTCGGCTACGACCCCGTGTACGGCGCCCGACCGCTGAAGCGGGTAATCCAGCAGCAGCTGCAGAACGAGCTGGCGCGGGAGCTGCTCGCGGGGAAGTTTCCTGAGGGCAGCGGCGTGCGCATCGACTTCGTCCAGGATGGCTTCACGTTCGCGAAGGTCGCGTAACGCGGATCCGGAGGGATACGGTGCCCGAAGCCCGGCGGGCGGCCGAGCCGGGGCGGGCCGGAGGGGCCATCGCCGGCCGCCTCTCCCGGCGAATCAGCGCTTGCGATCCTCGAGCCCCATCCGAGCGATGAGCTCGTTGCAGCCCGCAGTCATCTTGCGGAGCCGGGCGGCCATGGCGAGCTTCTCGCTGGTCGTCGCCTTCTTGAGCTTCGTCTGCATCTTCGCGAGTTTCTGCCGGCGATGCCGCCGCCGCTTCACTTCCTTCATCCGGTTGCTGATGCCGCCCATGAATCCTGCTTTCTTTGGGAAATCTTCGAGAACAGGCACTTTACGGAAAGAAGCCTGACGCGTCAAAGCCGGGGCGGGCAGCGGCCTCAATGCGTCGTGACCCAGGCTTTGCGGCCGCGGCAGGGATAGCTATCATCCCGGTGGTGCGGGGAAGCCACCGGGAGGCGAAATCATGATGCGGCGCCGGAACGTGCATGAGCGTCAATCGCGGGCCATGAACCGCCGCCGGGTCGGCTACGAGCATCTCGAAGACCGTCGCGTGCTGGCCGGCTACGTCGATGGTGAGATTCTCGTCCAGTTTTCCGACGCCGCGACGGTGGCCGCGCGGGATGCCGTTCGTGCCGCCGTGCAGGGGCGGCAGGTCGAGGCGATTCAAACCCGGGCGATGGTCGGGAACGCGTCGGGCGTTCTCGAACGGGTCGCTATCGGCAAGGGATGGAACGTCGAGCAGGCGATCGCCGTGGTCTCGCGGCGGGCCGACGTGCTGTTCGTCGAGCCCAACTGGCGGTTGTCGGTCGCGGCCGTCAGCAACGACCCGGCATATGCGACCCCAGGCCAGATGTGGGGCATGTACGGTGACGACCAGCCGACGGCGGTCGGCCCGTCGGGAACCACGAGTCAGTTCGGTTCTCAGGCGGAGAAGGCCTGGGACGCCGGGATCGTCGGATCCAAGTCGGTGGTCGTCGGGATCGTGGACGAAGGGTTTCAGATCGATCATCCGGATCTTGCCCCTAATGTGTGGGTGAATCCTTTCGACGCGTTGGACGGCATCGACAACGACGGCAACGGCTAAGTCGACGATACCAACGGCTGGGATTTCAATGCCAACGACAGGACCGTGTACGACGGCATCGACGACGATCACGGGACGCACGTCGCGGGCACCATCGGGGGCGTGGGGGGCAACGGCATCGGGGTGGCGGGCGTCAACTGGAACGTCACGATGATCTCCACGAAGTTCCTCGGCCCGAACGGGGGAACGACCGCGAACGCCGTCAAGGCGCTCGACTACCTCACCGACCTGAAGAACCGGCACGGCATCAACATCGTCGCTTCGAACAATTCGTGGGCCGGGGGAGGATACTCGGCGGCGTTGCACGGGGCGATCTGAGGTGGACCCCGATTTTCGGGCGCCCTGATAAGGTGGACTCTCCCGGGCGGGAGGCACCCTATCAGGAGCAGGACGATGGCCGGGAAGCGACGAGTTTTTGGGGCCGCATTCAAGGCCAAGGTG
>JBIPLS010000006.1:0-34034 GCA_044368305.1 Pirellulales bacterium
CGAACCGGCCGCGGATCTCCTTGACGATCGTGGGCAGATCCCACTCGGCGATGGCCGCGAGGTCGTCGGCCTTGGCGGCCCCTTGCGTCCGCTGCTGATACCGCCAGCGATTCATCTGGAACCAGCGATTCATCTGGAAGTAGCCCCAGGTCCAGTTGGCCCGGATGGCCTCCAACACGCCGCGGGTCTCGGCGGGCGCCTTGTCCGTCGCGGCCGCCAGCCGGATCAGCCGGCCGGGGTCGTCGCCGGGCCGGTCGCCCGTCTCGGCGAGGATCCGCGTGGCGATCGCCCGGGCCACCTCCGCCCAGGCCCGTTCCTGCATGGCTGCCTGCTCAATGCCCTGAAGCGCCGCGGCGGCCGACTTCGGCTTGCCCTCGTCGAGCGCCTGCTGCACGGCCTTCCAGGCCGCCGGACGGTCGCCGGGGGCGGGGGCCTTGTCGTCTGCGGCGGAGCGGTGCATCAGGATCGGGCCTCCGAGGGCAAGGAGCATGAACAATGCCGCGGCGGCGGCACGGCCGAAACTACGGGTCCGGGCCGGGGGGGTGATCCCTGGTACGGAGGCTGGCATGGGGAGGGTCTCCAAGAGGCTACGGAGTGCGTTTGCGGAGGCTTGTACCTCGGGTCGGGCCCGGATCGACTATGGATTCGCAGATTAGATGCGCGGCGATCCCAAAAAGTTCCAAAAATATCCAAATTTCGTTTTTCCCGGGGGTTTCGTATCTTCATGGCGATGACGGTCCGGTCGCTGATCCGCGGCGTTGCCGCCCTGGTGGCCTTCGCCACGATTCCCGCCGGGCCGAAATCTTCAGTTCCCATCGGCAGGCCACGGTGGTGCGGCACTTCCGCTGGATGGAAGAGCACGGCATCGACGGGGTGTTCCTGCAGCGGTTCGTCAGGCCACTCGCGCGGCGCGACGGGCGCGCCCATGCCGACGCCGTACTCGAGCACTGCCGGGCCGGCGCCCAGGCCCACGGACGCGTCTACGCGTTGATGTACGACGTGAGCGGCCTGGAGCCTGGTCAGGCCGACCGGTTGGTCGAGGACTGGAAGACCCTGTTGCGGGACACCCGGCTCGTGGAGGATCACCGGTATCTGCGCCATCGCGGCAAGCCCCTGCTCGCCCTGTGGGGCTGCGGCTTCAAGGACGAGGGCAAGCCGCGGCCGTCGCTCGACGACTGGCGGACGATCCTCCGCTTTCTCAAGGAAGATCCGGCGGGGGGCGGCGTGGCGATCATGCTCGGCGTGCCGAGCTTCTGGCGGGAACGCAACCGCGATTGCATTCCCGACGACACGTTGCCCGCCGTGCTGGAGATGGCCGACGTGATTTCGCCGTGGACGCCGGGGCGGTACCGCACCCCGGAGGCGGCGGCCCGGCATGCGGCCGACGTCTGGCGACCGGATCTGGCATGGTGCCGCGACCGCGGGATCGATTACCTGCCGGTGGCCTTTCCGGGCTTCAGTTGGCACAACATGCAGGGGGCGCCGCTCGACGACATCCCGCGCCGCGGTGGCCGGTTTTTCTGGTCGCAGGTCGTCGCTGCGAAGCGGGTCGGCGCGGAGATGCTGTACGTGGCGATGTTCGACGAGGTCGATGAAGGCGCGGCAATCTTCAAGTGCACCAACTCCCCCCCGACCGCCAACGGGGCGAAGTTCGTCACCTACGAAGGCCTGCCCAGCGATCACTATCTGCGGTTGACCGGACAGGCCGGGCGGGTGATCCGTGGTGACCTGCCGCCGGACGAGGCCCTGCCGCCGGCATGTTCATCGCCGGGAAACGGCACCCCTGCTGGACCGTGACCGGGCCATGAAGACCGGATGATCCCGGGTTTCCAAGTATGGCCCGGACCCCGGGGCCGTGCTATACCTTCTAGGTGATCTGGTCCCGCGGCGGAGCGCAACGCCCGGACCCTTGGATTCCATTGCTGAAAGCCGCGCCGGTTCACCCGGTGCGGCCTGTCCGCGACCAGGAGGTTCGTTGAGCCGCTGCCCCGTGATGCTCGCCCTTCTGCTGGCCGCCGGCCCATCCACTGCGGCCGTCGGCAAGGATCTGTCCTACAACCAGGACATCCGCCCCATCCTGGTCGAGAACTGCTTCGGCTGCCACGGAGCCGACGGCGCCCACCGCGCCGCCGATCTCCGTCTCGACGTCCGGGACGACGCCGTGGAGAGCGGCGCGATCGTCCCCGGCGACCCTGACTCGAGCGCCGTGCTCGACCGCATCTTCGCGGACGACCCCGACGAGATCATGCCGCCGCCGCACGCCAAGAAGACGCTCACGGCGGCGCAGAAGGACACCCTCACGCGGTGGATCTCGGCGGGGGCGGAGTACGAGCCCCATTGGTCGTTCATCGCGCCCAGGCGGCCGGAGCCGCCGGGCGTCAGGGACGAGAAGTGGGTTCGCAACCCCATCGACCGCTTCATCCTCGCGCGGCTCGAGCAGGCGGGCCTGGCCCCCGCCCCCGAGGCCGACCGCCGCACGCTCGCCCGCCGCGTGGCCCTCGACCTCACCGGCCTGCCGCCGGAGCCGGCCGTCGTCGAGGCCTTCGTGGCCGACCCCGATCCCGACGCCTACGAGCGGCTCGTCGATGCGCTCCTGGCGAGCCTGGAATGGGGCGAGCATCGGGGCCGGCACTGGCTCGACTACGCCCGCTACGCCGACACCCACGGCATCCACTACGACAACTATCGCGAGATGTGGACCTATCGGCAGTGGGTGGTCAACGCCTTCAACCGCAACCTGCCCTTCGACCAGTTCACGATCCTGCAGCTGGCGGGCGACCTCGTCGCGCACGACGCCTCCCGGGCGACGCCGCACGAGGTGCTCGACGCCCGGATCGCCAGCGGCTTCAACCGCTGCAACATGACGACCAACGAAGGGGGCGTGATCCCGGAGGAGTACGCCGTCCTCTACACGCGGGATCGCACGGAAACGACCGCCGCGGTCTGGCTGGGGCTCACGGCCGGTTGCGCGGTGTGCCACAACCACAAGTTCGACCCGCTCTCGCAGAAGGAGTTCTACGAGCTCGCCGCGTTCTTCAACAACACGACGCAGAAACCGATGGACGGCAACGTCCACGACACGCCCCCCATCCTGCCCGTGCCGGCCGTCGCCGACGGCGAACGGTGGGCCGAACTCGAACTCGAGCTGGCGGCGACGCGGCGGCGGCTCGAGGGCCTGACGCGGGAATCCCGGCAGGCGTTCGCCGACTGGATCGGCGGCCTGACGCCGCAGGCGGCGGCCGCTACGGCGGCGCAGGAGACGCCGCTGCTCGAGATGCCGCTGGCCGAGGGGGAGGGCGCGAGCACGGCGATCCGCCAGGAAGGCAGGGAGGTGCGGCTGCCGCTCGCGGTCGAGGGCTCCACCGCCTGGATCGACGGCCCGGAAGGACGCAAGGCCCTCTCGATCGGCGGCAAAGTGGCCGCACTTCCCGGCGTCGGGGACTTCGAGCACGACCAGCCCTTCACGGTCGCCTTCCGGACGAAGATCCGCGCCAACAACCCGAGCTCGACGATCGTGTCCCGCCTCTCGTCGGACAAGGAGCCGAAGGGCTGGTCGATCAGGGTCGACAAACAACGGATCGAGTTCACGATCGCGCAGGGCACGAAAACAGATCGGCTGCTGGTCTCGTCCGACAAGTCCTTGCCGGCGGAGCAGTGGGTGGGGGTGACCGTAAGCTACGACGGCTCCGGCACGCGGGCCGGCGTGCGGATGTATTTCGACGGCGAGTCCGTGCCGGTGCGGTCACGTTCCCGAAGGCCGAGCACCGAGCCGCTCGCGGCGCAGACGATCCGCCACGACGGCCCCCTGCGGGTCGGCGGCAAGGCCGACGCCGTGGGGTTCTGCGACCTCGTGATCTGGGGACGATCGCTGTCGGCCGGGGAAGTGCTGCGGCTGACGCTCGATCCGGTGTTCCAGACGGTGCTCGAGCTGCCGTCCGGCGCGCGGGCGGCCGCGGCCGAGCGGATCTTCGGCTGGTGGCGGCGGGAGAGCCATGCTCCCTCGAAGCAGGCCTTCGGAGGGCTGGCGGCCCTCGAGGCCGAGCAGGCCGCGCTCCTCGACAGGGGCACGGTCGCCCACGTGATGCACGAGCAGGACGAGATGGCGAAGGCCTATGTCCTCGCCCGTGGCGAATACGACAAACGGGGCGAGGAGGTCGGGCCGAGCACGCCCGAAATCCTGCCCCCGTTCCCGGACGACCTGCCGCGGAACCGCCTCGGCCTGGCCAAGTGGCTTTTGCTCCAGGATCATCCGCTCACCGCGCGGGTGACCGTGAACCGCTTCTGGCAGGAAGTGTTCGGCACGGGGCTCGTGCGGTCGAGCGGCGACTTCGGGATCACCGGCGAGCTGCCGAGCCATCCCGAGCTGCTCGACTGGCTGGCCGTCGAGTTCCAAGCGGGCGGCTGGGACGTGAAGAAGCTCTTCCGACTCATGGTGACGAGCGCCGCCTACCGTCAGCAGGCCCTGCACACGCCGGAGAAGCTCGCCAAGGACCGCGACAACCGGCTGCTCTCGCGGGGGCCGCGGTTTCGGCTCGAAGCCGAGGCGATCCGCGACCAGGCGCTCGCGGTGAGCGGGCTGCTCGTCAAGCAGATCGGCGGCCCGAGCGTGAAGCCCTACCAGCCCGAGGGCGTGTGGGAGGCGGTGGCGATGAAGGAGAGCAACACCCGCGAGTACAAGCAGGACACGGGCGCGAGCCTCTACCGCCGCAGCCTGTACTGGTTCTGGAAGCGGTCGGCCCCGCCGGCCTCGCTGGAGATCTTCAACGCCCCGTCGCGGGAGTCGTGCACGATCAGACGGGAGCGAACCAACACCCCGCTGCAGGCGCTCGTCACGCTCAACGACCCGCAGTTCGTCGAGGCCGCCCGGGCGCTCGCCGACCGGGCGCTCGAGATCGGCGGCGACACCGACGACCAGCGGATCGACTTCGTCGCCCGGCGGCTCCTTGCCCGGCCGCTCGCCGCCGAGGAGACACGGCTCGTGAAGGAGTCGCTCGCGAGCCTCGCCGAGTGGTACGAGGCCCATCCCGAAGATGCCCGGAAGGTCGTCGCGGTGGGCGCGTCGAAGCCGCGGGCCGCGGACCCGGCCGTGCTCGCCGCCTGGACGATGCTCACCAACGAACTGATGAACCTCGACGAGTTCCTCTGCAAGTAGCGAGGCCGCCATGCGTCACCTGCCCCCCCCGATCCGCTCGCCGCTCGACGAACTGGGGCTGAACCTCACCCGCCGCCGGTTCTTCGAACAGGGCAGCCATCTCTTGGGCGGCGCCGCCCTGGCGACGCTCATGCCCGGCCGTGCGGCCGACGCCGCTGCGGGCATCGGCGGCGGACCCGGCGCCGGCGGACCGCACTTCGCCCCCAAGGCGAAGAGCGTGATCTACCTGCACATGGTCGGCGGTCCGTCGCAGCAGGATCTCTACGACCACAAGCCGGTGATGGCCGACTGGTACGACAAGGATCTGCCGGAGAGCGTCCGCAACGGCCAGCGGCTGACCACGATGACGTCGGGCCAGTCGCGGTTTCCGATCGCGCCGAGCAAGTACAAGTTCGCCCGCCACGGCGAGTGCGGGATGTGGGTCAGCGAGCTGCTCCCCCACACGGCGAAGATGGTGGACCAGATGTGCTTCATCCGCAGCATGCACACCGAGGCCATCAACCACGAGCCGGCGATCACCTACATGCAGACCGGCAACCAGGTCAGCGGTCGGCCCTGCCTCGGGGCCTGGGCCAGCTACGGCCTCGGGAGCCTGAACCACGACCTGCCGACGTTCGTGGTCCTCGTCGCCAAGCCGACCAACACCGAGCAGGTGCAGGCGATCGGGGCCCGTCTCTGGTCGAGCGGCTTCCTGCCCGGCGAGCATGCGGGAGTCAGCTTCCGCAGCGCCGGCGACCCGATCCTGTACATCAACAACCCGCCGGGCGTGCCGGCGGAGATCCGCCGCAAGACGCTCGACGGCCTCCAGGCCCTCAACCAGCAGACGCTCGACCGGCTCGGCGATCCCGAAACGCGAACCCGTATCGCCCAGTACGAGATGGCCTTCCGCATGCAGTCGAGCGTGCCGGAACTCACCGACCTGGCCGCCGAGCCGGCCGCCACCTACGCGCTCTACGGCGCAGAGGCCAGGCAGCCCGGCACCTTCGCGAACGCAGCCCTCATGGCCCGCCGGCTCGTGGAGCGGGGGGTGCGGTTCGTGCAGCTCTACCACAACAACTGGGACACGCACTCCAACGTGGCGGGCCGACTGCCCGACCAGTGCCGGGACGTGGACCAGGCCTGCTGGGGGCTGGTGCAGGATCTCAAGGCTCGGGGCATGCTCGACGACACGCTCGTCATCTGGGGGGGCGAGTTCGGGCGGACGATCTATTCCCAGGGCGGCCTCACCAGGGAGAACTACGGCCGCGACCACCACCCGCGCTGCTTCACGATGTGGATGGCCGGCGGCGGCACCCGGCCGGGGCAGATCTACGGCGAGACTGACGACTTCTCCTACAATGTCGTGCGGGATCCAGTGCACATCCGCGACTTCCACGCCACCGTCCTCCGCCTGCTGGGCTTCGATCACGACCGGCTCACCTATCGCCACCTGGGCCTCGACTTCAAGCTCACGGGTGTCGAGCCTGCCCGCGTGATCGGCGACCTGCTGGCGTGAATCGGGTGGCGGGCGGGACGGGGCGGGGCCCGCCCCGAGGGACGACGAGCCGATGGACGACGCCACGAACCGCAGCGGGGAGATCCGGCCACTGGACGCCGCCGAGCGCCGGGTTCTCGGCGTCCTCATCGAGAAGGCGAAGACCACCCCCGACCAGTATCCGCTCTCGCTCAACGCCCTGGTCACGGGCTCTAACCAGAAGAGCAACCGCGATCCCGTGATGACGCTCGACGAGGAGCAGGTGATGCGGGCCGTGGCGGGCCTGCGGAAGTGCGGGGCGATGGCGGAGGTGTTCGGCAGCGGGAAGATCCCCCGCTACCGTCACCTCGCCTACGAATGGCTGGGGGTCGAGAAGGAGGAGTTGGCGATCCTCGGCGAGCTGCTGCTGCGCGGCGAGCAGACGGAGGGCGACCTGCGGGGGCGGGCCAGTCGCATGGACCCGATCCCCGACCTCGACGTGCTCCGCGGCCACCTCGACCGGCTCGCGTCCCGGGGCCTCGTCGTCTGGCTCTCGCCTCCCGGCCGGGGGCGGATGCTGACGCACGGCCTGCTGCCCGCCGAGAAGCTGGACAAGGTGCGGGCGCAGCTGGGCATGGCCGGCGGCGCGGCCGCGGCGCAGCCGCCGCAGGCGGCCGATGACGATCGGGCCGACGCCGCGGCGCCGCCGGCCGCGGCCGAGCCGCCGCAGGCGCGACCGGTCGCCGCCCCGGCCCGAGACGACCTCGCCGACCGCGTCGCGGAGCTGGAGCGCGGCGTGGCCGACCTGACCGCCCGGCTGGCGCGGCTCGAGGCCGATCTCGGCGGCTGACGCGGAGGGCGTGGCGATGATTCCCCGGTCCCGACTGCTCCGCTGCGTGGCGCTGGCCGTGGCCTGTTGCGCCGGCACCGCGGCCGCCGCGGATCTCGTGGCCGTGGCGGGCTGCACGCTCGTGGCGGCCGATTGGGCCGACGGCGACAGCTTCCCGGTCCGCACGCCCGACGGCGAGGTGCATACCGTGCGGCTCTACGGCGCCGACTGCCTGGAGCAGCACGTCAGCGGCGAGACCGACGCCCGGCGGCTGCGGGGCCAGCGGCGCTACTTCGGGATCACGAGCGCGCGGCCCGACGCCGCAGCCTCGATCGCCCTGGCCAAGGATCTCGCCCGGCAGTCCACTGAGGAGACGCGGCGGTTCCTGGCGGCGCCGTTCACGATCCACACGAGCTTCGCCGACGCCCGGGGCGACGGCCGTCACAAGCGGATCTACGCCTTCGTGTTCGACGCCGAGGGTCGCGACCTGGCGGCCCATCTGGTCTCCGCCGGACTGGCCCGGGCCTACGGCGTGGGCCGCACCACTCTGGCGGGCGATTCGGCGGAGGAATACCGCGAGACGCTCGCCGACTTGGAACTCCGGGCGGCCAAGCGGGGAGCCGGGATCTGGGCCCACACCGACTGGAACGCGCTGCCGGCGGAGCGCCGGCAGGAGCGGGACGAGGAGCGGGAACTGGGCGCGGCGGTCGACGCCACCGGGCCGCCGCCGGGCTACGTGGTGGAGATCAACTCGGCCTCGCGGGAGGATCTCATGCGGCTGCCGCGGGTGGGCGAGGCGCTCGCCAACCGGATCATCGAGGGCCGGCCCTACCGGCGGCTCACCGACCTGTTGGAGGTGGACGGCATCGGTCCGAGCACCTATCGCAACCTGAAGCCGATGCTGCGGATCGAGCCGCCCGCCGAGTGACCGGCCCGGCGGCGGATCCGGCATGGTCATCCTCTCGACAATTCGCCCTTGTTGACCTTCCCCATCGCGTTCCGCGGCAGCCCGTCGAGGAGCTTCAGCACGCTGGGCACCTTGTAGACCGCGAGCCGCTGCTTGGCCCACGCCCGGATCTCGGCCAGATCGACCGCCTGGCCCGGCTTCAAAACTGCGCACAGGCACACCCGCTGGCCCCATGCCTCGTCGTCCAGGCCGATCACGGCCACCTCCGCCAGCTTGGGATGCTCCCGCAGCACCTCCTCGATCTCCAGGGCGCTGACCTTGTAGCCGCCCGTCTTCAGGATGTCGCTCGAGGCCCGGCCCAGGATCCGGTAATAGCCCCGTTCCACCAGGCCGACGTCGCCGGTCTTGAACCAGCCGTCGTCCGTGAAGCTCGCCCGGGTCGCCTCCGGCTTACCGAAATACTCCTGGAACACCGTCTCCCCGCGGACCTGGATCTCGCCGGGCACGTCCTCCCGCGTGACCACCGCTCCCGCCTCGTCCGCCAGCCGCACCTCCACCAGCGGCAGCGGCACGCCCACCGCCCCCGGCCGCCGCTCGCCCTCGTAGGGGTTCGACAGCGCCATCCCGATCTCCGTCATGCCGTAGCGCTCGAGCAGCGTGTGCCCGGAGATCTCCCGCCATTTCTCGAGCAGCGACGCCGGCAGCGCCGCCGAGCCAGACACCATCAGCCGCAGCCGCCGGCAGGCCGCCCGCATCGCCGCCCGGCCGGCGGAGTCGGCTCGATCCCAGGCCTCGGCCAGCCGCGCGTAGACCGTGGGCACGGCCATGAACAGCGTCAGCCCATCGCCGCGGAGGAACCGCTCCCACACCGCCGCCTGGTCGAAGGCCGGGAGGAACTCGCACACGGCGCCCGCGCGGAGCGCGCACCCCAGCACGTTGACGATCCCGTGGATGTGGTGCAGCGGCAGCACGTGCAGAACGTGGTCGTCCGCCGTCCACCGCCAGGCCTCGATCAGCGATCGCATCTGCGCGTCGAGGATGGCGTGCGTCGTCAGCACCCCCTTGGGCTTGCTCGTCGTCCCGGAGGTGTAGATCAAAAGCGCCGGCCGGCTCATGGCCACGTCCGGCAGGGGCGCCGGCGGCGCAGCCATGAGTTGCTCGTCGAGGAAAAAGGCCGCCCGCCGCGCGGCGGCCAGCCGCCGCAGCACTTCCGCGTGCTCCGCCCCCGCCACCACGATCGACGCCTGGGAATCGTCGAGCAGGAAGGCGAGTTCCGGCGGCGGATGGTGCGGGCTCAAGGGCACCGCCACGCCACCCGCCCGCCACACGGCCCACTGCACCGTGACGTGGCGGCTGCCCGGCGGCACCAGGAACGCCACCCGCGCGGCCGCCAGGTCCTGCCGGCCGGCGAGCAGCGCCGCGGCCGCCCGCGCCGACCGCTCCAGCAGCTCCGCGAAGGTGAAGCCGCGACCCGCCGCGATCACTCCCACCCGCGTGCCAAATCCCCGCGCCCCCTCGATCAGTGCGATCGCCATCGCCGCCCCGCTGCCGCGCAGACCACGTCCGGGAAGCTGCCGACCCGCGCCGTCAGCGCCGGCTCCGGGCCGGAGCCGACCGCCCGCGTGAACGGCGCGGCGGCGGTCGGCCATGCCGCCCGATGATAGATCGTCATCGGCCTCTTCGCGACCGCCGGCGGCCGACGGCACGGCCTCCGGGCCGGATCCGCCAGTCCAAGCGGTCACGAGCGGCCCCTATCTCCGCTACGCGGCATCCTGACGCGATGCAGGTCGTATGGCCGCCTGGTACGCATCGACCGCAACGACGATCGCGTCCAATGCCTCGCAGACGTTGCACTCGCCCCGGTCAAAGGCATCCGCCGCGGACTTGATTTCCGCCAGCGCGAAGATCGCGACGGCGCACGGTGCCCGTTGGTTCTCGCTTGTCATCGCCACCTCCCTGTTGCTGAACCCGCCGACGCATCCTGGTCGGCTTCCGAGACACCTTATCCCGGCCTACGGTCTTCGTCTTTCACGAAGCATGCGCCGCGACGTCACGGCAGCGGGCTCGTGCCGCGCCCCGATGGAACCACTCTTTTGCCACCCGCCGGTATACGATGAGTGGCGGTCGCCGGCGTTCCGCCCGATGACGGCGTGCATCATGCATGCCTGCGGTGCGTGCCGAGGCCCGAGGCAGCGGTTCGCATGGATGCCCTTCCCTGCCCGCCATACCCGCAGTACGCGTGGCTCGCGCGCTGGATTGCCGTCCACCCGCCGCGCGTTTTCGACGTGCACGAGTGCCGCCACGTCACGCACCACGTCATGCTCACCGTCACGGGCGCGGCCGAGGTCCACTGGTCGACGCGCGCCGGCGGGCGTCCCTTCCATGCGGCCGCGGGGAACCTCGGATTTTTTCCGTGCGACCGCGAGGTGCATACCCTGGCCATCACGGCCGCCGAGGCGTTCGTCATGTACGACCTGCTCATTCCCGAGCAGCACATCCGTCGCATCTGCGCGTCGGAAGGGATGCAGCCCGGAGCGGAGATGGTCGCCTTCCCGGCCTTCCGGGACGCCTTGGTCCAGGCCTGCCTGCTCCGGCTGGCAAGAAGGCCCGAAGCCCACGCGGCGGATGGCATCGGCGATGAGATCGCGGCTCGCCAGGTCGTCGTGCGGCTGTGCGAGGTGGCCGGGGCGAGGCGGCCGGAGTGGCACCGCGACACGAGCGTGTTCGCCCCCCTGGTCATGCGGCGGCTCGTCGACCTGATCGACGGGCAACTCGCCGCCCACCCGTCTCTGGAAAGCATCGCCGACACGGTCGGCTTGTCGCCGGGGCACTTCGCGCGAAAGTTCCAGCAGTCGGCCGGCCTGAGCCTCGGCCGCTTCATGAACGGCCGCCGCATCGGCATGTCATTCGCCATGCTGAAAGCCGGCGCGATCCCCCTGTCCCAGATCGCCCTCGACCTCGGCTTCTCGTCGCAGAGCCATTTCACGCGGCTCTTCAGCGGCCACACGGGCATGGCGCCGCAGCAATTCAGGCGGCAGCACGTGCAGAAGAACGGGTGAGGACGGCCCGAAGAGCGTGTGGGGAACGGTCCCCGCGCTCGCGGGCGTCGCGCCGCGGCGAATTGTGGTACGATTCCGGATGGTGCGGCTCTCCCATCCACCGGACGAGGCACGGCATGCAAGGTTCGAGACCATGACCGAGCATCCGTCCACGACGAGCCTGGCGAAGGAACTCGCCCAGATTGCGCTCTCGATGCAGGCGGAACGCACCGGCCACACGCCCAAGGCGGTGACGGTGGTCGCCAGCGACGAGACGGTCGTGCTGACCTTGCACGACGCGCTGACGCCTGCCGAGAAGGTTCTGTCGCGCACCGCGGGCGGTGCGGCGCAAGTGGAGCAGTACCATCGGGCCCTGTTCGCGGTGTCGTGCGACGAACTGCGAAAGGAAATCCAACGGCTGACCGGTCGCCGGGTGCGGGAGGCGGCGGTCGTCGTCGAGCCGGCGACGGGGGCGATCGTCCATGCTTTCACGAGCGGCACGGTAGTGCAGATTTTTCAGCTCGAGCCGCACGGCACCGGCACGCTCGTCTCGGCGGGGATTCCGGCGGCGGAGGGCGGGGCCTCGGGCTGATCGTCCGGCGGCCGGTCACCGCAGCGCCCGGCACTCCCGGGAGCGAATCGCGAGCACGATGCGCCGCCCGGCGGCGATTGTGGGCGGGCCATCGCGGGTCTATGCTGCTCCGGTCTGCGTTGCGGAGGGAGCATTCCGCTTCGCCCGTCGCGGCTGCGTGGATGAGCCTCGGGGAAACAGTCGATGCACCGCGTCTTCTGCGCGGCCTTGCGTTACGTGCAGGGTGACGGCGTCACCGCAAGACTGGCCCTCGAGATGGGCGTCCTCGGCATCGACGGCCCCGTGCTCGTGGTCGCCGGCCGATCGGCCGTGGCGGCGCTCGCGCCGGTGTGGGCGGAGGCGATGTCCGCCGCCGGCTGGCACCACCGTGTCCGCGTCTTCGGGGGCGAATGCACGGCGGCCGAGATCGACGCCGTCGCCGCGGAGGCAAGGGCCCTCGGCGGCCGTGCGATCGTCGGGGCGGGAGGAGGCAAGTGCCTCGACGCGTCCCGGGCGGCGGCCGCAGCGGTCGGTGTGCCGTTCGTGTCATGCCCCACCGTAGCCTCCACCGATGCTCCCACGAGCGCCCTGAGCGTCGTCTACACCGCCGCGGGCGCTGTCGAGGCGTATCGGATCCACGGCCGCAACCCCGACCTCGTGCTCGTGGACAGCGGTGTGATCGTCCGGGCCCCGGTCCGGTATCTCGTGGCTGGCATGGGGGATGCTCTGTCCACCTGGTACGAGGGCCGCGCGGCGGCCGCGGCCGGCCGGCCAAACATGCGCGGCGGCGGGGCGACGCAGGGGGCGCTCGCCCTCGCCCGGGCGTGCCGCGATACGGTGCTCGCCGACGGGGAAGCGGCGCTGGCAGCCGCGCGTGACCGGCGGGTGACTCCGGCGGTGGAGAGGATCATCGAGGCCAACACGCTCCTCTCCGGACTGGGCTTCGAAAGCGCTGGCCTCGCGGCCGCCCATGCGGTGCACAACGGGCTCACCATCCTGCCCGGCACCCATGCCGCCCTGCACGGCGAGAAGGTGGCCTTTGGCACGCTCGTCCAGTTGGTGCTCGACGGGACGCCGGCGGACGAGTTCGCCACGGTCGTGCGGTTCTGCCGCGCGGTGGGGCTCCCGGTGACGCTCGCCCAACTCGGCCTGGCCGCGGCCACCGCCGCCGATATCGACGCCATCGCCGGCCGAGCCACGCAGCCCGGAGAAACGATCCACAACCTGCCGCGGCCGGTCACGGTCGCCGACGTCGCGGCCGCCATTCGCGAGGCCGACGGTCGGGCCGCCGCGATCGCCGGCCGGTGTTGAGACGGGCGGGCCGACCAAGCCTGGGGCCTGCGACTGCACCGGCGGCCTGCCACAGTCCCGGGGAACGGACGGTGATGCGAGACGCATGCGAAGACTGGCGACGGTTTGACGCCGAGAAGATACCGAGCAAGGCCGCGACGCCGCAGCTCGACAGGTTCCTGGCGGCGGTGCGGGAGCCGGCGGGGGAGAACCCGCCGCTCGCGCTGCTCGATGTCGGGTGCGGGACCGGGCGGCTCGGCAGGCGGCTCGCCGAGCAGGGATTCTCGGTGCTGGGCATCGACGTCAATCCGGATGCCGTTCGCGCCGCCCAGGCGTTGGCCGTTTCCGCCGCCGCCCGGGGCCACTCCCTTCGGTTCGTCGCAGGCGACTTCGCGGCGGACCACCTGCCCCGGATCGCAGAGGGTCCGTTCGACGTCGTCGTCTGCCAGCTGGTGCTTTCGATCGTCGGCGACGCCCGCCGGCGGGCGAACCTGCTGCGTCACGTGCGTGCAAACCTCCGGCCCGGCGGGTGGCTCTACCTCTCGGCCTCGGGTGTGTCGGATACGATCAACGCCGGGTACGCGCGGCTGTATGCCGAGGACGTCCACCTGACCGGCGAACGGCACAGCTACCTGTCGCGGGATGAACAGGGCGTGGTGCTGTACATGACCCACCACTTCACGGCCGATGAGCTCGAGCACCAGCTCGCAGCTGCGGGGTTTGACGAGATCGGCGTCACGACCGAGAAAGAGGCGAGCAGCCGACGGCCGGAGGAGGAGGCGTATTTCCACTACGCGACGTGTCGAGCGGGCCGACGATCCCCGCCCGCCCGGTAGACTACAGCCGCTTGCCGCAGGAGTCGCGGATGAAGATCATGCTGTTCGTCTGCATCGAGAACTCGAGCCGCAGCCAGATGGCCGTGGCGTTCGCGATCGCGTCGAGCGAAAGTTCGCAGACCGGCTCGTAACCCTCGAAGCGTGAGGCTCCGCCGATGACCGTGAGCGAGTTTTGCCAGGCACTCGACGACAATCCGGACGCCAGAATGCACTGGATGCTGCCGGACAAGTCCTTCGTGCCCGCCCACTACCACATCACCGAGGTCGGCGCGGTGCAGAAGGATTTCATCGACTGTGGCGGCACGGTCCGGTCCGCGAAGTCGTGCGTGCTGCAGGTCTGGGTCGCCGACGACGTGGACCACCGGCTGGAGACGACCAAACTGGCGAGCATCATGAAGATCGCCGCTCCGCTCCTGCGGTCCGATGAACTTCCCGTCGAGGTCGAATACGAAGCGGGTGTGATCTCCCAGTACCCGATCGGCGGCATGGAAATCACGCCGTCCGGGCTGCTCTTCTACCTCGGCACCAAGCACACCGCTTGCCTGGCACCGGAGAAGTGCAAGGTTGGCGACACGGGCTGCTGCTAAGGAAAAAGGTGACGGCCAAGAAAATCTGGGTACTTTCATGCAACACTGCTGTGTTGTAGTTGTGGTCGAGCCGAACGGCTTGACCTCGGACCGTCGGCCAGGCCGCGCAATCAGCCGAGAAAAGGCGAGTCGGCCCAGTCGCACAGCCGACCTCCAGCACCTTGCCCAGATGTGGTGGCTGTCACCTTTTTTCCCCAGGAGTAAAGGCGTGAACACCGTGATTCGTCGACTGGCCGCGTTCGTCATGGCCGGCCTGGCACCGCTGGCGGCCGCAGCGGAAGACAAAGCCCAGACCGTGCTCTGCATCGGTGACTCGATCACGGCGGCAGACCCGGGCTGGGTGAAAGCCCTCGCCGAGCACGCCGCGATCGACACGATCAACGCCGGCAAGGATGGGCGACAGACCGCGGCGGCGGCGGAGACTTTCGCCGCGGCCGTGGCCGCTGGAGCCACGTTCGACCGCGTCATCTTTTTCCTCGGCGTCAACGACCTGCCGGCACGGAACCCGGCGCCTCCCGCCAAGAAGATTGCCGACTGCGTGGCCAATATGGAGAGGGCAATCGACACCGCGCTCGCCAAGCTGCCGCCGCAGGACGTGATCCTGGTGGCGCCGTGCAGCGTCAACGCCGACATCATGCGGAAGCCGCCCGGAACGGACCCCCCCATGGCGGCCCTCTGTGAGCGGAACGTGCAGAAAGGCTACGACATCTGCCCGCCACTCCTCCAGCAACTCGAGCAGGCGTATCGCGAGTTGGCCGCCAGGAAGCAGGTGCGGTTCATCAGCCTGCTCGGCGTGGTGAGCCCGGAGAACCTCCCGGACGGCCTGCACCCGAACGAGGCGGGCCACCGCGAAATCGCCGCCGCCATGACGCCGTTTCTCCTCGATGCGTTACGCCCGGAAAAAGCCGCTCACTGACTCGCGGCTCCCTGCCCGCGGCCTGCGCCGCCGGGCTGGACGATACGGCCTCCGGGGCGTTCCCGGCGGCGGCGCATCGTGTGCCTCCCGTCGGGGCTACGCCCCTCCCTCCGACACACCACGCGGACTGTTCCCCAAGTCTCTCATGAGCCTTGGTACGAAAGCTAGGGAGGGGTCGAATCTTGCAGGCAGATGCCTCGACACTCTAGTGCCGCCAGGCCGAGATCGGCAGGATCGTGGCCCGCTGGAACCAGCAAAAGCCCGACTGGTATCCTAAAGCGATTCCCGCCCATCCCACGGAGGCATCCATGCGCCGCTGTCGGTGCACAATCTCGTTCGCGATTCTCGCCGCTGCCGTGCCGGTTCATCTTTACTCTGCCGAGTTTGACCCCAAGTCTTCGCCGTCGGTCGAGAAGGCTCTGGACAAAGCCACGGAGGCTTTGGCTCAAAGCCGCAAGGCCTGCGACGAGGCAAACCAAAAGGCGCTCGACGAAGCAAAAGACGCTCTGTCGAAGGAAGTCGAAAGACTCTCCAAGGCTGGAAAGCTGGACCAGGCAATCGCCATCAAGAAGTTTGCAGAAAGCATGCCCGAGGCAGTGCTCCGCAAAACAGAGTCGATTGGGCATGCCCGCAAACCAGTGATCCCCAAGTTTGCTGTTGCTTGGAATGGCAACAAATACGCGGCCTTTAGTGAGCCTTGTCGATGGAGCGACGCCAAGAAGGCTTGCGACGACCGGGGAGGTCACTTGGTCATCATCGAAACCCAAGAGGAACAAAACGCTCTGGTGGACATGATGGCGCGTGCGGGCATGCAACGACAGCGCGTCTGGATTGGGGCAACCGACGAGGCACAGGAAGGTGCCTGGAAGTGGGTCGACGGGTCACCTCTGGCCTTCAAGAACTGGTCGCCGCTGCAGCCCGATAACGCATTCGGCGGAGAGCACCACGCGGAGATGACGGCCGAAAATGGCGGCCAGTGGAACGATACCCAACAGGACCGGCTCCGTTGGTTCATCTGCGAGTGGGAAGGCTTCGCTGTCGAAGATTTTGGCCCTGCCGTAAAGCGGGCGATGGATAAAGCCGTCGCAGATGTGAGTCGGCACCGCAAAGCCTATGGCGACTCTACCGAGAAGGCTTTGAAGGAAGCCCGGGAGACGATTTTGAACGAGGTCGAGAGCCTCACCAAGGCAGGCAAACTGGAAGAGGCCGTCGCGGCCAAGGAGTTTGTCGAGTCCTTTGGCGAGCAGTTATTGGCGAAGGCCGAGAAGCAGATCGCGCCCCCGCACCCTGCTCAAGATGGTGCGAAGAACCAATGAAGTCGCATGCTGCGAAAAACGGCGCGCGAAGATGGACGGGCACCGCGTCGTCATGGGCATCGAAAAAGGCAAAAAAGGTGACAGCCACCAAAACTGGGCAAGTCCGCGCGACACACATACGCTGTAGTCATGGTCGAGCCGGACGGCTTGACCTCGGGTCGACTTTGGGGCCGCGTAGTCGGCCGAGGAACGGCGAGGCAGCCCCGCAGCTCGGCCGACCTTCGGCACCTTGCCCATATTTGGTGGCTGTCACTTTTTCCCACGGCGAATAGCCTCGCCCGATCCACATCGCGAGACTCGCCGCGCACCCGGGCCACTCGCCGCAGGGGTGACGCCGCGGGGCCGCCCGATCGCGAACCCCATTCTTTCCCGTCGTTTCTGCAATGCCGGAGGTGGGACTTGAACCCACACGCCCTTGCGGGCAACGGATTTTGAGTCCGCCGCGTCTGCCGTTCCGCCACTCCGGCTCGTGAGAGGCAACGTATTCGACCAGACTACGACGCCACGCACGCCTTTGCCATACACGGTATGTTTATGCCCGTCACCGGAGCCCGAACCCCCGCCATGAACGTCGTCGTCTTCGAGGACGAAGCGGTCGCCCGGCTGGGCGTCGTCAGTGCCGCCCGGCCCGCCTGCGACATCACCATCGGCTCCCACACGCTCGTCGAGTTGCTCGGCCACCTGGGCCGCGTCCGCCGCGCCGTCCGTCCCCACCTCGCCCGCCACCTCGCCGGAATCGCCGACCGCGGGATCGCCGTATGGGGCGGCCCCCCCGACGCCGCGGCCGCGGGCCCGACCTCCACCCACGGCGACCTGACACTCCTCGTCAACGCGCGGCTGGTCCCCAGCCGCCGGCACCTGGTCGCCCTGCGGGCGATGGTCGAGGCCGGCGCACGCTGCGTGGTCCGCTGCGGCACCACGGTCGCGGCGGCCCTGCTCCATCCGGCTGCCGACTGCCGCGGGCCCGACGGGCCGGTGCTCGACGCGGTCGCCGCGGGAGCCGGCCCGGCGCAGGAGGCGATCGCCGCGCTCGCCCTGCCGACGCGGGACGTGGCCTGCGAGCTCCTCGAGCAGACGCACGAGGTCGTCTCGGCGCACGAGGCCGCGCTCGAGGATTCGCTCGCCCTGCGGATCGACGGCGGTGGCTACGCGGAGATCCGCCCCGGGCTGTTCGTGGCCGAGGGGGCGCAGGTCGCCGACTGGGTGGCCGTGCGCCGCGGGCCGGTCGTCGTCGAATGCGGCGCCGAGGTCGGGCCCTTCGTGTGCCTCGATGGCCCGGCCTGGATCGGGCCGGACGCGCGGATCAGCCCGCATGCCTGGCTGCGGGCGGGCGCGAGCGTGGGCCGGTCCTGCCGCGTCGGCGGCGAGGTGGAGGCGAGCGTCATGGAGCCGTTTTCCAACAAGCCGCACGACGGCTATCTCGGCCACAGTCACGTGGGGAGCTGGACGAACCTGGCCGCGGGCACGATCACCGGCAACCTCAAGGCCACCTACGGGCCGGTGCGGCTGCACGACCTGCTGCCGGACGGCAGCCGGAACACGATCCACACCGGCCGGCAGTTCCTGGGCGCGCTCGTGGGCGACTTCGTGAAGTCGGCCGTCAACACCTCGCTGCCCTGCGGCGCCCGCATCGGCGTCGCCGCCACGATCGGGGGCAGCCCGCCCGAGCTGGTGCCGGCGTTCCTCAACATGCTCGTGGGCGGCCCGGGCGGCAGCCGTTCCACGGCCGCCCAGGCGGCCACGATCCTCGAGCGGATGATGGCCCGCCGCGGCCTGGCCATGCTGCCGGCCGACCGCGCGCTGCTCGAGGCACTGGCGGCCCCCGCGGCCCCGGCCTGACCGGCCGTGGCCCTGCCGGTCCGCCCGGCCCGGGCCTACAATGCCGGGCACGTTCAACCGCAGCGTGCAGCAGGGAGAAGCCGACGTGTCGATCAAGGACGCCTACCGGCACGGCCGACCCGGCCTGTCGTTCGAGTTGTTTCCGCCGAAGACGCCCGAGTCGGAGGCGACGATGTGGCGCACGGTCGACGAGCTGATGGCCTACGGGCCCGCGTTGGTCACCTGCACCTACGGCGCCGGCGGCTCGACCCGCGGCAAGACGCTCGACATCGTGGAGGGCGTCCGCCGGCGGCACGGCGTGTCCGTGGCCAGCCATCTCACCTGCGTGGGCAGCACCGTCGACGAGCTGCGGGCCTACCTCGGTGAGGCCCGCGACCGTGGCGTGGCAGCGATCGTCGCCCTGCGGGGCGATCCGCCGCAAGGGCAGGAAGCGTTCCGTCCCGTGGCCGGCGGCCTGCGGTATGCCGCGGAGCTCATCGCCCTGATCCGCGGCGAGTTCCCCGGGTTCGACATCCTCGTGGCCGGCTACCCCGAGACGCACCAGGAGGCCGCGAGCCCGGAGGCGGACCTGGAGAACCTGAAGCGGAAGTGCGCCGCCGGGGGCGACGTCGTCGTCACGCAACTGTTCTACGACAACGCCGATTTCCTGCGGTTTCGCGACCGCTGCGTCGCACTGGGCATCACCGCGCCGATCGTGCCCGGCGTGATGCCGGTCACCAACTACGCCCAGATCCGGAGGATCGCCGCCCTGTGCAAGGCCCGGCTGCCGGAGTCGTTCACGGGGCCGTTCGAGGCGGCTGGGGACGACGAGGCCGCCCAGTTCGAGGTGGGCGTGACCTTCGCGGCCCGCCAGGTGGAGGAGCTGGTCGCGGCCGGCGTGCCCGGCGTGCATTTCTACGTGCTCAACAAGTCGCCCGCGACGATCCGTGTGCTCGACCACGTCGGCCTCGCCCCGCGGTGAGCCGCCGTCGCGGGCCGCCTGCACTGGCGGCTGAACGCGGCCCGGCCGCGGGGCCGTGCCGTCAGCGCGGCGGCTGGTCGTCGTCCATCGTGCGGATGTAGCTGCGGAGCCGCTCCAGCTCGTCAGACACGTGCCGCAGCTTGAGCATGTTCTCCACGCGCTTCACGAGCTCCACGCGGTTCACCGGCTTGGAGAGGAAGTCGTCGGTGCCCACGTCGACGGCCCGCTCGATGTCGCCCAGCTCGCCCAGCGCCGTGACCATGAGGATCATGATCGGGCTCGTCGCCCGGTCGGACTTGAGCCGCTGGCAGACCTCGAATCCCGAGAGCTTTGGCATCATGACGTCGAGCAGGATCACGTCGGGCCGGAACTCGGCGACCTTGGCGAGCGTGTCGGCGCCGTCCACGGCCGTGGCGATCTCGCAGTCGAGGTCGGCGAGATAGACCTCCAGCAGCTCGCGATTGGGCTCGTTGTCGTCGGCGATGAGCACGCGACTCCGCCGGCTCGCGGCCTCGTGCGGCGGGGGGGACGGGGGCTGCGGCATCGCGGACCAGGCAGGGTGTCGGGGTCAGGGGCACTCGAAGAGCGACTGGCTCTTCACGATCGCGAGGTCGTCCGGAAACGTGTGGTAGGCCTGCACGAGCAGGCTCCGCGGGCGCGTCTCGACGTGGATCCAGGACAGGGCCCCGAGGGCCAGGCGGCCGGCCGACTCGAAGCGGTGCAAGAGCCCCCGTTTGGCCCCCTCCGCGGCAAGTTCCTCCTGGAACGACCAGAATACCTCCTGCTCGGCCGTCTCCAGCTGGAAACAGGTCTGGTACGCGGCACCGCCGCGGCATTCCATGCGGTCGCTCCGCTCGCCCGCGATCCGATGCGAGAGCAGCCGCCTCTTCTGCGGCAGCGGCTGGGCGAGGCTGGTGGCCAGCTCGGTGAGCGTCAGACCGTCCTTCCGCCAGGTCACGAGGTGGCCGGCGTCAGTGATCGAAATCACCGCCGAGTAGCTGCCGCGGGACACGGTCCGGGCAGCACAGATCTCGAACAGCTCCGGATGGAGCACGCGGCCATAGAGCTGGAAGACGAGTTCCGCGACCTTGGGGCGAACGGAGATCACGGTGCGATCGACTCCGGGAACTCGCGGCGGCTCACGGGACGACCGCGAGCCAGCGACAGCAGCGTCGAACTGCGGACGCAAGTATACGGCTCCGCCCCGAAGGCGACCAAGTTCATCCACGCGGCCGGCGGGCCGCCGGGAAAATCCGGGTGCGGCGGCCACGCGAAAAAACCCGTCGGTCGTCTTGACAAGACCGCCGCGCCTCGACATGGGACCGTCGCGTGCTCAGAGCAGCCCCACGAGCACGTCGTACAGCGCGTGCGTGCCGGCCGCGATGCCGAACCCGCGGACGACGAACAGGATCGCGAAGAACATGCCCGCCAGCGTGCGGAAGGTGAAGCTGTAGAGGTCGAAGGCGTCGCCTAGCGGGCCGACGTAGTGGGCCGCTGCGAAGAGCAAACTCGAGGCCACGAGCCCGAGCATCGCAGCCCATGCGGCCGAGGCCCCGAGCCGCTCGCATGCCCAGACGAGCGCCGGCAGGAGGAGCAGCCGGAACAGCACCTCCTCGTAGAGCCCCGCCCCGCAAAACCCTATCAGGCGGGCGAAAACACTCTCCAGGCCGCCCCCGAAGGCGAGGGGCCAGAGCCGGTCCCAGAGCCGGCCCTGCAGCCGCGCCAGCCCGAGGAGCATCGCGGCCCACAGCCCGCATTCCATCGCCATGCAGCCGAGCACGGCGGGGCTGAATCGCCAGCGATCGTGCTCGATGTGGTGCCAGGCCAGCAGCCCCACCACGGTGAGCGTAGGGAGGAGGAAGTACGCCCCGAAGCCCGACGCGTCGAGCAGTTGCCGCAGCCACACGTCGGCGCCGTTCCGCGGGGAGCCCCGGCCCAGCAGCAGCACGCCGCCCTCGTAGGCCAACACGAGCGGCAGCGCGAAGATCAGGCTCGTCAGGGGCGTGCGGGACAGCGACCAGTAGGAATCCTGCAGTGTCGCGGCCGCTGCGGGAGCCGCGCCGGCCGGTACGGCCTCGAGCGGCGTGGCGTCCGCCACCCACTCCTCCGATCGCAAGTCGGCGGCGGCGAGGTCGTCGTCGGCGGCGCCGGGGAAGCGGCCCATGAAAAACTCCTGCCTGCGGGACGCGCCCGCCGCCGGAAAGCACATCATGTTTTCGCGGTGCCGGCAATGCTGGCGCCGCTGGCAGCGACGCGGCGGCTCCGGCATGCCCGCGGTGGGCGGCGGACAGCGGCCCGCACGGGTGCGTCCTTGACAACCCAGAGCCACTCCACAGAATCACGCCCAACGCTCACCATCGAGATCGACAGCCGATACGAACAGCCCGTGCGAGGACCGTGACCGGAGGCGTTTCACGTCGCAAAAGGGATCGGTGCGGAGTCGGAAACAAAGGGGGGCGACGACTTGAGGGATCGACAGTCGACGACCTTGGTCGTGGCCTGGATGTCCCCCCCGTTTTCCGGCCCCGCACCGCGGGCCGATCGGTCCGTTTGCCGGGCTGGGCCATGCGACCGGTAGAATGACGGCGTCCGGTCGCGGGAACAGCCATGGCACGATGCCTCATCGGGTGCGGGTCCAATCTTGGCCGGCGGCGCGAGCAGCTCGACCGGGCTGTCGAGTTGCTCCGGTTCATGCCGGGGGTCCGCGTGCTGGCGGTGAGCCGCTACCGTGAAACCCGCCCGGTGGGCGGGCCGACGGGGCAGAACCCTTTCCTCAACGGCGCCTGCCTGCTCGACACCGACCTCGAGCCCCACGACGTGCTGGGCATGCTGGCCGCCGTGGAGAACACGCTCCACCGCGAGCGGACGGTGCGCTGGGGAGAGCGGACGATCGACCTCGATCTGCTGCTGTATGACGATCTCGTCATCGACGACGATTCGCTCACCGTGCCGCACCCGCGGATGACGACCCGGCGGTTCGTGCTCGAGCCGGCCGTGGAGATCGCCGCCGAGTTGCCCCATCCACTCGCTGGCTGCTCGCTCCGGGCGCTGCTCGACAACATCTCGGCACCGCATCCGCTCGTGGCGGTCGTGGGCGTGCCCGGCAGCGGCGCCCCGGAGGTCGCGGCCGCCGTCGCCGACGCGCTGATGGCCCGGCCGATCCACGCCCCGCACCCGCTGCCGCTGGCCGCGGCGGGTCCGCAGGCGTGGCGCGAGACGGTCGCCGCGTGGACGCGGCCGCTGGCGGCTGCCGACTGGACCGCCGATCCGCACGGCACCGTCATCGACTTCTGGCTCGACGTCATCCCCGCCGCGGCTTGCGGCCGGCTCGCGGCCGCGGATGCGGCCCGCCTCGAGGCCGACCTCGCCCGCGCGGCGGCCGTCGTGCCCGCGCCGCAGGTCGCCATCCTGCTCGTCGCGACCGCCGACGCGCTCGAGGAGAGGATCACCTTCCGTGGTCGGCAGTCGGCCCCGCACACCGACTTGTTCGCCGACCTCGCCGCCACGACGGCCACGCTCGCGCCGCCGCCGGCGTCCGCCGCGGCGCTCGTGGAGCTGCAGGAGCGGCTCGTCCGCCGCCTCCGCGGGCCGCGGGCGCCGAAGGCGGTGGTCGCGATCGACGCCGACGACCTCGGGCGGGCGACGGCCGAGGCGACCGCCGCCGTCGAGGCGATGATCTGATGCCCGCGCGGCCGACCGTCATCGGCGACCCGGCGGTGATCCGCGCGGCCGTGCTCGCCGCCCGGGGGGCGGGCCGGCGGGTGGGCTTCGTGCCGACGATGGGCGGACTGCACGCCGGCCACGCGAGCCTCGTCGCCCGCGCGGCCGGCGCGTGCGACGACGTGGCGGTGTCGATCTTCGTCAATCCCACGCAGTTCGGGCCGGGCGAGGACTTCGACCGCTACCCGCGCACCCTCGCGGCCGACATGGCGGTCCTTGAGCCGCTCGGCGTCCGCTGGGTCTTCGCCCCCGAGGCGGCGGCCGTCTATCCGCCCGACGACGCCACCCGGGTCGTCGTCGCGGGCCCGGCCTTGGAGTTCGAGGGCGCGGTCCGGCCCGGCCACTTTTCCGGCGTGGCCACGGTCGTCTGCCGCCTGTTCCTGGCCGTGCCGGCCGACACCGCCTACTTCGGCGCCAAGGACTGGCAGCAGACCCTGGTGGTGAAGCGGATGGTCCGCGACCTCGGCCTGCCAGTGGAGATCGTCGTCTGCCCGACCGTCCGCGAGGCGGACGGCCTGGCGATGAGTTCCCGCAACGCCTACCTCTCGGCCGCCGATCGGCCGCGGGCCGCGGCGCTGTTCGCGGGCCTGGAACGGACGGAGGCGGCGTGGCGATCCGGTGCCGCCCTGCCCGCCGTCGCGGCGGCGCTCCGTGCGCCGCTCGAGGCGGCGGGACTGAAGATCGACTACGCGGTGATCGTCGACGCCGAGTCGCTCGGGCCCGTGCGGGAGGGGGTGCCGGCCGTGGCCCTCGTGGCCGCCAGGCTCGGCACGACACGGCTGATCGACAACCGCCTGCTGCCGCCGCGCGGGAGCGTCTGATGCTGTCCACGCTGTTCCACGTGCCGGCGCGGCTCGGAGACGTGCCGCTGTTCGGCTGGGGGCTGCTGCTCGGTCTGTGGGCCGTGCTCGGCAGCGCGGCCTTCGCGTGGGCCGCGTTCCGCGAGGGACTCGGCCGGGCGGCGGCCGCGATCGGCCTGCCGCTCCTCGCGGCAGGCGCGTTCATCCGCTGGGGCCTGCCGGCGCTCGACGACGGGCAGGGCGTGCCGATTCGCGGCTACGGCCTGATGCTGCTCGTGGCGGCCGCGGCCGGCATCTGGCTGTCGATCCGCCGCGGCCGGGTGGTCGGCATCGACACCGACACGATTCTCGCGCTCGGCATGGAAGTGTTTCTCTGGGGGCTCGTCGGCGCGCGGCTGTTCTACGTGTTCGAGTACCACGAGCAGTTCTTTCCGCCCGGTCGCGACCTGGCGACGGCGCTCGGCCACGTGCTCAACGTCTCCCAGGGAGGGCTCGTCGTCTTCGGATCACTGCCCACCGCGGCGCTCGCCGCCTGGCTGTTCGCGCGGCGGCGCGGGCTGCCGATCCTCGAGGTTGCCGACGTGGTCGCGCCGGGCCTGCTCGTCGGCCTCGCGCTCGGTCGCGTGGGCTGTTTCCTCAACGGCTGCTGCTACGGCGGCCCCTGCGACCTCCCCTGGGCCGTCCGCTTCCCGCCGGACAGCCCGCCGTGGCTCGACCAGCAAGCCCGCGGCCTCCTGCCACCGGCCGCACCGACCGCGGCACCGCCGTGGAGCCTGCCGGTGCATCCCGCGCAGCTCTATGCCGCGATCGACGCGGCGGTGTTGGCAGGCCTCGCCGTGGCGTTCACGCCGCTGGCCCGGCGGCCCGGCGCGGTCTTCGGTCTTGTGCTCACGCTGCACCCGGTCTCGCGGCTCTTGCTGGAGGCGATCCGCATCGACGAGCCGCCGGCCTGGGGGACGCCGCTTTCGATCTCGCAGTTGGTGTCGCTGGTGCTCCTGGCCCTGGCCGCCGCCTGGTGGTGGTGGATCCTCCGCCGCCCCCCCTCCCGGCGGCCCGACGGCCCGGCGGTTCCGGGCCTTTGACGGCCGCCCACCGGGCGGCGACATTGGAAAATCGCCGTAAAAACCCGGGCCCAAAAAATCCGGGAACTTTTTTCCCGGGTCGCGCATCCAATCCTCCAGGGCGAGAGCAACGCACGTGGGCAGCCACCGCAGCCAGTCGCCGCCGGCCGCGACCCCACCGGGGGCCGAGGCCGACGCGGCGCTCGTGGCGGCAGCGGCGGCTGGCGACCGACAGGCCTTCGCGGCCCTCGTAGAGCGACACCAGGCACGGATCCTGGCGCTCCTCGAGCGGCTGACCGGCTGTCGGGAGCAGGCCCGCGACCTCGCCCAGGAGACGTTCGTGTCCGCATACCGCAACATCGCGACGTTCGAGCACAGGAGCGCCTTCTCCACCTGGCTGCACCGCATCGCCTGCAACCACGCGGCCGCGGCGGGCCGCCGCCGGCCGGCCATGGCGTCGCTGGAGGCGCCGCCGGCGGGCCGTCCGCCGGTGGTGCCGGAGGCCGACGGCACCGACGTGTCGGCGCGGCTCGAGCAGGAGGAACTCGCCGCCCGCGTCCAGGCAGCGCTGGGAAGGCTCGATCTTCACTCCCGCGAGGTCGTCATCCTCGCTGACATGCAGGGCGTCGGCTACGAGGAGATCGCGGAGGTGCTCGACATCCCGGTCGGCACCGTCCGCAGCCGCCTGCATCGTGCCCGGTTGGAATTGCGCCGGCTGCTCGAGGCCGGCGATCGAGGAGACCCATGACCACCCCGCATCCCGATGGGCCGCTGTCCGCCACAGACCCGCGACTGAGCGAGTGGCTCGACGACCGTCTGCCGGCGGCCGAGGCCGCGGAGGTCGCCCGTCTCGTCGCCGCGTCGCCGGAATTGACACGGCTCGTGGCCGACCTGCGTTGCCAGAAGGCATGGCTCGCGGGCCTGCCGGCGACGCCCCCTCCCACCGGCTTCGTGCAGGACGTGCTCGCGGCCCTGGATGCGGCCGGCGACGCGGGCGGCACCGCCGCCGCGGTGGAGGCGGAGTGGCGACGCATCGAGCGGGAGCGGCTCGAGGAGGAGATCGCCGAGGCCCGGGAGGACGCCATGCAGCCCGCTGGCGAGCCGCTGCGGCAGCGCTGGCCGTGGCTCGCGCTGGCCGGTGCGCTGGCCGCCGGGCTGCTCGTCGCCGTGGTGATCAACCAACCGTCCGGGCCCGGCCATCGCCAGGTGGCGCTCGTCGAAAAGGTCCCCGCGCAGGACGAGGGCACTGGTCCCGCGGGGCGCGGCGACCGTCTCGCGGAGAAAGTCGCCGAGACCCGGGACGCTCGTCCGGTGGACGGTTTGCCCATGGATGCGAAAGCCAAAACTGACGCAAGAGAGTCATTCGGCCAAGATCTTGCCCTGAACCGGAGGCTTGCCGATCGCGAATCCGGGGTCTTGCGCGGAGAGGATGAGCGAACGGCAGACAAAGCGTTGGACACGCTGAAACAAAACCCGAACGCTTCGTTCCAGGATCGGGCGAATGGTCGCGGCAAACCCGGCGCGGCCGGTCTCGAGTCCGCTGAGTCGCTCGAGACGGTCGCGGGTTCTCCGCCGGCGCCGCGAAGGTCTGCACCGGAAGAGGCTGCGAAGGTGGCGGAGAAGATACTGAAGCTTGCTGCGAACTCCTCGCCCGACGACCGTGTGGTGACGTTCCGCATCCGGCGACAGGAAGATCGTCGGCGGCTGGAAGGCCTGCTTGCCGGCGGCGGATTGTCCGTCGACAAGCCCACGCAGGAGCAGGCAGCTCCCCCAGGCAGGCCATACACGATGGCGCCGGAAGGAGGAGTTGCAGGTGGCGGTAGCAGCCGTGCCCAAGGGTCTGCGGCTCCTGGTGAACATCAGGCCGGTGAGCCCTCCCAGCCAGGGCAGCAAGGGTGGTCCGCCGCACCCCTGGGCTCGGTTGACGATCGGCCGGCCGAGGATCAAAACGCCACCGCTTCGGCCGCCCCCGAGAGTGAGCAGCGAGCCACGCCCGGGGATTACCGGGTGGAGCGACTGGCAATCGTGGGAACTCGGCAGGCGATCGAGGCCCTGGTCGCGGACTTGGAGGCGTCGGAGCGGCAGGTCGCCGCGGGCAAAGACCGGGCCGATGGGTCGCCTGCTGCCTTGGCCTCGGCTCGGGCGAACTCTGCTGCCCGGAAGGTGGATGCGTCGCTCGACCTGGAGATAGAGAAGGCAGGCGAGCCCCTGGCCTCCGGGCGGCCATCCCAGGCGCTTGCGGGTCCCATCGTGCCTGACGACCCTGGCAGGGCCGCCGGGTTCGGGCTGTCCAAGCGATCTGAATCGAACCCGCCCAGGGCAGCCGCGGCACCGACGGCCACGGTGCGGCTCTGGATCGAGATCCTCGACGAAACGGCCCTGCCGGCCGTCGAGGGGGCCGAGGCCGGACCGTGAGCGAGGCCGCGGCAGCCGCCGACGGCGCGGGGGAGGGGCGTCCGGCTCGGAAACTCCCCCCGGACGCCGTCACCATCCGCTGTCGGGAGAACGGCCCGTTGGTCGTGGAGATGCCGGAAGGGGACTCCGGCGGGAGCCTGCGGCTGCGGGTGACCGACCATCACGGGGGTGAGTTCGCCCTGCCCACGGGCAAACGGGCCGTCGCCCTGTGCCGCTGCGGCCAGTCCGGGTCCCGGCCGTTTTGCGACGGCTCCCACAAGGCCTGTGGCTTCCAGGCGGCTGAAGTGGCCCCGCCCGCCCCGTGACGCCCGTCGGGGTCGCGGGGAGTGTGCGGCGTGCGGAACCTGTTCCCAGGAAACCACTTACGTCGTGCGGCCAGCGGGAAAAAGCCGACGTATCGTGGGCGAACGATATGGACTGGGTGATCGAACGCCTGTAGGGTTCATGGTTCCCGAACCGGGGAAAAACGCCCGGCTGACCGCCTTGGACGGCCTCGATGTCGCATCACGGACCAAACCTCTACCAGCGGCACAGCGTCTGGATCATGGCGGTCCTGGTCTTCCTGCTGCCCCTGGTGGTGGTCGGGGCGATCAAGGCCAAAGGGAATAACCGCAACGACGTGAAGGGCTGGCTGCCCCTCGAATACCCGGAAACTCAGACCTACCGGTTTTTCCGCCAGAATTTCACGGGTGAGGAGTTCGTCCTCGTCAGCTGGGACGGCTGCACGATGGCCGATCCCCGGCTGGAATTGCTCGCCAAGAAGCTCCTGCCGCCCCCGGAGGAGGCCTCCCGGATCGACCGGCCGCTGTACTTCAAAGCGGCCCAGACGGGGCCCCGGGCGGTGGCGCGGATGACCGACAAGGACGGTCCGCTGAAGCTCGAGGTCGAGGACGCCGTTTCCCGGCTCACCGGGGCCCTGATCGGCCCGCCGCCCGCCGGAGTGCCGGCCAATGACCCCGCCGACGACCTCGCCGCCCGGCAAACCTGCCTGGTGCTGACGCTGGCGGACACGGCCCGGGCCAACCTCCACGGCGCGATCGACCTCATCAAGGACGTCGCCGCCCGGGAGTGCGGCATCCCCGAGAAGGACCTCCACATGGGGGGGCCGCCGGTGGACAACGTGTCCATCGACAAGGCCGGCCAGACGAGCGTCACCATCCTCTTCGGGCTCTCGCTCGTGGTCGGCTTCTTCGTCAGCTGGTGGAGCCTGAAGAGCAAGGCGTTGGTGGCGATGGTGATCGCGTCGGGCGTCTACAGCATGTTCGCCAGCCTGGCCGTCGTCTGGTATTCGGGCTACCCCGTCGATGCCATCCTTCTGACGATGCCGTCGCTGGTCTACGTGGCCACGACCAGCGGTGCCATCCACCTGGCCAACTACTACCGCGACCAGCTCGCCGAGACCGGCGTCCAGGAGGGGGCGGCCGGCCGCGCCGTCCATCACGCCCTCCTGCCGCTCACGCTGGCCACCGGCACCACCGCCGTGGGCCTGGCGACGCTCGCCGTGAGCGAGCTGGTGCCGATCCGGATGTTCGGCATCTTCTCGGCGGCGGGCGTGTTCGTCAGCTTCCTGATCCTGATCACGCTCATGCCGGCGGCGCTCGAGCTGTTTCCGCCGAAGCTCCGCATCGGCGCCGCCGCCGGCGACGGGGAGGGCGACGCCAACTGGCGGCCGATCGAGGAGAGCCGCTGGTGGCGCGTGGGCCAGTGGATCACCCGACACCACGGCCTGGTGGCGACGGCCTGCCTGCTGCTCATGGCCGGCGTGGCCTACGGCATGACGCGGGTCGAGAGCAGCGTGCAGCTGATGCGGCTCTTCTCCCCCAAGGCGCGGATCCGCGAGGACTACAAGTGGCTGGAGAAGAACCTCGGGCCGCTGGTGCCGATGGAGATCCTGGTGCGGATCGACGGCCTGCCGGCTGCGAAGCGGGGGGAGGCGGCCCCGGGCGACTGCGACCTCAACTTCCTGGAGCGGATGGAGCTCGTCGGGGAGATCCAGCAGGAGATCGGCACGCTCGACGAGGTGGGCAGCTCGCTGTCCACCGTGACCTTCGGCCGTAGCCTGGAGGCGGGCGACTCCGGCAGCGGGATGGGCGGCGCCGCCGCCCGGGCCTTCGGCATCGGCAAGAGCACCCGCCGCGACGTCCTCAACCGCCGGCTCATGGCCCACCGGCAGGACTTCCTCGACGGCGACTACCTCCGCGAGGCCCGCGTGGCGGCGGACGGCCGCGAGCGGCGGCAGGAGCTGTGGCGGATCAGCGCCCGGGTCAGCGCCGTGAAGGAGGTCGACTACGCGCTCTTCAAGGCCGACCTGCAGCGGAAGATCAACCCCATCCTCGAGCGGCTCACGGCCGAGGGCGTCAGCGGCGTGACCGTGGACTACACGGGCCTGGTGCCCCTGGTCTACAAGGCCCAGCACTCGCTGCTCGACGGCCTCAAGATCGGCTTCATCTGGGACTTCGCGATCATCGTCGCCGTGATGATCGTCCTCTGCCGGGCCTTGTCCGCCGGCCTCGTCCTCCTGCTCCCGGCCGCCTTCCCGGCGCTCCTCGTCTTCGGCGGCATGGGCTGGGGCAACGCGCTGCTCAAGTCGCTCGACGCCGGCAGCCTGCTGATCGACATCGGGACCGTGATGGCCCCGAGCGTGGCCCTGGGCGTGACCGTGGACGACGTCGTCCACTTCATGCTCTGGTTCCGCCGCGGGATCGCCGACGGGCTCGACCGCAAGCAGGCCACCATGCTCGCCTACAAGGGCTGCGCTCGGGCGATGTATCAGAGCTGGGGCGTGATCGGCATCGGGCTGTCGGTGTTCTCGCTGTCGCCGTTCGGCCCCACACAGCGGTTCGGCTACATGATGCTCTCCATGCTCACCATCGCCCTGGTGGGCAACCTCGTGCTCATGCCGGCCCTGCTCGCGGGCCCGCTGGGCGCGGTGTTCGGCTGGAGCGTGCTGCGGATCGAGCGGAAGAAGGCCGACCGCGAGGGCCGGCGCCGCGTGACGACCGAGCCCGGCAGCGACGCCCTGCCGCCGCCGCACGTGGTGCCCGGGCAGGCGAAGCAGGTCGTGCATGCCTGACGCCGGCGTCGCTGCGACCGGCCTGCCGACCGCCACGGTGATCCTCAAGCCGAAGCGGGCCCGGCCGTTCTTCGGCCGCCATCCCTGGGTGCTCGACTCGGCCGTGCTCCGGGTGGAGGGCAGCCCGGCCGACGGCGACGTGGTCGATCTGGCCACGCACGACGGCACGTTCGTGGCCCGCGGCCTGTGGAACGCGGCGAGCAGGCTGCGGGTGCGGCTCTACGCCTTCGATCCGGCCGTCAGGCTCGACGACGCCCTGTGGCGGGCGCGGCTCGAGGCGGCCGTCGCCCTGCGGCGGACGCTCGGCCTCGACGACCGCGCCGGCGCGGCCCGGCTGGTCAACAGCGAGGGGGACGACCTCTCGGGCCTGATCGTGGATCGCTACGGCGACCATCTCGCCGTGCAGGTCACGGCCCTGGCGATGGCCCGGCGGCTGGAGACGCTCGCCGACATGCTCGGGGAGATCGTCGGCCCGCGGGGGATCCTGCTCCGCGGAGCCGAGCGCGGGCTGGCGAAGCTCGAGGGGCTGCATCTCCCCGATCGCGTTCTCCGCGGCGCGGCCCCCACCGGTCCGATTTTCGTCGCGGAGCACGGGCTGAAGTTCGGTGTCGACCTCACGGCGGGTCAGAAGACGGGCTACTACCTCGATCAACGAGACAACCGCCACGCCGCGGCCCGCCATGCCCGCGGCCGCCGAGTGCTCGACATGTTCTGCTATTCCGGCGGCTTCGCCGTGGCCTGCGCCGTGACGGGGGGCGCCCGCAGCGTGCTGGCGATCGATTCGAGCGCCAAGGCCGCCGCCCTGGCGAAGGCGAACGCCGATCTCAACGGCGCGGCGAACGTGACGGTGGAGACGGCCGACGCCTTCGAGAAGCTCGACGCCCTGCGGGCGGCGGGCGAGCGGTTCGGGATGGTCGTCCTCGACCCGCCGAAGTTCGCCCGCAGCCGGGCGACGCTCGACGACGCCCTCCGGGCCTACCACCGGATCAACCGCCTCGCGGTGGACCTGCTCGAGCCGGGCGGCATGCTCGTCACCTGCTCCTGCTCGGGCTCCGTGTCGCGGGACGACTTCCTGCAGATGCTCGGCGGCGTGGCCCAGCGGGCCGGCCGCGCGATCCAGTTGCTGGAATGCCGGGCCGCCGCCCCTGACCATCCGGTGAGCGCCAGCTGCCTGGAGGGGGAGTATCTCAAGTGCGTGATCGGCCGCGTCGCCTGACCGGCCGCGTGGCCGCGGCTTCCGGGAGGGTCGATCGGCCAGGGCGCGATACCATGGCGGCCGCCGAACCGCTCCGTCGCAGGTGCCCCATGCCGCTTGCCGCGCCCGTGTGCCGCCGTTCGTTTCCGGTCGTGCTGCTCGTGCTTCTCGCAGCCCCGGCGCCGCTGGCCGCCGCCGAGGATCTCCTGCCCACGGTCGGTTCGATCGAGCGGCTCGACCCGCGGTTCGACGCGCTCGTGCCCCGGGACGCGAAGATCGAGGTCCTGGCCAGCGGGTTCGCCTGGGCGGAGGGTCCGGTGTGGGTCAGGGCAGAAGGCCGGCTCCTGTTTTCCGACGTGCCCCGCAACCGAATCCATGCCTGGAAGCCGGGAGCGGGCCTGAGCGTGTTCTTCGAGCCTTCGGGATTCACCGGCCCGGGCGGCTACGGCGCGGAGCCGGGCAGCAACGGTCTGACACTCGACCGCCAGGGCCGGCTGATCGCCTGCGAACACGGCGACCGCCGCGTCAGCCGGCTGGAGCCGCAGGGGGGGAAGCGGACCCTGGCGGACGCCTGGAGCGGCAAGCGGTTCAACAGCCCCAACGACGTGGTCGTCCATTCCTCGGGCGCCGTGTACTTCACCGATCCCCCCTACGGGCTTCCGGAGCGGTTCGACGACCCGCGCCGCGAGCAGGATTTTTGTGGCATCTACCGCATCGGCACCGACGGCGCGGTGACGGTGATGTGCCGGACCATGACGCGGCCCAACGGCCTCGCCTTCTCGCCCGACGAGAAGAAGTTGTACGTCGCCCAGTCCGACCCGGCGGCGCCGATCTGGAAGGTCTTCGCGGTGCGGGCCGACGGGACGCTCGACGAGGGGGCGTTGTTCTTCGACGGCACGCGGCTGTTCCGCGAGCGGCAGCGCGGGCTGCCGGACGGCCTCAAGGTCGACGCCGCCGGCAACCTGTTCGCCACCGGTCCGGGCGGCGTGCTCGTGATCGCAGCCGACGGCACCCACCTGGGCACGCTACTCACCGGGCAGGCCACGGCCAACTGCGGCTTCGGCGACGACGGCGCGACGCTCTATGTGACGGCCGACTCGCTGCTCTGCCGTGTGCGGCTCTCCACCGTCGGTCCGATGCCCGGCCCGTGAGGCCTCCGCCGCCCGGCATGGTGGGCGGCCCAGAGGTTGCGGACACCGGGCCATGTCGGGATCGACCGCGGCCCGACGCCGCGTGTGGGTCGTCCGACCGCGGGCTATACTGCCCGGCATGGGAACGACCGAACGATCCGCCCGGCCGCAGCCGCCCGCGCCCGCGGCCGAGGCAGCGGTCGCCCCCCGGCCGGCGGCGGACGAGTCCGCGGGACGATTCGAGGAGTTTCTCTTCAAGGTCGTGCTGCTCGTCCTGGCCGGCCTGTGGGTCTACTCGCCGGTGTACCACGGCGACTGGCTGTGGGACGACGACCAACTGCTGACGGAGAACCTCACCGTCCAGCACCGCACGTCGCCGGACCGGAAGGTGCCCGAGAACGCCCTGGCGACGCTCGCGAAGCTGTGGGTCAGCCCCGACGGCGCCGACTACTTCCCGCTCTCCTACACGGCGATGTGGGCCCAGTGGCCGTTCTTCCACGTCTCGATCCCGCAGCCCGACGGCACCGTGGCCAAGGTGGCCTGGCCGACCGGCTACCACGTGGTCAACATCGTGCTGCACATCCTCGGGGCGCTGGCCTTCTGGCGGCTGCTGCACGTGATGCGGCTCCCCGGGGCCTGGCTGGGCGGCCTCGTGTTCGCGATCCACCCCGTGTGCGTCGAGTCGGTGGCCTGGGTCTCCGAGATCAAGAACACGCTCTCGCAGCCGCTGTTCCTCCTGGCCTGCGCGTCGTTCGTGCAGTTCGACGAGGCGACGCAGCCCGCCGATCGCACGCGGCATTACGTCCTCGCCGTGCTCCTCTTCCTCTTGGCCATGCTCGCCAAGACGGCCATGGTCATGTTCCCGGTGGTGATCCTGGCCTACGGCTGGTGGAAGCACGGCTTCGCGGTCGACCGCCGGGGCGTCGCCACGCTCGCGCTCGCCGG
>JBIPLS010000109.1:0-11765 GCA_044368305.1 Pirellulales bacterium
TGGCCGACCGCCCGCACGGCGAGCGCGACCGCCACCATCGACAACAGCATGTTGACGGGGCGGCCGAGCACGCTGGCCGCCGCCGTGGCCGCGGCGGCCCGGTAGCGATGGTCTTTCAGGATCAAGAGGTCAGTTCCACCCGTACAGGCGGTCGAGGCGATTTCGCCGCACCAAGACGACGTCGCGTTCGAACGCATAAGGGCCGAGTTGCCGGCCGTAATCCTGGAAGATGGCCGGATACAGTCCGGCCGCATGCAGGATGCCACAGACGCGGGCGAAGGACGGCTCCGTGCCGTCGTACTGGCTGGCGAACGAAAGCTCGCCGATCAGCACGTCCACCTTCTTCAAGGTGTCGGTCGCGCCCTGCAACGCCTCGACCTCGTGCCCCTGGACGTCGATCTTCAGCACCGCGACGTCATGGCCGGACGTGTCGATCCCGAACGAATCGACAGTCGCCAGGGCGACCGTGCAGTCGGTGCCCATCGCGATCTTCCGGTCGGCCTGGGTGTCAGCATAGGCCTCCAGGGACGAGTAGACGGTGTCCTCGGCCATGTGGAACGTGGCCTGGCCCGGCGCCGACGAGGCCGCGACCTGATGCACCACGACGTTCGGCCGTCCCTGAAATCGCGCGGCGTAGCGGGCGTGCGCCCGCGGGTCGGGCTCGAACGCCACGATGTCGGTGAGCGGGAAAAACTCCGTGAACTCCGCGGCCCAGTTGCCGACGTTGCCGCCGAGGTCGATGAGCAGCACTTTCTCCCGCGGGCTGACGAACCGCGCCAGGTTGACGAGGTCTTCCATGCCGCCCGGCTGGCGCCAGATCCGCCAGCCCAGCCCCGCCGGGGTCTGCGGCTCGCGCTTTCGCAGGCGGGCACATTCCGACAAGAGCGAGCCACGAATTTCGAAGGCGTGGCCGTAATGCTGCATAACCCGTGTCAACCAGTTCAACATGGTCTCGTTACCAAACGTGAGGATCGGGGACTTGCCGGCACCGCCTGTCGTCAACCATCAGCATCAGGCCAGAAGCGTACCGCGCCGAAACACCATGACATTGTCGGCATACCAGAAATCCACGCCGGCGGCCCGCCACGCCTCGCGAAACGCCAGCGACCGGGGGGGATCCCACGCCATGCCGTGGCCGGCGAACTTCTCGATCCAGTAGTCGTGCGGCTGCTCGTTGACGTGGCCCTGCCCGCCCTGCCCCGGCGTGGCCGCGCCGAAGACCACGATCGGGGCGGTGGCGGCGAGCAGCCCGACGAAGCACGCGGCCGCCGCCGCCGGCAGATGCTCGGCCACCTCGAATGACACGGCCACATCGGCCGGCCCGAGCGGTGGTTCCGCCGGGGGGCACCGCAGATCGAGTGGCAGCGGGTCGAACCCCTTGGCGACGCACATCCGCCGGGCGACCCCGGAATGCTCGGTCCCGGCCACCTCGATGCCGTGGCCACGGAAAGCGGCCAGCAGGCTGCCGGTGCCGCAGCCGTAGTCGATCACCCGCGCCGGCGCGAACGCCCCGACGATGCTCTCGGCCATCGGGCCGGCCGACCGTGCCGATGTCGCATCGACCATGCGGAAATACCCGCGGCGATACAGGAACCGGTCGGCGAGCGTCTGGATCAGGCTAGGCAGCACGGGAGGAAACGCAGCGGGCTCGGAGCAGGCCGACGACCCGTTGCACGGCGGTGGGCCAATTCAGCGAGCGGCGAAAGAGGTCGAGGGCGGCACGGGACATGGCGACGTGGCGATCCTCCGGCCAGAGCATGCCCTCCACCGCAGTCGCCCAGGCCGCGGCATCCGCCTCCGGCGGCAGCAGCCGGCCGGTGACGCCATCATCGACGACGCCGAAAATGCCCCCCACGGCGGTGACCGCGGCCGGCAGGGCATAAGCATACGCCTCGGCGATCACCATCGGCACGCAGTCGGCACGCGTGGGCAGGACGAGCGCGTGGGCCGCCCGAAACAGGGCCGCCAGCCGTGCGCGATCGGCCGGCGAACCCTTGTCGAGAAAGCCGTGCACCGTGACGAACGGCGGCACCGGACCGGGCGGCCCGCAGCCCACGACGTCGAGATCCACCGGTCGGCCACGCCGCACCAGTTCGGCGGCCACCGCCACGGCGAGATCGCCCCCCTTGCGCTGCCAGTCGTTGGCCACGAACAACAACCGCGGCGTTCGACCGGCCCGGGAGGCGATGAAACCCTCCGCGTCGGCCGGACCGGTCGGCGGATCGATGTTGGCCCCGTAGGGCACCGTCTCGAGCTTTTTCGCCGGCGCCCGATAGACATCGGCCGCCGACTGCCGCGCCCAGTCGGACGAATAGATAGCCAGCGTGCAATTCCGCAGGGCGGCCTGTTCCATGCGATGGCCGGCGGCGATCGTCTCGCGGGAGAAGCCGGTGGCCTCCGGGTAGAAGTCCACCAGGCAATCGAAGGTCGCGTCGGACCAGAAAACCGTGGGCACCGGACCGGTGTAGTGGCACAGGGGAACGCTGCCGGGGCTGAGAAGCACGTCGATCGGCTCGTCGGCGGCCACCCGCCGGGCCACCTGTCGCGCGTAGCCGGAAAGCACCGCCGGCTCCCTGTTCATCCAATACCGTTTGCCGAACCCGAACCAATACGCGGCCTGCTTCGCCCGCCACAGCGGATACAGCACCGTGGACAGCCCGTCGATGTCGATCACCGCCACGTCCGCCCGCGCGAGCAAGGCCTGCCGCATCGCGAACGCCGTGCCCGAATAGGCGGCGCGGTCTTGGGCTGCATGCGTGGTGACGAAGCCGATGCGGAGCGGGTCAGGCACGGGAGCGGAGCCGCCCGATCGCGCGGACGACCGCGTCGGCGAACACCTGCGGACCGAAGCGATACGAGAGCGCGAGGCTTTCATGATAAGCCGCCCGCAGCTGCGCGTCGTCGAGCCGTGCGGCCCGGAGGATCGCGGCGGCGATGGCGGCAGGCTGCCGCGGCGGGAAGGAGAACGAGTTCACCGCGTTGGCCAGGTCCGCTCCCGCGCCGACGTTTTCGGAGAGCAGCAGTCCGCAGCCCGACTTGGCGGCCTCGTGGACGACCACGCCCCAGTGATCCTCGTGGCTGGGCAGCACCAGAAAGCGCGAGGACTGATAGAAACCCGCGAGCTGGCGAAGTTGCTGGAAGCGATGGACGACGACGCCGGGACTGCCTTCGAGAACCGACTGCAGCGGACCCTCGCCGACGGCGTGCAGTTGCCAGCCCGGGATCTGCGGCTGGACCGACTGCCAGGCCGCGGCGAGCTCGCGCACGCCCTTGCGCTCCTCGAACCGCCCGACGAACAACAGCCGCTGCGGCCGCTCGTGCAGCGGCGGCCCGGGCACGAAGACGTGCGGATTGCCGCTGTAGAGCCCCTCGAAGATGGCGTCGTTCGGTATCCCGAGGAACCTGACGAACCGCCGGGCCGCCTTTCCGGGCACGATCGCCGCCTTGAACCAGCCGCGATACTTCGTGTTGAACACGAGCGGGGCGAGCCACTGCCGCAGGTCGCCCCGCCAGCGGTTGTCCACCATCACGATCACCGCACCGCCGTTGGCCCGCACCTGCCGGCCCAGTTCGTTGAAGGCCGGCATGGCCCAGCCGGAAACGATGAGCACTTCCGGCACCGGCGTGCCGAGCCGCGACCAAGAGGCCGTGGCGTCCGCGGGATCGATCCAATGCACCGGCAGTCCGGACACCTTCTCGATCGCGTCGTACGACAGGTCGGGCCGGGTGCCGACGACGATCGGCAGGACGCCGAAGTGGGCCATCAGGGCCCGGATGTTGTTGAGGCCGTAGGGCGGCAATCCCGACCAGGCCACGGCCACGGTCGTGTCGCGGACGCCCGCGGGGACACCGTCGGTGTCGGCCGCCCGGCGGCGGACACCGCGGCGGACACCAGGCGCGTCGGAGGGCGGGGCGGGCTGCGGTTCGACGTCCACGGACGAGTTCTCCACCCTAGCCGCGTCCCACGGTGAGCAGCGGGCCGACGCGACCCGGAGAGCCGAACACCAACGCATCGTCCTGCGTGTCGACCAGCGCGCAGGAATTGGCGCTGATCTTGCTCCGACCGCCGACTCGCGCGGCAGGACCGACGGAAGAGTGCATGCCCATGAAGACGTCTTCACCTAAGTGCGCGCCGCCCCCGAGCGTCGCGTAGGGAGACAGGACGCAGAACGCTCCGGTCGTCGCATCGTGACCGAGCGAGGCATGGAAGTTTACCAGCGTGAATCTGCCGACCACGGCCGCGTCGCTTACGATCGCGAAAGGGCACAGAATGGCGCCACGGCCGATCACGGCACTGGGGGCGACGATGGCCGTCGGGTGAACGAGCGTCGCGAAGACGGCGCCCCGGGACTCGAGCGACTCGGCGACGCGGCGGCGAACCTGCGGAATGCCTATGGCCAGCAAGAACACGTCGCCCGCTTCGGGAACGAACGCGTCCGGGTCGCCGACGATCGGCAACGCGACCCCTTTGCCGTCGAGCGACTTCGGATCGGCGGACAAAAACCCGGTGACCATGGGAACCGACTCCGGCCAGGCGTCGCGGAGCCAATGCCACACCTCGCGACCGAAGCCGCCGGCACCGACGATGAAGATCCGGCGGCAGGCGGGCGGCGGTGACAGGGATTCGGCCGCGCGGTTCGCACCGACCGGCCGCGGCGCCGTCGCGGGCCGCTGACCACCGTCCAAAAGAGGGGTTTGTGGCTGGTGCACTCCGTTCCCTTGGGTGGCGAGAGGAAGGTCGCGGATTCGATTCAATCGCCGCTTGGAAACCCTGACCACCGCCTTCAATGATAACCCACATTCGCGGAAATCCGCGGGGGGCCGAGATGAGGGTTTTGCGAGCGAATCCAGCTCACCCCCCGCCATCGACGGCGAGCACCTGGCCGGTGACGAACGCGGCCGCGGGACCCGTGAGAAACTCAACGGCCCCGGCCACGTCGCCCGGAAGTCCGAGGCGGCCCAAGGCCGTACGACGGGCGATCCGGGCCCGGTTGTCGACCGACAGGGTCGCCGACAGGTCGGTCTCCAGGAAGCCGGGAGCCACGCAGTTCACCCGGATGCCCCGCCGGCCCACCTCCCGGGCCAGGCTGCGGGCGAATCCCTCCAGGGCGGCCTTCGTGGCCGCGTAGACCGCAAGGCCGGGCGAACCGCGGGTCGCGACGATCGAGGAGACGAGGGTGATCGAGGGGGAGAGGGGGCGGGCACCCTCACCCTGCCTGCGGCCACTCTCTCCCAGGGGAAAAGAGGTGTACGTGGGATCGCTTTCGGCGATCTCTCCCGGAGGGAGATGGCTGCTGGCGAGCATCTGCCGAATGCACTCACGGACGAGCACGATCGAGCCCTTCACGTTCACCGCCAGCATGGCGTCGATCTCGTCGTCGCGCATCGTCGCCAGGACGCCCTCGTGGGCGATCGCCGCGTTGGCGACGCAGTGGTCGAGGCCCCCGAACCGCGCCGCCACGCGGCTCACGAAGCCGATGACGGCGGCCGACTCGCTGCCGTCGAGGGCCTCGACGTGCAGTCGATCGGGATGCGACGCGGAGAGTGACGCCAAGGCGGGCGAACCCGACCGGGAGAAGGTGGCCACCCGATCGCCCCGGGCCAGCAGCCGCTCCACGATCGACAGGCCCAGCCCCTTCGATCCGCCCGAGACGATGGAGACCGCGGAGCCGGCCATCAACGGAGCGTCACCGCCTCCGGGCGGCGGGAGGTCTTGCCGGCGGCCGTGGTGGCGAGCTGCTTCACGATGTCGAGCACGCGGGGCACGCTGTGCGGCTCGAGCGACTCGCGGCACACGGCCAGGGCCGCCGCGCGGATGCGGTCGGCCGTCGTCGCGTCGGGCAGCGGCTCGGCGAGCACGATCTCGGCGGCCACCAGCTCGCCCGTGATGGCGCTGGGCAGGCCGTAGGCCCGGGCATCGGCGACGCCGGGCACCCGCCGCAGGATCTCCTCGACCCGCCGGGGAAACACCTTCGCCCCCCCCACCACGATGACGTCGCTACGGCGACCGGTGAACTCGAAGCGATCGCCACGCCGCTCGACGAGATCCCCCGTGCCCACTTCCGCCGTGTCGCGGGAGAGCTGCACGAGCAGCTCGCCGTCGCGGCGGGTCGCGAGCCGCACGCCGCCGGGCAGCGACCGGCCCAGCCAAGCCGCGGGAAAGCCGGGGCGGCCGTCCGCCACGCGAAACACCTCACCCAGTTCCGTCGTCGCGTAGACCTGGGTGATCTTGGCCGCGGGAAACACTCCCTGCGCCTGCTCCAACAGCGGGCCGTCGGCCGCCTCGCCCCCGAGCGTGATCCGCGCGGGATTGGCCTTGGCGAGCAGCGTCCGGTCGGCCGAAGTCACCAGCCGCCGCAGGAGCGTGGGCGTGGCGGGCAGCACGGCGACCCCCTCGGCGACGAGCGCGGCCGCGACGACGTCGGGATCCCGCGACGCGGGCACCACGAGCGTGCCGCCGGTGAGCAGGGCCTGCATCCACACCTGGATGCCCGCCCAGCGGGTGGCGTCGTAGACCAGGAGCCAGGCAAGCGCATGCCACTGCTCGGCCAGCCGGGCCGCGGCGAGCACCGAATCCCACGAGTGGTGGACGAGCTTCGGCGGCCCGCTCGTGCCGGAGGTGGCGACGACCACCTGTGGCGGGGTGGCGTCGAAGTCGCGGCGCGACCCGCGGGCCGCGGACCCGGTCAGGGAGAGGGTGTCGTCGAGCGTGACCCATTCGCGGAGTTCGCCCACGAGGTCCCGCGAGTCCTCGGCGAGGAGCGCCACGGGCACGTGCCGGCGTCCGCAGGCGGCGGCGATCGCCACCAGCGACTCCACCCGCGCCGCGCGGGCCACGATGCCCACGGGCCGGTGGGCCTCGATCGCCGCCTCGAGCGCGGCGACGGCCGCCGCGAGCGCCGCGTAATCCACCACGCGGCGGCGGTCCGTGCCGGCGTCCGCGACCACCGCGGGCCGCTCGGGGGATTGGCGGGCGATCGCGCCGATCGCGCTCGCGAGACGGTCTTCGACAGGGGCGTCGGGGATGTCGGAGGCGATGGTCATGGGGCGGGCAACGCGGAGGAATAGATCGCGATCAGGTCGGCGACGGTGCGGAGCGGTGGACGTCCCCCGGCGGGCGGAGGCTGACGGAACGGATCGACGCCCAGCGACCGTTCCAAGAGCACGATCGTTTGGGCGAGATCGAGGGAGTCGAGGCCCAGATCGGCCGCCAGCAGCATCGCCGGCTCCACGGCCTTCGCATCGCGGCCCGTGTCGCTGAGCACGCCGCGGATCGCCGCGGCGACCGCGGCCGCGGCGATGGACGATGACGCGGTCATGGGGCGAACTCGTGCATCGTGGCGGTGCCGGACGCGGAAATGCCCCGGCCGGTGATCGTCTGCAGGAGTATTTGAAACCCGGTCACGCACACGATCCAGAGGTCGATCGCCGGGCCCCACGGGCGGGCCAGCATTTCCACGTACCGGGCGTCGAGTTCGAGCCGCTCCGGCCAGTCCAAGGCGTTGCGGCCGTGGATCTGGGCCCAGCCGGTGAGGCCCGGCCGGACGGCCAGCCGCGTGGCCTGCCGGGAGGAGTATCGCGGCACGTACCGCAGCGGCAGCGGCCGCGGGCCGACGAGGCTCATGTCGCCGCGCCACACGCCGAACAGCTGCGGCAATTCGTCGAGGCTCGTCCGCCGCAGGAAGCGGCCGAAGAGGCCCAGCCGGTCCGCGTCGGGCAGCAGCCGCCCGTCCGGCCCGCGGGCCTCGGTCATGGAGCGGAACTTCGTGACGCGAATCGGCCGGCCGTGCAGGCCCGCCCGTTCGTCGCGATGGAGGATCGGGCGGCCGAGGATCAGCCACACCAGGGCGGCGACGACCGCCATCACCGGAGCGAGGCAGACGATGAGCAGGCCGGAGGCGACGAGGTCGATGAGCCGCTTCGCATGCCAGAAGTATCCCATGTGCTGGAAGGCGCGGCGATTCAGCGCGGCTTCGGGGCGTGGCCGCGCTCGGCCGGAACGAGTTCGACCCGTGCACAGCGGCGTTCCACGCCCCACGTGAGGGCCGCCGGGCCGATGACGGCGGTCGCCAAGGCGACGAGGGCCCGTGTCGTCGCCGCGACGCGGCCGTCGAGCGATACCCATGCGGCGCCGGCCCCGACGGCGGCCAGCGCCGCGTAGAGCATTGCCGTCCGGGCATGGGAGACGCCGCTGCGAATCAGCCTGTGGAATAAAAACTCACGGTGCGGCACCAGGGGATTGTGGCCGTTCCACAGCCGCCGTAGGACCGACAGCAGCGGGTCGTAGACGTAGGGCCACAGGCAGAGCACGCAGGGGAGGAAGACCACCGCCCGCACCGGGGCCGGAAACAGCAGCGGCAGGGCGGCGAGGAACGTGCCCAGAAAGCCGCTGCCGACGTCCCCCATGAAGATCCGGGCGGGCGGCCAGTTGAAGACCAGAAAGCCCGCCGCGGCCGCCGCCAGGAACGCGGCCAGGAGCATGGGCACGTGCTCGTCCATCCGCTGGCCGATCGCGACGAATCCGAGGCAGACGACGACGGCCCCCAGGCCGGCCATGCCGTCGGAGCCGTCCATGAAATTGAAGGCGTTGGTCATCCCCACGATCCACACGACCGTGAGCGGCCAGCCGAGCATGCCCAGCGGCAGCGGCGGCGACCCCGGCACCTCGATCGTGTCGAGCGGCCCGAGCACCGCGACGATCCACACCGCGATCCCGATCTGGATCAGCAGCCGCAGCGACGCCCTCAAGGGTCGCATGTCGTCGACGAACCCCACCGCCGCGATCACCAGGCAGGGCAGGACCGCGCCGCCGAGGACGCCCGCCGCCCGGTCGGGCCAGCGCGCGGCGACCGCGAGCGCGGCGAGCGCGAAGATCGAGACGATCGCCAGGCCGCCGCCCCGGGCGGTGGGCAGGGCGTGGGCGCTACGCCTGTTGGGGAGGTCGACGAGCCGCCACCGGGCCGCCAGCAGGATCATCAAGTCCACGAAGATGGCCGTGAACACGAACGCCAGGAGCGCCGCCGTCGGCCAGAGGACGGGCTCGATCGAATCCAGCGTCGGCAACAGGCCGGGGGACGACTTGTCGATCATGGACGACCGCTCCGACTTGAACGAGGAAGAGACGCGATCCCCGCGGCCACCTCACGGGCCACGTCGGGCGTGACGTGGACGCCCATGGGCAGGGCCAGCAGCGTGTCCGCGAGCCGGTCGGTGACCGGCAGTTCGGCGGGCACGCGACGGCTGCCGCGGAAGGCCTCCATGCGGTGGCACGGAGGGGAGAAATAGGCCCGGGTCTCGATCCCCAGCGCCGCCAATCCATCCCGAACCGCGTCGCGGTCCATGCCGAACGCCTGCGGGTCGATCGCGATCGTGAAGTCTTTCCAACTCGACCGGCCGCCGTCCGGGATCCGCTGGAAGCCGATGCCCGGCACGTCCGCGAGCGCCGCCGCGTACGCCGCCGCGGCGGCCGCCCGCCGGGCCGCGACCTCCTCCAGCCGCGCCAGGGACGCCTGCCCGACGAGCGCCGACAGCTCGGGCAGCCGTCCGTTCAAGCCCGGCAGCCAGCAGCCGTAACGGCCGTCGTTGCCGTATTCGCGGCCCATGCGGACCAGGTTTGCGAGGCACCCGCACGACGTGGCGACCAGGCCGCCCTCGCCGGCGACGACCAGTTTCGTCGGCGACAGGCTGAACACCTCCGCCAGCCCGTCGGCGCCCACTTGCCTTCCGTCCCGCCGAGTGCCGAGGGCGTGGGCGGCGTCCACGACCAGGGGCACGCCGGCCCGGTCGGTGACATGGCGCAGACCCGCCGTGTCGCACGGGCAGCCGAACGTGTGGCAGGCGATGACGGCGGCGGTTCGCTCCGTGATCGCCGCCTCGACCGCGGCCGCGGAGACGGTGTAGTCCTCGGGACACACGTCCACGAACACCGGCTCGAGGCCCGCCCAGACGACGGCCGCCGGCGCCGCCAGGAAGATGAAGCTCGGCAGGATGACCTCGTTCCGCGCCGGCTGCGGGTCGTGGAGCACATGGCCGCCGATGGGGCAGGGCTGTCCGGGCCGGCAGGCCCCGGCCCCGCGGCCCAGGGATGCCAGCGATCGCAGCACCAGCGCCAGGCCCACGGTGCAACTCGAGACCGCGACCACCTCCCGGGAGCCGATCAAGGAGGCCGCCGCATCCTCGAAGGCCCGCGCCCGCGGCCCCTTCGTGACGACACCACCGTCGAGGATCGCCGCCGCCTCGTGGATCAGGGCGGCGGCCGGCGGCAGGTCCGGACGCACGAACGGTATCCGCGCGGCCTGCGCGAGCGGCGGCCCGCTCATCCGCGTCGCTCGTCCGCGTGGATCGTGGCCGACTCGAGCGCCGCCGGCGAGGTCCCGAACCGCCCGGCCTCGGCGCAATCTGCGGCGACGATCTCCATCAGGCTCTGGGCGGCGGCCTGCGGGTCGCCGCCGGCGATCGCGTTTTTCAGCTCTCCCAGCCAGTGGCGGACGTCCGCCAGCCTGCGCGGCGGCCGGCTGACGGACGTGACCAGCGGGTTGGCCGTCGGCGCGCGGCGCTCGTCCCCGAAGAACAGCTCCTCGTCGAGCTTCTCGCCGGGCCGCAGGCCGCAATATTCGATGCGGATCTCGTCGTGCGGCACCTGCATCACGAACGCCAGCCGGGCCACGAGATCGGCGATCGGCACCGCCTCGCCCATCTCGAGCACGAACGTGCCGCCTTCCGCGGCCAGGCCGCCGGCCAGCAGCACGAGTTGGGCCGCCTCGTCGATCGTCATGAAGAAGCGGCGCACCTCGGGGTGGGTGATCGTGATCGTCTCCCGCCTGGCGAGCTGCTCGCTGAAGATCGGCACGGCGCTGCCGCTCGAGCCGAGCACGTTGCCGAACCGCACGATCACGAACTCGGTCGCCGAGGCCTCGTTGAAGGCCTGCAGGAACCTTTCCGCGACCAGCTTCGACGCCCCCATGATGCTGCTGGGGTGGACCGCCTTGTCGGTGGACAGGGCGACGAAGGTCTCGACGCCGTGCGCGTCGGCGAGTTCCGCCAGCGTGGCGGTGGCCAGCGTGTTGTTCTCGATCGCCTCGATGGGGTGCGCCTCCATCAGCGGCACGTGCTTGTAGGCCGCGGCGTGGAACACCACGGCCGGCTTGTGCTGCAGGAACACGTGCTCCATGCGGTCGGCATGCGTGACGTCGCAGAGCAGCGGCTCGATCATGGTGTCGCCCGCATCGGGGCTGCCGGTCAACTCGCGATGGATGGTGAACAGGGCGATCTCCGACCGCTCGACCAGGAGGAGCTTGGCCGGGGCGAAGCGGATCAACTGCCGGCAGATCTCGGAGCCGATCGACCCACCGGCTCCCGTGACCATGATCGTCCGGCCCCGGATCAGCGGCAGGACGGCCACGTCGCGATCCGTCAGCCGGGCCTGCGGTCGCGACATCAGATCGCGAAGCTCGATGTCGCGGATGGTGAGCCGCTGCACCGTGAGCCGCTTCAGTCCCAGCACGGAGTCGGACGCTCCGATATTCTCCGCGATCGTGACCCGCACGTCGATCGCCGCGCATGCGTCGCAGAGCGCCCGCAGCCGGCTGCCGTAGATCGAGCCCTCGAGAACCACGATCTCGCGGACTCGCAGCCGCTCCGCACAGGCGGGCGCCATCGACACCGGGCCGAGGACGCGGGCGTGGCCGACGTGCTCGCCGTAGCAGGCCGGGTCGTCGTCGAGCAGGCCGGCGACGAAGTAATTGCGGCCGACGATTCCGGGCAGC
>JBIPLS010000110.1:0-11751 GCA_044368305.1 Pirellulales bacterium
AGGGCACGCGGTCGCCGCCGCCGGCCAGTCCCCAGGCGGCGAGCGACGCCTGCAGGGTATCGCAGGCCGCGCGGCCGCCGCCGCCGGCACGACAGGCCACCAGCGGCACCGCCGGCGGGGCCTCGCGCCAGGCCGCGTGGGGCGTCGCGTCGCGACCGACGTCCACGGCGAGCCAGTCGATGCCCGCCGGCACGGGCGGCGGTGGCTCGGCGCCGGCGACCCGCCAGCCGAGTTGCAGGGTGCCCTTGTCCGTCCGCACCGCTCCGGCGATCGTCGCGGCGACCATCGCCGTCGTGCCGGGCGCCAGGAGAGCCATCATGACGGCCGGATGGGAGGCCCAGGCCGCGATCCGTCGTCGGGCCTCGGCCACCGACGGCGGGCCGTCGTCCGCGGCGCCGAGCAGCGCCATCATCGCCACGCCCTCGCCGTCGGCGCGATCGCAGGTGTCGACGGCGGGATCGACCATCACGGCCACCGCGGCCTGCTCGCGCAGGCGGGCCACGTCGAACGCCGCCTCGTCGACCGCCGTTCCCCGCGGCACCCAGCGGCGACCGTCGAGCCGGAACGACCGGCCGCGGGTCCCCAGCCGCCGCAGGCCGACGAGGCCGCCGAACGTGCCGACGACCGCGTCGCCCGCGCGGATCCGGCCCTCCAGGCGATACAGGTTCGGCAGTTCGGGTGTCCAGAACGCCGGCTCCGTCAGTACCGCCCGGGCGACGAGTCGCCGCGCGGCGACACCGGGCGGAGGCGGCCCGAGATCGACCAGCCGCGCGGTCGCCGGCAGGGTGGTGGCCAGCCGGCACTCAGGCCCGCGGATATCGCCCTCCAGTCGCGGCTGTTCGCCGCCCCCGGGGGCGGCGGCCGGTGGCAGCACGCGGACGAACACCTCGGCCCGCATGTCGTCGCAGGGCCCGAGCGTCACGCCGATGCCCGTCGCCGTGCTCACGCGCTGCCGGCCTCGGCGAACCGCTCCCGCGCCATGTCCGCGAGCCGGCGCAGGTCGAGCTTGCCCGAGCCGAGCATCGGCAGCTCCTCGATGGCGGCGAATGCGTCGGCGCCGGGAATCCACAGGTTCGGCAGGCCCCGCTCCGCGAGCTTCCGCACGATGTCCCGCGGCTCGCGGTCGGTGGGGAGATGCAAAACAATCAGCCGCTCCCCCTTCGCCCGGTCGGGCACCGCGGTCACGACCGCCAGCAGCTCGCCGTCGGCCGCGCCCAATTCCACGTTGACGGCCTCCTCGATCGTGAGGTGCGGCACCATCTCGCCGCCGATCTTCGAGAAGCGGCTCTCGCGGCCGGTGATCGTGATGAACCCCTCGGCATCGAGGTGGGCGACGTCCCCGGTGCAGTACCAGCCGTCCTTCACCACCTTGGCCGTCAGGTCGGGCCGGTCGAGGTAGCCCTGCATGACGTTCGGCCCCGCGATCCACAGCAGCCCGTCGGCACCGACCGGCAGTTCCGCGCCGCCCTCGCGGTCTGTGATCCGGGCCCGGCATCCGAGGATCGGCTTGCCGACCGTGCCCTCGCGGGCGTCGGCCGGCCGGCCGGGAACGTGCCGGCTCGGCGGCACGTTGGCGGCGACGAGCGGCGCGAGTTCCGTGGCGCCGTAGGCCTCGGCAGGCCGGACGCCGAACTTCCTCTCGAAGCCGTCGCACACGTCCTTGGGGAGCTTCTCGGCGGCCCCGAAGACACATTCGAGCGTGGAGAAATCCTCGGCTGGCGTCCGCCGCACGTAGATCCGCAGGAAGGTGGGCGTCGCCATCAGGATCGTGGCGTGGTGCTCGCGGGCGAGCCTGCCCACGGTCTGCGCGTCCCGCGGGTCGGTGTGGTAGACGACCGCCGGCTCGAGCGTGAGCGGCGTCCAGAGGGTGGTGGTGTAGCCGTAGGAATGGAAGAACGGCAGCACGCCCAGGGCGACGTCGTGGGCCGAGATGTGCAGGAGGCTGTCGATCGCCCGCACGTTCGATCCCACGTTCTCCTGCGTGAGCACCACGCCCTTCGGGTCGCCCGTGGAGCCCGAGGTGAAGATCACCGTGAGCACGTCGTCGGGTCCGATGCGATCGAGGCCGAGGAGCCTTTCCAGCAGCGGCAGCGGCGTGACCGTGGCGTGGAAGAAGGCGGCCCCTTTGTCGATCGCGGTGGCCCGCGTCTTCAAGGCCCCGGCGTCGAGCAGCCGCTCCCCGACATCGAGCTTCACCCGGGCGAGGAAGGCGGGGCTCGAGATCACGTGCCGCAGCCCGGCCCGCTCGACGCACAGGTCGAGGATCGACTGCGACGCCGTGTAGTTGAGGTTCACGGCCACGCGGCCCATGAGGGCCAGTGCCGCGTTGACGATCGCCGCCCCGGCCGTCGGCGGCAGCAGCACGCCCACCATCCGCTCGTCGGCCGCGAGGGCCCGCTCGAGCACACGGCGGGCGACGAGAATCCGCACCAGCAGGTCGCGGCCGGTGAGCCGGGTGCCCAGCGAGTCGGCCATCTTCATGCGGCGACCGGCGGACCGGCAGGCCCGGAGCATGAGCCGCTGCAGGATCGGCGGGCCGCCCGGGGCGTGGGCAGCGGGACGCGGCATCGGTGCGGGCACTCTCGCGGGACGGGCGGGAAACCGGCTCGCGTTGCCGGCTCACGACGGGGCATTAGAATCGCTTTCCTGCGAACTGAACAGCCGCCGCCGGCACCGCGTCGGCCCGCCTCGCCCTGCCCGCCGCAGGCCCAGCTTCCGCCCATGCCCCGCTACCAGCCCTCGCGGATCGAGCCCAAGTGGCAGGCCTGGTGGGAGGCCCACGACACCTTCGCCACGCCGCGGCTCCCCGGCGGCCGCAAGCGGTACGTGCTCGACATGTTCCCCTATCCCAGCGGCGACGGCCTGCACGTCGGCCACCCGGAGGGCTACACGGCGACCGACATCGTGTCGCGGTTCGAGCGGATGCGGGGCACGTGCGTGATGCACCCCATGGGCTTCGACGCCTTCGGGCTGCCCGCCGAGGAGCACGCCATCCGCACCGGCACCCCGCCGCGGGAGAGCACGGAGCGGAACATCGCCACCTTCACCCGGCAGCTGAAGATGCTCGGCTTCAGCTACGACTGGAACCGCGTGCTGGCGACGACCGACCCCGGCTACGTCCGCTGGACCCAGTGGATCTTCCTCGTCCTCTTCGACACCTGGTTCGACGCGACGGCCCGCCGGGGCCGGCCGATCGCCGAGCTCCCGATCCCCGCCGAGGTCGTGGCCGGGGGCGAGGCGGCCGTGGCCCGGTATCGCGATTCTCACCGGCTCGCCTACCAGTCGGAGGCGCCGGTCAACTGGTGCCCGGCGCTGGGCACCGTGCTGGCCAACGAGGAGGTCGTGGGCGGCGTCAGCGAGCGGGGCGGGCATCCGGTCGTCCGCATCCCACTGCGGCAGTGGATGCTGCGGATCACGGCCTACGCCGACCGCCTGGAGGAGGAACTCGCGGGCCTCGACTGGCCGGCGAGCATCAAGAAGCTGCAGTGTGACTGGATCGGGAAGAGCACCGGCGCCGAGGTCGATTTCCTGATCGCGGCCGACGGCGACGCAGCGGCCTTCGCGTCCTGGAAGGCGGAGCGGGGGCGGACGGGCTTCGCGGAGCGGCCCGCCGCCGACGTCCTGCGGGTCTACACCACCCGGCCCGACACGCTCTACGGCGTGACCTTCATGGTGATCGCGCCCGAGCATCCGGCGGTCGACCGGCTCACCACGACCGCCCAAAGGGCGGAGATCACGGCCTACCGCGAGGCGGCCGCCCGCAAGAGCGACCTCGACCGCACCGATCTGGCCCGCGAGAAGACGGGGGTCTTCACCGGCTCATCCGTGATCCATCCGCTGACGGGCCGGCCCGTGCCGGTGTGGGTGGCCGACTACGTGCTGGCCAGCTACGGCACCGGGGCCATCATGGCGGTGCCGGCCCACGACGACCGCGACTTCGAGTTCGCGCGGGCCTTCGGGCTCGACGTGGTGACGGTCGTCGAGCCTCCGTCCGGCGCCGCGGCGGCCGCCGGCACGCTGTTCACGGGCGACGGCACCGCCGTCAACTCCGGCCCTTACACCGGACTGGGCACGCGGGAGTTCATCGCCAAGGTCGGGGCCGACCTCGCGGACGCGGGCCTCGGCCGGCCGGCCGTCGCCTACAAGCTCCGCGACTGGCTCTTCAGCCGCCAGCGGTTCTGGGGCGAGCCGTTCCCGATCCTCCACGAGCTCGACGCGGCGGGGAACCCGACCGGTGCGATCCGTGCCGTCCCGGAGGTCGAACTCCCCGTGAACCTCCCGCACCTCACCGACTTCAAGCCCGGCGCCACGCCCGACCCGCCGCTCTCGCGGGCTCCGGCCGACTGGCTGTTCGTCGAGCGCGACGGCAAGCGGTATCGCCGCGAGACCAACACCATGCCGCAGTGGGCCGGCTCCTGCTGGTACTTCCTGCGGTTCCTCGACGCGGGCAACGACGCCCGGTTCGTCGATCCCGAGGTGGAGCGGGCCTGGATGCCGGTCGATCTCTACATCGGCGGCGCCGAGCACGCCGTGCTCCACCTCCTCTACTCCCGGTTCTGGCACAAGGTGCTCTACGACCGCGGCCACGTCTCCTGCCCGGAGCCATTCGGCAGGCTCGTCAACCAGGGGATGATCCTCGGCGAGATGGAGTTCACCGGCTACCGCAGCGCCAAGGGAGGCTGGGTGTCGGCGGAGAAGCGGGAGGAGGGCGACGTCGCCGCGCGGATCCCGGCCGAGCAGGTGGAGAAGCAGGGGGAGCACTTCGTCCTCCGCGACGCCCCGCGGATCCGCGTCGAGAGCCGGGCCTACAAGATGTCGAAGAGCCGGGGCAACGTCGTCAATCCCGACCAGGTGGTCCGCGACTTCGGCGCCGATTCGCTGCGGCTCTACGAGATGTTCATGGGCCCGCTGGAGGCGACCAAGCCCTGGAGCACGACGGGCGTGAGCGGCGTCCGCGGCTTCCTCGACCGCTGCTGGCGGCTGGTGGTGGACGAGCGGGCCGACGAGATCGGGCTGGCCCCGCAGGTCTGCGCCGACCAGCCGACCGACGCCCAGCTCCGCGAACTGCACCGCTGCATCGACAAGGTGACCCGCGACGTCGAAGGGCTGTCCTTCAACACCGCGATCGCCCGGATGATGGAGTTCGTCAACTTCTGCACGCCGCTGGAGCGGCGGCCGCGGGCGATCCTCGAGCCCTTCGTGACGATCCTCGCGCCCTTCGCGCCCCACCTGGCCGAGGAGCTGTGGGAGATCCTCGGCCGGCCCGCCCCGGTGTCGCTTGCCGCCTGGCCGGCGGTCGAGGCCCGGTGGCTCGTGGACGACACCGTCGAGATCCCGGTGCAGATCCAGGGCAAGCTCCGCGGCCGCGTGGTCGTGCCGGCGGGCGCCGACGCCGAGGCGATGCAGGCGGCTGCCGCCGCCGACCCGCGGATCGCCGAGCAGCTCTCCGGCAAGCGGGTGGCCAAGGTCGTGGCGGTTCCTGGCCGGCTCGTGAACTTCGTGCTCGAGGGCTGAGCGGCCCGGGCCGGCGACCGGCGTGGCACCCGCTACAGCGGCCAGCGAAACTCGAGCATCAGCGGGAGGCCCGATCCCGGGCCTTCCGACAGGCCGTTCTGGATCCCCAGGATCAGACGGCCGTCCCGATAACTCGCCGCGACCCAGCCACCCGGTTGCATTCCATCGAGCGTCAGTCCGAGATCCTGCAAATCGACCCACTCGACGGGTTGCACCTCGTCGGGCTTCCGCTTGCCGTGGAAGGCATCCCGGACGTCGGCCGGGTCGTAGACCCAAAGGCCCTGGGAGTATTTTTCGGCGTGGTAACCCTTGGACGAACGGTGACGATCCACATAGGTCTTGCCGTCGGCCCCGGTGACCTCGGGCAGGCCGTACCAGACATGCCCCATGGAACGCAGCCCGGTGAAGACCACCGCCTCCTTGCCGCCGACCTCGATCCAGGCGGCGCCGCGGACGGACGTGATGTTGTCCCAATCCCGCATCTGCGACTTGGCCGGCACGTAGGACAGGATGGGCTCGGCGGCCTGCGCCTTGCCCGGTTCCAGCGTGGGGTCGAAGCGCACCGCATACAGGCTCGGTCCGGCGGAACTCGCCCGGCTTCCCGGCGTGCCGCACAACCCCACGAGGTAGTCGGCGTCGATCCCACGGGGCGGCCGGCACATGTAGCCCGCGACCTTGTTGTGATCGCATGCCCAATCCGGACTTGCGAGCCGATATAGGCCGGACAGCTTGCCGGCCGGGACGACGAGACCCTGGCTGGGGTAGTCCTCGCCGGTTACGGCGTAGAAAGCCTTGAAAGTCACGAACATGCCCTTGTCAGTGTCCAGAAGACCGTACTGGTGGATGCCACTCCGGTCGGTGACGTTCGGCGGAGCAGGCAGGTTCCGCCACTCCACCAGTTCGGCACGCGGCACGGCGTCGGGGTCGCGGGTCTTCACGGGCTCCGGCGGAACGACGAGCGCATACCGCCGGGGCTGACTTTCGTGCCCCTTGAGATAGATCGTGCGGCCGTCGCGGGCTTGCTCGTGCGTCGCATAACTACCGAGGAACCCGTCCCTGTTCATGATCGCCGGCGGGGCCCAAACGCCGCGAAATGCCCGCTGGAAGTCCTCCGCCCGGAGCACGGCACCAACCGGCTTTGCCCCCGGCTCGGCCGCCTGCCGGCTCGGAGCAGACGCTTCCTCGACCGAGACGCCGTCGGCCGCGAGGCCGAGCCCGCCCAGGGCCAAGACGTAGGTGAGAGCGGACAATACGCGGCGCATCGAAGCCATGACACGAGCACTCCTGGGAAAGGATCGATAGGGGACGGAAGGATCAGTCGAACTCGTCGGCACCGAGGTCGGCCCGGCCGCGGCGTGGTTTGGCCTCCACGTCGTCGGTGACCAGCGCCAGCTCGGGCCCGCGGTCGATGGCGTCGGCCGCCGTGGCCAACAGCCGCAGGTCGCCGTTGTCGGGATCGCGAAAGGAAGCCGCCGCGGCGCCTTCGAGGTTGTCGTGAAACGCGGCCACGCCGGCCGTGAACTCCCCGGGAATGCCCGGGCCGCAGAACATGTTGCCCGCCACTTCGAGCCCCTCGTTCACCGCGACCGCGCGAAAGAGCCGCTTCATGCGGCTGTCGGGATCGAACACCGTGTTGTGCACGAAACGACAGTCCCGGGTGTTGGCCGCGAACAGGTCGTTCTCCGGACAGCGGACGATGAAGTTGTTGCTGACGATGCAGTCGGTGGCGTGGACGATCCCCTCGTTTCCGCGGGACGGATTGCCGAGGCAGATGCCCTGATCGCAGTCGATCATCAGGTTCCGCTCGACACGGGCATTCTTCGAGCCCATCCAAATGAACACGCAGCCGCGGCCCTCGCCGGTGTTGCCGTGGATGTTGCGAAACACGTTGTCGGCGATGACGAGGCCGTCGGTGCTCATGACGTCGATGCCGCCGATGTAGTTATGGCGAAACTTGCCGGGGTTCTCATCCTCGAAGGGCTCGTCGCCCGGCCGCTTTGGCCGGTCGTTCTCGAACAGGCAGAACTCGACGCGGTGGCCCGAGGCCCAGGCCAGCCTGCCGTCCGGGCCCGGCCGTATCTGCGGCCCCTTCACGTGCCGCTGCCACACGTTGCGGCTGTGGACGTTGCGGATCGTGACCTGCGTTGCCCCCTTGTCGCCGTTGATTTTGATGCCGTTCTGCTTGACGTTGTGCACGGTGAGATCGGCCAGCAGGGCCGCCTTGCAATTGGTGAACACCACGCCCTCGGTGTGCCGGCTGCCGGCGAAATCGAGCACGACCGCGGAGCGGTCGCCTCCCGCCCCGCGCACGGCGACGTTGTCGGCATTCTGGATCGGCAGCAGCTGGGGCATGGCGTAGACGCCCGGGGCGACGAGGATCGTCTGGCCCGTCTTCAACGCGGCGGCCGCCGCGAGAAGCTCGGCGACGTCCGCCACGCGCACGACCTCTCCCGCGGGCGCCGGCAGAGGGGGTGCCACCCGGGGAAAGCCTTGCGGCTCGGGGGCGACAGCCTCCGCCGCGGACGGCGCCGACCTCCGATCGGACCGCTGGGCCGGCACCCGGTCGAGCACCTTGGCCTTGACCTCCATCACCTTGTGCACGTTGAGCCAGGCACGAAGCAGGTAGCCGCACCGCGCCAGGTTCTCCGGCGTGGCCGGCCCTTCTGAACCCTCGTGCGAGGGATGAACGCCATCCTTGCTGATCAGCGTTCCCTGCCAGGACTCGCCCGGCCGCCGAGTCAGGATCTCGCCGTGGTAATCCACCAGCGGCAGGCCGTGCTTCTTCGCGAGCGAAACCAGGCCGGCGTTGTAGGGACCGATCAGACCCGCCGCGTCCGGGCTCCTGGGGGGCACCGTCGTGACCACTGGAATCGTGCCGCGGGCCAGGCATTTCCCATAGATCGTCTCCATCGCCTTCAGGTACTTCTCGACCGGCACCTTTTGCCCGGCGTCATTCGAGCCGAGCAGGATGATCGCGATCTGCGGGTCGTGCTCCGCGAGGATGGCGTCGAGCGACGCCGACCCCCGCACCCCGCCGGCCAGGCATTGCTCGGCGGTCTGGCCGCTGACGGCCGTCCAACTGCGGCCGGTAGGCCGGTCGTCGGCCGCCAGCCACCAGCCGTTGGTCTTGTCGTCCTGGTCGGCCCGCATCCACTTGCAGATGGCGATCTCCTCGGCCGTGCGGCCCAGGCCCCGACGCACCCATCGGCCCGCGGAGTTCGCGTAGGTGATCGAGTCGCCGATCGGCACGACTTTGCCCGGCTGACCCGCGTACCGCGCTGCCACGGCCGCCATCGCGGCCGGCCAGTTCCAGTCTTCCGCGACGACGCCCGCCGCAGGGGCCGTCGACGTGGCAGCCAAGCAGGCGGCCACGATCAAGAGCGCACGCTTCATGATTCGCCGTCTTCCCGGACGCCGCAGCGTCCGCTCTCGTGCCGCGCTCGGTCCGCCGGTCGGGGGATCCACTGGAACCCGAGTCGCATGCGTGCCCCCGCCGACGTATGATCGTCGCTCTACCTGCTCGTGTCCAGGCTTTGGAGACAGTCGTGTCGGTTCTCGCCTTCGTCCGCGGCACGGCGATCCTGCCCGATCGCCTGCTGCCGCGAGCCGTCGTCGTCTGCGATCGCGGCCGCATCACCGCCGTGGCCGCGGGGAGCCGCGTGCCGCGGGGCGCCCAGGTGATCGATGCCGAGGGCGGCTACATCGCGCCGGGGTTCGTCGACCTGCACGTCCACGGCGGCGCCGGAGCCGACTTCATGGACGGCACGCCCGATGCGGTCGCCACGGCGTGTCACTGTCACCTGCGGCACGGCACGACCACGATCTTCCCCACGACGACGACCGGCGCGCCGGACCTCATCCACGCCATGCTCGAAGCCTGCCGCGCCGCGGCGGCACCCAACTTCGGCGGCGTGCACCTCTACGGGCCGTATTTCGCGGCCCAAAAGGTGGGCTGCCACGACGCCGCCGGCCGCCGCGACCCGACCCGCCGCGAGTACGAGAGGTACTTCGCCACCGGCCTGGTGAAGATCGCGACCTGCGCCGCCGAACTGCCCGGGGCGATCGAGTTCTACCGGGCCGCCCGCCGCCGGCGCTGCCTCGTCACCTGCGGGCATTCCGACGCCACCTGGTCGGAGATGGAGCGGGCCTTCGCCGCCGGCATGCGGCACGTCGATCACTTTTGGTGCGCGATGAGCTCGGTGCCTTCGATCCGGGCCCGCTGCGGCACCCCGATGCAGGGCAGCATGGCCGAGTTCGTGCTCGCCACCGCCGGCATGAGCACCGAAGTGCTCGCCGACGGTCACCACTTGGCGCCGGAACTCCTCCGCTTCGCGGCCACGATGCTCGGGCCCCGCCGACTGTGCCTGGTCACCGACTCCAGTCGTGCGGTGGACATGCCGCCGGGCCGCTATCGCTTCGGTCACGCGCGACACGGCACCTGGTTCGAGAGCGACGGGAAGGTGGGCCGGGCGGGCGGCGGGCTCGCCAGCAGCGTCGTCGGCATGGATCACATGGTGCGGCATTTTCACGAGGCCACCGGCCTGCCGCTGCCTGACGTCATCCGGATGGCGAGCCTCACGCCGGCGGAGCGAGCCGGCGTCGGCGGCCGTGTCGGCAGTCTCGAGGTGGGCAAGCGGGCGGACGTGCTCGTGCTCTCGAAAAAACTCGACGTGCGTCGTGTCTTCGTGCACGGCAGGGAATATGCGACCTGAACGGGAAGGAGTGCGTGACATGCTGCGATCGATCGTGGTGTCGGCGATGCTGGCGGGCTGCGTCGCTCACATCGCACGTGCTGCCGACGTCGATCCGCAGGGCGGCCGCGTTGAGACGATGCTCGGCGAGTATGGGCCATGGTTCGCCGCCACCGTGCTCGGGGAGGGCCCGGCACGGCTGTCGCTGCGGTCGGGAACGTGGGCATCGACGCAGGCTTGGCGGGAGGCGGGGCGGGAGCGGGTCCGCGACCTGATGGCACCCGTCGATCTTGGCGGGCCGCCGGTCGCCCGCGTGGACGAGGCCCGCGAGTTCGACGGCCTGCACGTCGAGCGGCTCTCCTGGCAGCTGCCCTGCGGGCCGCGGACGGAGGCCGTATTCCTCAAGCCCGCCGGCGCCCGGGGCCGGCTGCCGGGCGTGCTGGCCCTGCACGACCACGCCGGCAACAAGTTCCTGGGCTGGCGGAAGATCGCCCGCATCGAGCCGCACCAGCCCGAGGTCGTCGTCTCCCATCAGGAGAACTACTACGAAGGGGCCGCCTGGGCCAACGAACTGGCCAAGCGCGGTTACGCCGTGCTGGTGCCCGACGCCTTCCTCTTCGGCAGCCGCCGCGTGCGGCCGGCCGACGTGCCGGCGCGGATTCGCATGGAGGCGTCGGACCCGGACATCGACGACCCGGCGGCCGTCGAACGGTACAACGCGTTCGCCCGGCAGCACGAGCACGTCGTCGCGAAGAGCCTGTTCAGCGCCGCCACCACGCTGCCGGGCGTGTTCGTGACGGAGGACCAGCGGGCGCTCGACGTGCTCTGCGGCCGGGCCGACGTGGATCCGGAGCGGATCGGGGCCTGCGGGCTCTCCGGCGGCGGCCTCCGCACCGTCTTCCTCGGCGGCCTCGACGATCGGGTTCGCTGTGCGGTGCCGGTGGGATTCATGACCACCTGGCGGGACATCGCGCTGCACCATTCCTTCACCCACACCTGGATGGCCTACGTGCCCGGGCTGCCGCGCGATCTCGATTTTCCCGAGATTCTCGCCCTGCGGGCGCCCGCCGCCACGCTCGTGCTCAATTGCGAGAAGGATTCGCTGTTCGCGTTGCCGGAGATGCGGCGGGCCGACCAGATCCTGCGCGAGACCTACGAGCGGGCGGGTGCGGCCGAACGCTACCGGTGCACGTTCCATCCCGTCGGGCACCGCTTCGACCGGGCCATGCAGCGGGAGGCCTTCGAATGGCTCGATCGGCACCTCGGCGGACCGGCGCGGCCGTAGGCGCGAGCGCCGCTGCGGCCGCGGGCACGGGGCCGCATGGTCGTCAGCCGACGGCTTCCACAGCCGCCGGCCCGGCCCGGCGCACGGGCCAGCCGACCTGCGTCTGCAGGGCCTCGAGCAGGATCGCGACCAGGAGCGCCGGCAGGAGCCAGCGGCGGACGTCGCGGAAGGCGGCCGGCCGCGGCGACCTCCAGACGTCGGAGAGATCGACCCGCTGGACGCCGCCCGAGCGGCCGCTCACCGCCAGCAGCTCCTCCACGC
>JBIPLS010000111.1:0-11714 GCA_044368305.1 Pirellulales bacterium
GGCCGTGCTCCACGTCCACGCCCGCAAGCCCGACGGCTCCTCGACGATGGATCCGGCGATTTTCGGGGAGCTGCAGACGCGGCTCTGCGCGGCCACCGACGCGGTCGTCCAGCTGACCACCGGCGGCAGCCCGCGGCTGCCGGTCGCCGAGCGGGTGCGGACGGTGCACCTGGCCCCCGAGATGGCCTCGCTCAACATGGGGCTGCTCAACTTCTTCATCCGCGGCGAGCAGGTGTTCTTCGCGAACCATCGCTCCGACATCGAAGCCTTCGCCCGGGAGATGGCCGCCCGGCAGGTGAAGCCGGAGTTCGAGGTCTACAGCGCCGCGATGCTCGACGAACTGGCCCATCTGCTCTCGCTCGGCATCTTCGCGCCGCCGCACGCGGTGAACTTCGTGCTCCACACGCCGACGCAGGGCGGCTCGCGGGGCACGGCCCGGAACCTCGTGGACATGGTCGAGCGGCTGGCCGATCTGCCCGTCGGCCGCGACGAGCTGCGGGTCACCGTCAGCGCCATGGGCCGCACGCAGCTGCCGCTGACGACGATCGGCATGGCCATGGGGCTCAACGCCCGCGTGGGCCTGGAGGACAACGTCTACTACCGCCGCGGCGAGCTGGCCGAGTCCAACGCCCAGCTCGTGGAGCGGGCGGTGCGGATCGCCCGGTCGCTCGAGCGGCGGCCCGCCACCCCGGACGAGGCCCGGCGGCTGCTGGGCCTCCGCGGCCGTGCGGCGGGCTGCGTGCCGGTCGACCCGACCGCGGGAAGGTGAGCCGCGCATGACGACGATCCGCGAAGGCGATCTGCTCTGGGAGCCACCGGCCGCCCTGGCCGCCGGCTCGAACCTGCGCCGCTACATGGACTGGCTCGACCGCACCCGCGGCCTGCGGTTCGCGGACTATCCCGCGGTCTGGGCCTGGTCGGTGGCCGACGTGGGCGGGTTCTGGGATTCGATCCGCGAGTTTTACGACGTCCGCTTCACGCGGCCCGCGACCGCAACGCTCGGCGCGGCCGCCATGCCGGGGGCGGAGTGGTTTCCGGGGGCGGAGGTCAACTACGCCGCCCACGCCCTGCGGATGGCCGCCGCCGACCGACCCGCGATCCTCTTCCGCTCGGAGCGCGACCCGCTGGTGGAGATCGGCTGGGACGACCTCCGCAGTCGCGTGGCCGCGGCCGCGGCGGGGCTGCGGGCCCGCGGCGTGCGGGCCGGCGACCGCGTGGCCGCCTTCCTGCCCAACATCCCCGAGGCGGTCGTCGCCTTCCTCGCCTGTGCGGCGATCGGCGCGGTGTGGTCGAGCTGCTCCCCCGACTTCGGCGTGCCCAGCGTGCTCGACCGCTTCCGGCAGATCGCCCCCAAGGTGCTGATCGCCGCCGACGGCTACCAGTATGCGGGCAAGCGGCTCGACCGCCGCACCGCGGTCGCCGAGCTGCTCGCCGGCCTGCCGAGCGTGGAGCACGCCTTCCTCGTCCCGTATCTCGACCGCGACGGCGGCGCCGCCGTGCCCGGCACCGCCCCGTGGGCCGACCTGCTCGCGGCCACCGCGCCGCTGGACTTCGCGTCCGTGCCCTTCGACCACCCGCTGTGGGTCGTCTATTCCTCCGGCACGACCGGCCTGCCGAAGCCGATCGTCCACGGCCACGGCGGCATCCTCCTCGAGCACCTCAAGACCGCCGGCCTGCACTTCGACCTCGGACCCGCCGACCGCTTCTTCTGGTTCACGACCACCGGCTGGATGATGTGGAACTTCCTCCTCGCCGGCCTGCTCGTCGGCAGCACGATCCTCCTCCACGACGGCAGCCCGGCCTGGCCGGAGCCCGACGTGCTCTGGCGGTTCGCCGCGGAGAGCGGCATGACCTTCTTCGGCACGGGCGCGGCGTATCTGACCGCCTGCATGAAGGCCGGGGTGCGGCCGGCGGCCACCTTCGACCTGGCCCGCCTCCGCGGCGTCGGCTCGACCGGCTCGCCCCTGCCGCCGGAAGGATTCCGCTGGGTGTACGACGAGGTGGGCCGCGACACCTGGCTCGTGTCGTTCAGCGGCGGCACCGACCTGTGTACCGGCTTCGTGGGCGGCTGCCCGCTCTTGCCGGTGCGGGCCGGCGAGATCCAGTGCCGCTGCCTGGGCGCTGACGTGCAGGCCTTCGATCCGCAGGGCCGGCCGCTCGTGGACGAAGTGGGCGAGCTCGTCATCACCCAGCCGATGCCGTCGATGCCGGTGCGGTTCTGGGGCGACGCCGACGGCCGCCGCTACCGCGAGAGCTACTTCGAGACCTACCCCGGCGTGTGGCGGCACGGCGACTGGATGAAGCTCACCCCCGCCGGCGGCGTCGTGATCTACGGCCGCTCCGACTCCACCATCAACCGCATGGGGGTGCGGATGGGGACGAGCGAGATCTACCGGGCCGTGGAAGCCGTGCCCGAGGTCGCCGACAGCCTGGTCGTCGACCTGGAGGGGCAGGGGGGCGCCTCGTGGATGAGCCTGTTCGTCGTCCTCGCCCCGGGCGCCGCCCTCGACGATCCGCTCGTCGCCCGGATCAAGGCCGGCATCCGCGCCGCCTGCTCGCCGCGGCACGTGCCCGACGAGGTCGTGGCCGTGGAGGGCGTGCCGCGGACCTTGAGCGGCAAGAAGCTGGAGGTGCCGGTGAAGAAGATCCTCCTCGGCGCCCGGCCGGCCGCGGTCGCCAGCCCCGACGCCCTGGCGAATCCCGCCGCCCTGGCGGCGTTCGAGGCGCATCGCGAACGGCTCCGGGCCGCCGGCGTGCTGCCCGCCACGGCGGGGTGAGCGGCCGGCCTACTCGGCCGTCCAGCCGCCGTCGATCACCAGCGCCGCGCCGGTCATGAGCGCGGCCGCCGGCGAGGCCAGAAACACCACCGCTCCCATCAGGTCTTCCGGCCGACCCAGGCGGCCGAGCTTGATCTTGCCGAGCACCTCGCGACGAAACGCCTCGACGCGGAAGTAGGGCTCGGTCATCGGCGTCTCGATGAACGTCGGACAGAGCGAGTTGACGCGGATGCCGTGCGGGGCGAGCTCCACCGCCAGGGCCTTGGTGAGCCCCTCGACCGCGTGCTTGCTCGTGCAGTAGATCGTGCGGTTGGCGGCGCCCACGTGGCCCATCTGCGACGAGACGTTGATGATCGCGCCGGGCCGGCCGGCCTCGAGCAACCGCCGCACGAAGGCCTGGGCCGTGAAGAACGCGGCCCGCACGTTGAGTCCCATGACGGCGTCGAAGTCGGCCGCCGTGACGGCGACGAACGGCCCCGGCCGATTGCAGCCGGCGTTGTTGACGAGCACGTCGTAGGCCGGGCGGCCGGCGAGCGCCTCGGCCACGGCCACGGCATCGTGCACGTCGAGCGCGAGGGCGTCGGCCCGCCCGCCGGTCGTGCGGATCGCGTCCGCGGCGGCTTCCACGTCGCTCGCCGTGCGGGCGACGAGCGTCACGTGGGCGCCGGCCTCGGCGAGCGCCGCCGCGGCCGCCAGGCCGATGCCGCGGCCGGCGCCGGTGACCAAGCCGCGCAGGCCGTCGAGCCGGAGGGAGGGAGTCGTCGGCAGGGATGGCGCGTCGTGCATGGGATCACCCGAGGTCGTTCACGATGCCGGCGGCGGGGTCGTGTCGCTCTCGGCGCGGGCCACGGCCCGCTGGTGGGCGGCCAGAGCCATGAGCCGCCGGTCCCGCCACCGCCGCCGGGCGTCGAGATCCTCCGCCGGCAGGGCGGCGCGGCGCTCGGCCGCCACCCGGGCCACGAGATCCCCTTCCCAGACGCGGTGCTCGGTCGTCTCGGCGGCGATCCTGTGGAAGAGCGGCCCGAAGCGGGCCGCGTAGTCGGCCACGCCCGCCGGGGCGTTGAGGTCGATCGTCTCGAACGGGCCCATGAACGACCACCGCAGCCCCAGCCCCTTCGAGATCGTGAGATCGACGTCGGCGGCCGTGGCCACGCCCGCCTCGACGAGCCGCCAGGCCTCCATCAGCAGCACCCCCTGGAGCCGGTTGAGCACGAAGCCCTCGATCTCGCGGGTCAGCGTCACCGGCGCCTGGCCGGCCCCCTCCATGAGCCCGCGGACCCTGGCCATGGTGGCGGCGCTCGTCCAGGGCGCGGGCACCAGCTCGACCACGGCGGCGAGGTACGGAGGATTGATGGGGTGGGCGACGAGGCAGCGGTCGCGGCAGCCGACGTGGTCGGTGTAGGCGGAGGCCGGGATGCCCGACGAGGAGCTGCCCACGCACGCGTCGGCGGGGAGCACGGCGTCGATCTCCGTGAACACGGCCCGCTTCACGTCCACCCGCTCGAGCACGCTCTCCTGCACGTAGGCCGCCCCGCGGACGGCCGCGGCCAGGTCGGCGGCGACGGAGATCCGCGCCAGGACGGCCTCGGCCGGCTCGTCGAGCAGCCCGGCGGCCGCCAGGTCGGCGACGTTGCCGCGGATCGTCTCCACGGCCCGGGCCGCCGCACCCGGGGCGGCATCGAACACTCTCACCGGGTGGCCGGCCCGCGCGAACACGATCGCCCAGCCGCCCCCGACCAGCCCCGCGCCGACGATGGACACCGGCTCCTTCTTCATGCGTCGCCTCCCGTGCGGCCCACGGCCGCGGCATACGGCACCTCGCGGCGGCCGTAGCGGCGGACGCGGACGTTCGCCTGCTCGCCGTGCCCCGCGAAGCCCTCCAGGGCGCAGAGCCGCGAGCAATATGCACCCACCTGCGCGGAGGCCGCGTCGGTAAGCACCCGCTGGTAGGTGCAGGTCTTGAGGAACTTGCCCACCCACAGGCCGCCCGTGTACCGGGCCGCCCGCTTGGTGGGCAGGGTGTGGTTGGTGCCGATCACCTTGTCGCCGTAGGCCACGCTCGTCCGCGGACCGAGGAACAGGGCGCCGTAGTTGGTCATGTTCCGCAGGAACAAGTCGGGATCACGGGTCATGACCTGCACGTGCTCGGAGGCGATGCCGTCGGCGATGGCGAGCATCTCGGCGTCGTCGGCGGCGACGATCACCTCGCCCCGGTTTTCCCAGGCCTGGCGGGCGATCCCGGCCGTGGGCAGGATCTTCAGCAGGCGATCCACCTCGGCGAGCGTGTCGCGGGCGAGCTTCTCCGACGTGGTGAGCAGCACGGCGGGCGAATCGGGGCCGTGCTCGGCCTGCCCCAGCAGGTCGGTGGCGCACAGTTCGCCGTCAACCGAATCATCCGCGATCACGAGCGTCTCCGTGGGGCCGGCGAACAGGTCGATGCCCACGCGGCCGAAGAGCTGCCGCTTGGCCTCGGCGACGTAGGCGTTGCCCGGGCCGACGAGCATGTCGACCGGGGCGATCCGCGGCGTGCCCAGGGCCATCGCGGCCACCGCCTGGATGCCCCCCAGGCAGTAGATCTCGTCGGCGCCGGCGAGCCGCTGGGCGGCCACGATCGCCGGCGCGGGCCGGCCCTGGTAGGGCGGGGCGCAGGTGATCACCCGTGGCACGCCCGCCACCTTGGCCGTGATCACCGACATGTGGGCCGAGGCGAGCAGCGGATACTTGCCCCCCGGCACGTAGCAGCCGGCGGCGTTCACCGGGACGTTGCGGTGGCCGAGGACCACGCCCGGCAGCGTCTCTACTTCCAGATCGCGGATCGCGGCCCGTTGGTGCTCGGCGAACCGCCGCACCTGGGCCTGCGCGAAGGCGATGTCGTCGAGGTCCTGACCGGTGAGTTGGTCGAGGCAGGCCTGGATCTCGGCGTCCGACAGCCGATAGTCGTCGCGGTCCCAGCCGTCGAACTTCACCGACAGCTCGCGGACGGCGGCGTCGCCGCGGGCCTCGATGTCCGCGAGGATCGCCTCCACCGTGTCGCGAACCTGCGCGTCCACCCGCCGCGCGCCGGCGGCGTCGAGGCCGCGCTTGAGCCAAGTGGCCATGCCTGCTCCTGTTTGATTGGCGTGTTCCGATGACCGGGCGTATGATAATCGATTGGTCGGGGTCCGACTGCCGGTCGTGCCCCGCCGCGAGCACGAACCAGCGGAGAGGAACCATGAGCAAGCGCCACGTCGTCGGCCGCCGGAAGTTTTTTCAGGCCGGTGCGGCTGCCGCCGCCGCCCTGGCGGGGGGACGGTCGGCCTTGGCGGCCGCCGACACCGTCGCGGTGGCCGTGATGGGGGTCAACAAGCGCGGCAGCGACCTGATCAACGACATCCTCGCGGTGCCGGGGATGGAGGTCGGCTGCATCGTCGACGTGGACGACAACGCGGCCGCCAAGGCGGCGGAGATGGTCGAGAAGGCCGGCCGCAAGCGGCCCGTCACCGGCCGCGACATCCGCCGCACGGTGACCGACAAGGGCATCGACGCGATCGTGATCGCCGCCCCCAACCACTGGCACGCCCCGGCCACGCTCCTGGCCGCGGCCCACGGCAAGCACGTCTACTGCGAGAAGCCCGTAAGCCACAATCCTCGCGAGGGAGAATTGATGGTCGAGGCCCAGCGAAAGCACGGGGTGGTGGTGCAGATCGGCACCCAGCGCCGCAGCATGGCCGGCACGCGGGCGGCGATCGAGATGGTCCATGCCGGCCGGATCGGCAAGGTGCTGCATGCCCGCTGCTGGTACAACAACCGCCGGGGCACGATCGGCCGCGGCAAGCCGGTGCCCGTGCCGGCGTGGCTCGATTGGGAGCTGTGGCAGGGGCCGGCTCCCGAGCGCGAGTTTCGCGACAACATCGTCCACTACAACTGGCACTGGATGTGGCATTGGGGGGGCGGCGAGCTCGCCAACAACGGCCCCCACATGCTCGACATCGCCCGCTGGGGATTGGGCGTGGACTATCCGCGGCGGGTGACCGCCATGGGCGGCCGGCTGCGGTACGACGACGACCAGGAGACCCCCGACACGCTCAACGTGGTCTACGACTTCGGCGGCCCGACGATCCTCTGGGAGGGCGAGAGCTGGTCGTCGCGCGGCCGAGACGGGTTGCCCACGGGGGTCGAGATGCTCGGCGAGACGGGCTCGATCCTGGTGGACCATAAGGGGAGCTTCCAGCTCTTCGACGAGCGGAACAAGCCGGTGCCGGCACCGGCCGACGCCGCGGAGCCGGACGTGAAATCCCCGCACATGGCGAACTTCGCCGCCTGCATCCGCGACGGCGGCCGGCCGAACGCCGACGTGGAGGACGGGCACAAGAGCACGCTCTTGTGCCACCTCGGCAACATCGCCTACCGCACGGGCAAGGTGCTGGAGTGCGACCCGGCCACCGGGCGGCCCCGGAACGCGGCCGACGCCGACCGGCTGTGGAGCCGCGAGTATCGCCCCGGCTGGGAGCCCGTCGTCTGATGGCGAACTCGCCCTCCTCCCGCCTGCTTGCCGGGGTCGCGGTCGCCGCGGCGCTGGCCGGAGTCGCCCGCGCGGCGGATCCGATCCGCGTGGGCATCATCGGCCTCGACACCTCCCACGCCCCGGCCTTCACAAAGATCCTCAACGACCCGCAGGCCCCGGCCGACGTCGCCGGCTGCCGCGTCGTCGTGGCCACGCCGCAGGGGAGCCCCGACCTCCAGGCGAGCGCCTCGCGGCTCGAGAAGTTCACGGCGGAGGTCCGCGAGCAGGGCGTGGAGATCGTCCCCACGATCGAGGCCGTGGTGGCCGGCTGCGACGTCGTGCTCCTGGAGAGCGTCGACGGCCGGGTGCACCTGCAGCAGGCGCTGCCCGTCCTGCGGGCGGGGAAGCCCGTGTTCGTGGACAAGCCGCTGGCGGCGAGCCTCGCCGACGCGATCGCGATCGTCGAGGCGGCCCGCCGCCGCGGCGTGCCGCTCTTCTCCTCGTCGGCGCTGCGGTATAGCCCCGGCATCCACGCCCTCCGCGACGAGACCACCACGGAAATCGGCCGCGTCCGCCGGGCGGAGCTCACCGGGCCGTGCAGCCACGAGCCCACCCATCCCGACCTGTTCTGGTACGGGATCCACGGCGTCGAAGGCCTGTTCACGATCCTGGGAACCGACTGCGAAACGGTGCGGCGGACGCTGGCCACCGCCGACACCGACGCGGTGGAGGGCCGCTGGGCCGGCGGCCGAACGGGCACCTTCCGCGGCGCCGTCCAGGGCAAGGCCCCGTTCGCCGGCGTTGCGGCCGGCGAGTCCGGCGAGCAGTCCACGGGAGAGTTCGGCGGCTACCGCCCGCTGGTCGTCGAGATCGTGAACTTTTTCCGCACGGGCAAGTCGCCGGTCCCGCCCGAGGAGACGCTCGCGATCATCGCCTTCCTGGAGGCGGCCGACGAGAGCAAGCGGCGGGACGGGGCCGAGGTGTCGCTGGCCGACACGCTCGCCCGGGCCCGCGAGGCCGCGGCCGCCCGGCTCACCGCGCTGGGCGAGTGAGGCCAGCCGCGTCCGCCGCGGTTCAGGCCCAGGGATCGCGCTGCTCGGGCACGAGGCGATCGTTTGCGGCTTCGTGATCGGCGAACCGCTCGGCCTTCTCGTCCCAGCCCGCCCGCACCGGCCCGGCCGTGGGAAACAGCCGGATCAGGGCGTTGGCCGCGTGGCACAGCAGCGCCGACGCATGCCCCACCTCCACCGGCGCCCGCGGCTCGTGCCGCGTGCGGACACAATCGACGAAGTTCGCGAGATGGAGCGAGTGCGGGTCGGCCGTGCCCTTGCCGAGTTCGGGCAGGCCCTCGAGCAGCGTTGCCGCGGAGGCGGTGGTCCCCCGATAGCCGGTCTGCATCCAGCCGTCGGCGCCCTCGAACCGCGTCTGCACCTGCTCCGGGCCGCTCTCGCACACCAGTTCCACGCCGCTGGGATAGCGGCAGCGGAAGCGGGTTTCCGTGGCCGTGTTGAACAGGCTGCCGTCGGGCAGGAACTTCGCCTCCAGGCACTCGACCTCCGTCGGGCCGCCCGTGTCGCAGCCCATGCCCCAATGGGCCATGTCGTTGGAATGGGCGCCGAAGTTCGTGATCTGGCCGCCGGAATAGTCGTAGTTGAAGCGGAAGCGGTAGAGGCAGCGGTCCTGATGGTAGGGGCGGTCGGGCGCCGGGCCGAGCCAGCCGCGGTAGTCGAGCGTGGCCGGCACGGGCATCGGCTCCCAGCCCGGCCCGGGGCCGACCTTGTTGTTGAAGCCCACCTTGGTCACGATCCGCTGCAGCGGGCCGATCCGGCCCGCCTTCACCGCCTCGCAGACGAAGCGGCTGACGGGGTTCGACCGCTCGTGACTGCCGGTCTGGAGGATCCGCTTGCCGCGGCGGACGGCCTCGATCATCCGCCGGCCCTCGGCCGCCGCGAACGTGAGCGGCTTCTCACAGTAGACGTCCTTGCCGGCGTCGCAGGCGAGGATCGTCATCACGCAGTGCCAGTGGTCGGGGGTGACGATGACGACGGCGTCGAGGTCCTTGCGGTCGAGCAGCCGGCGGAAGTCGGCGTAGGCCTCGCAGTCCGCCGGCCGCCCCTTCGTGCCGGCCTGCTTTCGCACCAGCTCCAGCGCCGGCTCGCGGCCGTAGAAGTGGTCGGGCTCCTTGTACCCGGTGCTGCCCTGGTTGACGTCGCACACGGCGACCACGTCGCCGAGGTCGGCGGCGAGGAACCGCTTGAGCAGGCCCATGCCCTGGTTCCCGGTGCCGATGAAGCCCACCCGCACCCGGTCGGCGGGCCCGGCACCGCGGCCGACCCGCGGCAGGAAGGCCGGGGCGGCGGCGGCTACACCGGCGGCGAGAAAGACGCGGCGGGACGGCATGGCGATGGCTCCGAAAGGGCACGGCGCGGCGGCCGGGGCTCGGATCTGCGGCTACTTCCGCTTCAGGCTGCCGACGACGGCGTCGCGCCGCGCCGCCCAGCCGGGATCGACCGTGGCCTCGCGGACGCGGACGTTCCGCAGATGGGTCGCCGTACCGCGGGTCGTGAGGCCGAAGATGTTGCGGGTGGCGTGGTCCACGCCCGGGGCGCGGATGTATCCGATCGGCGTGCCGTCGATGGAGAGCAGCATCTCGTCGGCCACGATCTCCAGCCGGACCCGATACCAGCGGCCCTTCTCGACGGGGAACGGATAGAGCCGGGAGTGGGTGGCGAGGAGCTCTTCGCGCAGCCGGAGCTTCTCCTCCTTGGACAGCGTCTTATCGGCCAGCCGCTCGTAGTTGCCGTTCTCCATGACGCCGTGCTTGTAGTCGGAGAGGCGGATTTCGCCGGGATAGATCGACATGCAGCAGATGTGGCCCGCATGGGTGCCGGCGAAGTCCTTGTCCTTCATCTCCACGTGGAAGACCTTGGTGGCCTCGAACTGGAAGTCGAACTCGACGATGACATCGTGGTAGACGAACCGCGGCTCGGCCTTGCAGGTCGCGCCGCTGCCGCCGGCCCGGGTGGCCCGCTCGTCGGCCTTGGCGGCGCCGCCGGCCACGGTCCAGCCCTTGGCGGACCACTTGGGGGCCATGTCGTCACGGGCGAAATCGTCCTCGAAAAGGACATTCCCCGGCACCGCCAGGAGCGGCGGCTGATCGGCGGCCCGACCCGAGCCGCCGAGGATCGTGGCTCCGAGCAGCACGGCGGCCGCGGCCATCGTGCGCGAGCCGAGCGGAGGGCATGGGACTCGAACCCACAACCGGTTTCCCGGCACGACATTTCCAGTGTCGCCGCTAGCCATTCGCTTACCCTCCGAAACGCGGTTTTTCGCCTTGGGTACCCCTTTGGGTACCCTTTCCGCCGAATTGGACGTGCGACGGATACAGGCTGGAGCCGCGTTCATGCGGGCAAGTATAGCCCCGGCAGTTGCCCCCCGAAACGGCACCGCGGAGCGGGAGGCAGATTCCGGCAAGCCGGCGGGGGGCTTTCGGCACGATCCCCCCCGGCCACCGGCTGCGGACCAGCGTTGTCCCTCGCGTCCCCTCCAATGCTCGCGGAGGGCCACGCGATGCAACGCCAGCCGGAACCCACGCCCGACGCCTATTTCGTCCTGGCGGCTTGGTGCACCGCCGGCAAGGCATGGCACGACCTCCCGCAGCGGTACGGCTCGGCTGCCGATGCGAGGGGAGCCGCCCGCGAGCGTGGCATCTATCGCGTCGGCTATGTGTGCGAGGGGCGGCGGCTCGATCTCGATGCGTGGGCCGTCGTCGGGGACGACCAGCACCTCGCCGCGGCCTCCGGCGCGAGGCCACGATTCAACGCCAGCCCCTAGATGCCGACGGGCAAACTCGGGCCGCTAGCGGCTCACCGGCTGCCGTTTCGCGGCGGCCTTGCGGTCCTTCTCACTGGCCCGAAACTCCCACGGCGGCACCGGCTCGCGGGCAGCCCACAACCCACGCCGGGCGGCTCGGGCCTCGACCTCCGCGGCGGCGAGCGTGGCGTCGTGGCTGTACCGCGTGAAATGCCACGCCAGCCCCTCGACCACCATCTGCCGGTTCACGTCCTGGCCCTCGACCTCGATGCGGGCGACGGTGCGGCCCCGGCCAACAAACGAGCGAGGGGAACGAACCGGCGTGGCCCGCTCCCCTCGTCGTGTGAATCAAATTGGATGCGCTGCGTCAGGCCCGCTTGCGACGCCGCCACATTTGCCAACCTCCACAGGCAATTCCCGCCAGTCCCATCACCCACGTCGATGGCTCGGGCACGGGAACCGGACTTGCGAGACGAAAACCGAGGAGGCCGGAATTCACAATCGACGGGCCGACCGCGTTCCTGCCGGAGGACGACAAGTCGAACGCGTCGCTGCTCAAGGCGCCGCCCCGCACCCCACGAGACGAGCCGGCAGAGCCTGTGAGGTCGTTCCACTCCGCAAGGTTGCCGCTCATGTCAAAG
>JBIPLS010000112.1:0-11710 GCA_044368305.1 Pirellulales bacterium
TGGTTCTCGAGGACTTGGGCGGCGGCACGGTCTCGACCGTGAGCTACGCCTCCCGCGACCCGATCACGAAGACGCTCGGCACGTTCGCCGTGAACCTCACCGACAACCCCTCGATGGGCCAGATCCTGGCGCGGCTGCGGGGCGAGAAGATCGAGATCGACGCCGCCACGCCGGCGACGGGCACGATCGTGGGGGTGGAGAAGCGGACGGTGCCGGCCGGCGAGAACAAGACGGTGGAGAAGGAGTTCGTCACGCTGCTCACGGCCGACGGCCTGAGGACGATCGCCCTCGACACGATCACGCGGATCAAGCTCGTCGATCCGCGCTTGCAGGGCGAACTGGAAAAGGCGCTCGCGGTACTCGCCCTGGGGCACGACAACGACAAGAAGGCGGTGACGCTCGAGTTCCGCGGCAAGGGCCCGCGGGACGTGCGGGTCGGCTACGTGCAGGAGTCGCCGCTCTGGAAGACGAGCTACCGGCTCGTCCTCGACGAGGCGGCGGAGGCGGACAAGGAGGCGAAGGAAAAAGCGCTCTTGCAGGGCTGGGCGATCGTGGAGAACACGACCGACCAGGACTGGAAGGACGTGACGATGACGCTCGTCAGCGGCCGGCCGATCTCGTTCCGCATGGACCTCTACCAGCCGCTCTACGTGCCCCGGCCTCAGGTCATGCCGGAACTCTACGCCTCGCTCATGCCGCAGATCTACGGGCAGGACCTGGCGGATGGCGCGGCGGAGTTGCGGCGAGCGGCACGGGACCGGTCCCGCGGGGAAACGGTGGCTGACGAGAAAAGAACCGGCAGGTTCGGCGCGCGGGAACTCGCCAAGGCCGCCGCGCCACCGGCCGCCGCGATGCCAATGACGGACAAGGAGGCAGAGCAGAAACAACGGATGCTCGAAGGCGCCGCCAGCATCCAGAGCATGGCGGCGGGCTCGAACCTGGGCGAACTCTTCCGCTACGAGATCGCCAAACCGGTGACGATCGAGCGGCAGCGGTCGGCGATGCTGCCGATCGTGGGCGAGCAGGTGGAGGTGGAGAAGGTCGCGATCTACGACGACCGCGTGCTCGCCAAGCACCCGCTCTCCGGCCTGCGGCTCGTGAACTCCACCAAGCTCGACCTCATGCAGGGGCCGGTCACGGTGTTCGAGGCCGGGGCCTACGCCGGCGACGCCCGCATCGAAGACATGGCCCCCGGCAGCGAGCGGCTGGTGAGCTACGCCGTGGACCTCGACGTCGAGGTGAATCCGCGGATGGAGCAGAGGCCGGAGGAACTCGTGGCCGTGAAGATCGCCAAGGGCACGCTCATCGCCACGCGGAAGTACGCCCGGACGAAGGTCTTCGAGATCAAGAACTCGTCCGCCAAGCCCGTGAAGCTCCTGGTCGAGCATCCGCGCGAGGGTGGCTGGAACCTCGTGACCCCCAAGGAGGCGGCCGAGACGACCCGCGACCGCTATCGCTTCGCCGTCACGGCCGAGCCGGGAAAGCCGGCGAAGCTCGAGGTGGCCGAGGAGCAGCAGGGCGTGCAGCACGTGGCCCTGACGAACGTCGACGACGGCACGATCATGTTCTACATCCGCGCCAAGGCGACGAGCCCCAAGGTCAAGGAGGCGCTCGAGCAGGTGATCGCGAAGCAGCGCGGGATCGAGGAGATCGTGCGGCAGCGGCAGTTGCGGGAGCAGGAGATCCGGGTCGTGGAGCAGGAGCAGGACCGGATCCGCCAGAACATGGCCCAGCTCGACCGCACGAACGAGTTGTATGCGAAGTACGTGAAGAAGTTCGCCGAGCAGGAGGACCGAGTGGAGACGCTCCGCAAGGAGATCGCCGGCTTCATCACGCAGGAGCAGGAGGCGCGCAAGGCCCTCGACGAAGATCTTCTGAAGATGGAATTGGAGTGAGCCGGACGACGTGACGAAGGCACTCCGTCCCGAATCCACCGACCCGCGTCGCCGTTTTCAACCGCCGTCAACAGTGCGACCGGTCCTTACGGACGCCAAGGGCCAGGATCAGACGTCGTCCCAGGTCGCGGGCCGCTGATTGCATGCGATCGCAGGAGTCACAAAGATCGTGAAAGCCACTCTGGACATCTGGGATAAGCGGTTTTCATGGGCTGGGCCTGACCGCAAGGTATTGCCGGCTCCGGCCCGCGCCTTGTGTGTGATCGCGGTGGCCGTGGGGCTGGCGAGCGGTCGTCCACTGCCTGCGGTGGAACTGCCGATCGAGGTCGTCGCCGACCCGGAGCCAGGAGCCCTCCGCGGCTGGCACCTTTACGTCCACGACGGCGACGCGCCCACGGTCGGAGACCGCGTGGCTGTGGTCGGCCAGTATGAGACGGCGACGGGCCGCGTCATGCTCCGCCAGCCGCCCTGGCTCACCGTGCGTCCCGAGCCGGGCGCCGGCCGTGGCCGGACACGGCAGGTCTTCTCGGTCGGCGTCGGCCCGGCGCCGGAAGGCCTCGATGCCGACGGATTCGTGCGGTGCCATGGCGTGCTCGTCGCCGACGAGCCGGGCCCTGACGGCGACGCCCCGCGCTACCGCCTCGCAACGGTGCAAACCGAGCCGATCCGACTCGCGAGACCGATCGCCACACTCGAAGCCGACGCGCCCGCCGTGGTCGAGCGCGAGGCGAAACGGCTGCGGGCGATCTGCGCCGCACACGGCCTGCGTTACGACCCCGCCGCGGAGCCGTTGGGCATGTCGTGGCACCGCGGCCGGATCGCGTTCACGTCGCGACTCTCCGCGCAACCACCCTTCTCGTTCAAGCCGGTGCCCTACGCGACGGTAAGCGTACTTTACGACCCCGCGACTGGGGCCGCCGAAAGGCTCGTCGTCACCCGCCGCATGTGGGCCGACCCGCCCGACTGACGCGGCGCGATGCCCGCAGCGCCGCCATGCCTGGTTCGTAGCCCGGCGCAGGCCACGCCAGCGAGCAAAGCCCTCGAATTGGCCTCGCCCCTTCACCTGGACGATGCAGCCGTACGAGACCGCCAGGACGCCGGAAGGAACCACTGAAGACGATCATCGCATCGCGAGCCACGAGAACGTCGTTGGCCGGTCATGCGAGGGCTGTCGAGGGCACCACAGCGATCCAGCTCCAACCGCTTGGTTCTTGCAATACCGCAGTCCACGTTGCTATCTTTTCCGACAGCCAGCCTCCCCTCCACAGGCCGCCAAGACACCCCATCTCGCGGGTGTGCGGCGGTCTCCTCACCTTTGATGCACACCCCTGTTTCATGGCTCCAGGCATGTTTAACGCCCGTCCCTTGACGGGGTTCGGCACGCTCGTCGCCGTGGTCGCAGCCGCTTTTGCGGCGGGATATTCCCTGCGTCCGCCCCGGGACGGGCACGCCGCTTCCGCGGCCCGATCCTCCTTCGCCGACTCCACGGCCGACCAGGCCGCCGCGCCGGCCATCCACCCGAGTCCGTCCCCCGCCAGGGCCGGGTTCGGACCGGCTCTCGGGGATGCGCGGAATGGCCGGATGCCGGGGGAGTTCGAGCCGATCGACGCGATCATGCTCGGGGTCAACGAACTCATCGAGTACCACCCGGACACGCTGGCGGAGATCGTCGCGGCGCTCGACGGTCGCACGGGCATCATCGCCCTCGTGTCGAAGCCGGATCAGGAGCGGCGGACCCTCGAGTTGCTGCGCTCCCGGGGAGTGGCCACCGATCGCATCGTCTTCTTCACCTGGCCCGCCGAATCGATGTGGGTGCAGGACTTCGGTCCCCAGCAGGTGCTCGGCGACGACGTGCGGGTCGTGGACTTCGAATACGCCGTAGCGGGCCGCGAGATCGACGACCAGTTGCCGCTGGCGTTCGCGGCCACATTCGGCATGAAGGTCACCCATTGCCACCTGGAGATGGAGGGCGGCAGCCTGCTCTCGAACGGCCAGGGAGTGTGCATCACCTCGACGCAGCTCATCGAGCAGAACAAGCGTCGTGGCCTCGACCTGCAGGGGATCGGGCGACTCCTCAACACCGAGTTCGGCTTCTCGAAATGGATCTACGTCATGCCGCTGGTGGGCGAGACGACCGGCCACCTGGACCTTTTCCTGGCCCTCGGCGGGCCCCGCACCGTGTTTCTCGCCTCGTACGACCCAGCGGAAGATCGTGACAACGCCGCGCGGATGGACGACAACGCACGCACGCTCACCAACAATTCCGCGCTCGATGGCCGGCCCATGGAGGTGATCCGCATCCGGCAGCCCGCCGCCCGAGACGGCTGCTGGAGGTCCTACACAAACGTGATCTTCGGCAACGGCGTCGTGCTCGTGCCGCAGTTTCCGGACACGTGCCCCGAGCTGGACCGGGAGGCCCTCGAGGTCTACCGCCGGGCCTTCCCCGACCGGCGGATCGTCGGCATCGACACCTCGAGCATCATCCGCAAGCGCGGTGGCCTGCACTGCCTGTCGCTGGCCATTCCCCGGGTTCCCGGGCTGCCGCGACCCGACCGCGTCGGTGACTGAACGCCGGTTCGGCTGGTCGAGCGATTCCACGCTCGACGTCACGGGCCGTCATGGCGGGCTTGTTCCGCCCCGGAACCGATCGGGCCATGCGCCCCCGGCAGCCTCCGCGGACCGTCGGTCGGTAGTCTCCCAGGGCGGGAGCGGCGAACGCCTCCGCGTTCAACCGATCGAAGCGGTTCGACCTGCCCAACCCCAGCCGCCGGGCGTGGGCGGTGAAATCGCCGCTGAACTGTTTGTGCACGCCGGTGACCTCCTGCAGGCGTGCGCCGTCGCGCGCGGCGGCCACCGTCTGCTGCGCCTGGCGATGGCCGCCGTCGCCGATGAAGTTCCCCACCAGACGCGCCTTGGCCTTCGCGGTGGAGAGTTCGACCACCGGGGCGAGGAACGGCGTGACGACGGTGTTGAACGCGACGAACAGCGTGCCGTCGTGCTCCCGGCCTCCGTCCTGTCCAAAGTGAATCACCGTCCGATTCCCGGGGCAGTCGAGTCTCTTGACGATGCACTCCGGCCCCGTTGTGACTGTCGTTGTGGGCGTCCGCGAGTTCGAAGCCCTCGAGCAGGCAGCCGTCGGCGCCCTCGTTGAACTGGAAGATGGCCTGCGGCGTGCGGCTCGTCGATGCGGGAGAACTTCATGCCCGGCCCCAATTCGAGGGTCGCCGCGTCGCCCATGGAGAGCGTCTACCCGGCCACGACGGCCACAGTGAACGGTCCGAAGCACTTCATGGCGACGGCTCGCGGGGGAACTGGTCGTGCACGCCCGTGCGTTGAAGGTAACCCGCGGCCGGGTCGATGGAAAGCACGCCAGCCGTCACCGGGCGAGATGCCGTCCTGGGTTTCCAAGCCTGGGAGATCGGGCCGATGGCGTGCATTGAATCACCACCGGGACAAGGCGTTACAATCCCGTGGCGGCGGCGGATTCGGCACGGGCTTCATGCCCGGCCCGTGGCCCTCGGCACCGGAGACGACCCATGCGCCAGGTGAAGTTTCTCGCGGCGGCCTTCCTCGCTCTGGCAATGCCGCCTGCCGTGGCCCGGGGCCAGCAGGTCGTCGTCCAGCAACCGCAGTTCGAGCAGTTCGGCGCATCTTCGACGGTGTTGGTTCCCGATCGCGGCGCGACGGGACTCGGGGGCAACGGGGCGGCGGCTGCCTCACGCGGCACCTCCGGGCCGATCCCGGGCGGCACGTCCCGGCTCGGCGGCATGGCCGCCTCGCGGGTGGAGACCCGTGCCTGGGTTCACGATTTCGAGGCCATGGACCGGGCGATTCTCGGCGCGGAACTGCCGGAGTCGTCCGTGTCGCGTCGTTCGCCTGCTCGTCCGGGGCCGAGCGTGCGGCCCGGCCTGCCGATGCGGCGCCGGGCTGCTCGCTGATCGCCCCTCACGCCGGCCTGCCACGCCGCGCGGGGGTGACGGTTCCCGTCGGGTCGGCCACGTCGGGCGCCGCGACTACTCTTCCGCGAGGATCGCCTTCAGCCGGTCGGCGACGAGGTCTTCCCGTTTCGTGGAGAGCCGGGTGATCTGGCGGTCGTACCAGGCGGCCGAACGCTGCTTCCGGTAGGCGAGCTGCTCGGCCCGGACGTCGAGCTCCTCCCCGATCGCCTCGCGAAGCTGCCGCTCGACCGCGTCGCGATTCTTCTTCTTGCCCCCCTTGCCGGCGAGCCAGCGGGCGCCGAGCAACTCCACCCGAGTTCGCGCCTGCCAGGCCCGCAGTTCGAGGTCGTGAAGCCCGGGATCCTTCGCCTTGCCCGAGGTGAGCGGCTGCACGCTGCGGTCGAGCTCCTCGATCGCCCGGGAATACTCGGCCGGCTTCCGCTTGCGGAGATCGTCGAGCACCCTGGCCAGGTCCGGCTGGTGGGTCTCCACGAACGACATCACCCTCCGCTCCCGCTCTTCATTGGCGGCGGCAGCCACCGCATCCTCGGCAGCCGCGCCCGCCAGCGGGCCGACGTGCCCGACCAAAGCGACCATGGTCCAGACCATGGCGACCGAAATGCCCCTGTTCATCGCTTCCCTCCCGGTTGAGTCCTCAGCCCTCGTCGGGCGGCGACTGGCCCGCATCCTCGTCGGCCACGGCGGCCACCAGCCAGGCAGGTGGCGATCCCGGCATCGAAGCCGGCTCGTCCGCCTCCGACTCCTGCCCCTCGGAATCGTGCGGCTCCGGCTCGGCTCCGCCATCCGCCGACCGCAGCTCCAGCCAGTGGTCGGCGACGAGGGCCACATCGCCTCCCTGCGGCCCGCCGCCGCCCGGCGGGCCGACGACCAGCACCGCGAAAACGACGGCCGCGAGCAAGCCGCCCGCAAGGGCGAGAGCCGCAGCCCGCGATCCCCGCGACGATGCGGCTGGTGGCCGGGGCTGTGGAACCGAGGCCGCATCACCGCCTGCCGAGCGGCCGACGAGGCCCGCGGAGGCGAGCCTGATCAGCCCGCCCTCGAGACGCAGGTAGCTGGCGAGCCTGGCGCGGGCCGTCGGCGAGGCGTCGAGCAGCGCCGCCAGCCGCCGCTGCTCGACGGCATCGAGACCGCCCTCGAAGTGACGCGCGATCAGGTCGTCGAGCGGGCCGCTCGGCCGCTCCGCAGAGTCGTCGCGGCGGGGATCGGGCGAAGTCATGGGGCGACTCGGGGAGGGTGGGCGAGTTTGGACTGCACGCAGTCGTGCAGCATCCTGCGGGTCCGCGAGAGCGACCGCTGGACGGCCGCGGCGGTCCGTCCGACCGCCGCGCCGATCGCGTCGAAGGACGCCCGCCCCTCGTACCGCATCGAGACCATCCGCCGCTGCACTTCGGGCAGCCGCGTGGCGCACTCGCGCAGGGCTTCGAGTTCGCGCTGCCGCTGGTCCGCGTCGGTGGCGTCGTCATCGAAGGCACGATCGATCTGCTCGAGCAGCTCGGGCTCGAGCATGGCGACACGGGCAGCACGCCCCTTGGCCCGCAGGTAGTGGAGCGCCTGTCGACGCACGATCTCCTTGGCCCAGGCGCGGAAGTCCCGGATCGGCTCGCCATCCGGCGGATGCTGCATCACCACCACCGCGGCATTTTGAAAGATTTCCTCGGCGGCATCGAGGTCGCGGACCATCGCCATCAGGTAGGCCATGAAATCCCCCTGGTGTCGCAGCAGCTGACGGACCGACTCGGGATCGCTCATGACGCTTTCGACGGTGGGACTGCCGGGCCGCACCGGCGGCAGGCCCGGCACGCCGGCCGGGGGCTTCCCGCCGGAAGCCCCCGGATGGCGGTTCGTGACAATCGGCCGCGGACGCGCCGCGGCGGTCGTGCGGGCCGAGCCACCGCTCACGCGGACTTCTTGCGGGCCTCGGTATTCTTGCGGACGTCGAACTTCTTGCCGACCTCCTCGGCCTTCTTCCCGCTCCCGGCCTTCTTCTGGCCCGCCTTCGCCTTCTTCACGGGCTTCGCCGCCTTTCGCCCGGCCTTCTCCACCTGCTGCGTGGCCGGCATCCGGCCCGCCTTCTCGGCCGCGGAGGCCGTGCCGGTGACCCCGACGCCCAGTGCCGCCACGATCGCCATCGCCACCAGGAAACGAATCGTCTTCATGATGCCCATCCTTTCTCGAATGTCTGGAAACGCTCGCAACCAACCAGGCTCGCCGTCGACGGCGTCGACTCTCGCGGCCTCGCCATCCAAGTACCGAACCCCGCGAGTCCAGACAAAAATTCGGGTCCATCAGGGATTTCCGTGGGCCATCGCGTGGAATACGCCGCCCATGTGACCTGGGCGGGTTCCCGCGAACAGCCCCACGGATCCCCGGCTCGCGCCGGGGGCTTCATGGAGGCGTGGCCACGTGCCGGTTCATGAAGCCCCGGGCGCCAAGCCCGGGGACGGCGGACCCACGAAAAACCCGAATGAACCAAAATCCGGCTCCATGATGGATTTTCGTGGGCGCGAGGATTCGTGAGTGGGCGGCCGCACGCCCCGTCGACTGCCTCCCGGACCGCGCGAAGCCGGCCGCGGAACCGGCTGGCCGAAAGGCCCGCGCGGCGACTATCCTTCCACCACTCTCCAGCCCGGCCGCCCCCCGCGACGCGATCGACGTCGGTGGCGAAACGCCTGCGGCGGAGGAGGCCATGGGCACCCGCATGGGCGATTCCCCGCGCCACCCGCGGACGACGAACTGGGCCGTCGGCCTGCTCCGTGGGCCAACCCTGGGCCAACTGGCCCCGCTCGACGGGGTGCCCAATCCGATCGTCTGCGAGCACGACCTCGGCGATTCCGCCGGCGTGATGGCTGCCGACCCGTTCGCCATCCGGGTCGACGGCGAGTGGTTCCTGTTCTTCGAGATGGTCACCAGGCGGTCCCCAGACGCGGTGATCGCCGCGGCCGCGAGCCGTGATCTCCGCACCTGGCGGCACCTGGGCGTGGTGCTCGACACCGGCCAGCATCTCTCCTACCCGTTCGTCTTCGAGCACGACGGCGACATCTTCATGATGCCGGAGTCGAAGCGGGCTCGGGCCGTGACGATCCATCGGGCGGTGGAGTTCCCCCATCGCTGGGAGCCGGTCCGCACCATCCTTCGCGGCAAGTACGCCGACGCCTCGATGGTTCGCTACGAGGGCCGCTATTGGCTGTTCGCCGGCTGGCAGTCGTACGCCATGCGGGTGTTCCACGCCGACCATCCACTGGGCCCCTGGCGGCCCCACGCCTGGCCATGCATCTACCTGCATTCCCCGTCCCGAGCCCGGCCCGGCGGCCGGCCGATCGTCATCGACGGAAAGCTGATCCGCTTCGGCCAGGACAACGTCGCACGGTACGGGCATCAACTGCGGGCCTGGCACGTCACCGCGCTGTCGCCGCGCTGGTACGCGGAGCGGCCGCTGACGCCCGATCCCATCCTGGCGCCCGGCGGCGCCGGATGGAACGCCCGGTGCACGCACCACATCGACCCGCACCGACTCGCCGACGGGTCTTTCCTGGCCTTCGTGGACGGGTGCCCGTGATCCGCATGCGGCCGCGGCCCCGCGGCCGGCTCAGGCCCGCTCCAGGAACTCGTAGGTGTGGCGGTTGCGGCTCGGAACCTCGTGCCGCCAGTCGCCGAACGGCGCGGACCGCGCCGGCACGAAGCCGCCGAAGACGCCGGCACGGCTCGCCAGCCCCAGCGGATCGTGCGCGGGCACGTTGTTCCAGCCGAAGATCAGCAGCCCGCCCGGCCGCAGCACTGCGTGAAACCCGTCGCCGGCGCGGCGCAGGTCGCCTGCGTCGTTCAGGCCGTAGCCATAGACGCCGTTGCAGACCACGACGTCGAGATGGCCGGGCGGGAAATGCGCCGCCACCCGCTCGCACCGATCCACCACGTGCCGCCGCGAGCCGAACCGGGCCTGGGCAGGATCGCACTCCAGCGTCCAGAACTCCTTTCCCGCGAAGATTCGGGGATAGTGCTGTGTGTACCAGGCACAGCCGACGAACAGGATTCGGGCGAACGCCGACGAATCCTTCAGGAACGGGAAGATGACCCGCTCCAGCACCTGCCGGTCCGGACGTAGCCGGCGGATGTCGATGCCCAACGGGACGAGCCGGCCGTGCAGGGACGACTTGATAGCGCGAAGGACGTTCATCGGTACGGCCGCCGGCGGCCGGCATGGAGAGCGGGTGGTAGCCGGGGAAAGGCCGGGAGGGTACGGCAGTCACGGGACGGCGCTCAATGGCAAAAACCGCGGTTGCGACGGGAAGGACGCGGTCCCTAGAACGAGTCGGATTCTGCTCCGTCCCGAGGGCTGCCACGTGAGAATCCTGGTCGCGCACGCCCCGCAACTGCTCGTGCGCGAACTCGTCGGCCGCGGACACGAGCTGCTCGTCGCCCACTACCCGGGCGAGTGGGCCGCTTCGCCGCCCGGTGCCACGGCCTGCCGGTTCGTGGCGTTTCCCCCGCGGGCGAAGGCCGACCCGCGGTCGATCTGGCAGATGCGGCGGCTGATCGTCGCCTGGCGGCCGGACATCGTGCACGCCTTCTCGCCCCGCAGCCTCGCCGCGGCCGTGCTGGCGACCGTGTGCCTGCCCCGGCCGCCGGCGATCATGTCGTTTCGCGGCATCTCTTCGCCGCCGCACTGGCACGACCTCGCGGATCGCTTCTCCTTCCTGTCGCCACGGGTCGGGAGCCATGCGTGCGAGTCCGAGGCCGTGGCCGACGGTCTCGTGCAGGCCGGCATCCCGCGCCACTCCTGCCACGTCGTCTACAACTGCGTCGAGCCCGGCGCGGTCGGCGGCCGCGACCGGCCCGAGGCGCGGGCCGCGCTGGGGCTGCCCGCCGATGCCTTCGTCGTCGGGTCGATCGCCAGCATCCGTCCGGTGAAAGGCATCGACATCCTGCTGCGCGCCGCGCGGGAGTGCCTGGACCTTCCGGACCTGCGGGTCGTGATCATCGGCCCCGTGAAGGATGCGGCGGTCGAGCGACTGGCCCGCGATCCCGGCTGGCGGGGAAGGCTGCTGCTGCCGGGGTTCGTGCCGCGTGCCGGTGGCTTGGCCGGAGCGTTCGACGTCTTCGCGATGCCGTCGCGAGCCGAGGGCCTGTGCCGCGCGTTGCTCGAGGCGATGAGCCAGGGCATCTGCCCGGTCGTCAGCGACGCAGGCGGCATGAAGGAAGTGGTCCGCGCCGGCCGGGACGGCCTGGTGGTCCCGCGCGGCGACGTCCCGGCCCTGGCGGCCGCCATCCGGCACCTGCACGGCAGGCGCGGGCTGATCCATGACCTGGGCGCGGAGGCGAGGCACCGTGTCGCGGCGCTGTGCTCGCCGGCGGCCATGGCCGAGCGGGTGGAGCGGGCCTATCGGCGCGTTCTCGGCCACCCCGCGGATCGGCTGCCCGCGGAGCAGGCCCGGGCCGCCTGACGAGCACGTTCACGGTGCGACTGGACGGCACCCGCCAGGCCGTGGTCGGTCTTGCGGGGGCCGGCAGGACCATCCTATAGTCCCGCCCCCCGGTTCCCTCCCAGAAGCCGCAGCGCCGTGACGTCGTCCCCCCGCCGCCGCCCCGCCATGCTCGCCGTCGGCCTGCTCGCCGTCGGCACAGGCATCGCCGCCGCGCAGGAGCCGCCCGAGATCGCCGATCCGCTCTCGCCGACGGCCGCCGCCCAGGCCACGCGGTCCGCCGTCGGTCCCGGCCTGGTGCCGAATGTGCCGAAGGCCGTGTCGCGGCCCGCGGGCTGGCCGACGGCGGGCCAGAAGCCGATCGACAACCACGTGCTCTCGAGCATCCGGGCGAACCCCGGGGCACCGCTCGAGCCGGTGCAGGAGTTGATCGCAGCGG
>JBIPLS010000113.1:0-11673 GCA_044368305.1 Pirellulales bacterium
AGCCGATCCGCGGGCCCCGCTGCGCCGGGGCGTGTATCTCCTGCTCGTGGCCCTGGCCGTGGGCGACGTCACCGGCCGGCTGTGCGCGGTGAACTCCGTCGACATCGTCCGGCTGGAACGGCGGCTCAACGACGAGGCCCGAAGGAACGCCCCCGCGGACACGCGGCCGAGGCTCCGCGACCTGCAGCGGCCGTTCCTCAGCGCCAACGACCGCAGCCGCTGGTGCACGGTCCGGGCACTGGTGGAGCACGGCACCTACGCGATCGACGCCATCGTCTCCCAGCCGAAGTGGGACACGATCGACATGGTCAAGCACGACGGCCGCGGCAACCCCGCGCCTGGCCCCGACGAGGGCCACCTCTACTCCAGCAAGCCGCCGCTCCTGGCCACGCTCATGGCCGGCGAGTATTGGGTGCTGCACCGGCTCACCGGCAAGACGCTGGGCACCCACCCGCACGAGCTCGGCCGGATCCTCCTCTTCACCTGGAACGTGCTGCCGTTCGCCCTCTACCTGCTGATCCTGGCCCGGATCGTGGAGCGGCACGGCACGACCGACTTCGGCCGCGTGTTCGTGGTCGCGGCCGCCGCCCTGGGAACGCTGCTCTCCGCCTACGCCGTGGCTTTCACGAACCACTGGCCGGCGGCATGTGCCGCGATGGTCGCCCTCGACGCCACGCTGCGAATCGTGTGCGAGGGGGAGCGGCGGCTGCGCTGGTTCCTCCTCGCCGGTACGGCCGCCGCCTTCACGGCCGCCTGCGAACTGCCGGCCTTGTCCTTTTGCGGGCTCGTCGGCCTGCTGCTGGCGTGGAAGTCGCCGCGGGCCACGCTGCTGGCGGCCCTGCCCGGCGCGGCGCTCGTGTTCGCGGCGGCGATCGGCACGAACTACGCCGCGCACGGCACAATCCGGCCGGCCTACTCCCAGCGGCACGTCGCCGGCGGCTGGTATGACTACCAGTTCCGACGCGGCGGCCGCGTCATCGACAGCTACTGGAGTCCCGGCATCGCGAAGAGCGCGATCGACCGCGGCGAGCCGTCGCGGGCGGCCTACGCGTTCCACGTCCTCGTCGGCCATCACGGCATCTTTTCGCTCACCCCGGTGTGGCTCCTCAGCCTGGCGGGGCTGGCGATGCTGCTCGCCCGCCGCGACCCCGCGGCCGCGGGCGAGCGGGCCGTGGCGGCGGCGATCCTCGCCTGCACGGTGGCCTGCCTGGCGTTCTACGTCATGCGGCCGCTGGAGGATCGCAACTACGGCGGCATGGCGACCGGCTTCCGCTGGGCGCTGTGGTTCGCGCCGCTGTGGCTCTTCGCCATGCTCCCGGCGGCCGATGCCCTGGCCGCCACGCGGCTCCGCCGCCTCGCGGCCGCGTTGCTCCTCGCCGTCGGCGTCGCCTCGGCGAGCTACCCGACGTGGAACCCGTGGACGCTCCCCTGGCTCCAGGTGTACCTGGACTATCGGGCCGCCGGCTGATCGGCGCCGGCCGTCCCCTGGTAGGATGCCGGACGATGACCGCCCCACCCGCCTCCAGCAGCATCCACACGAGCGTCCTGCCCGCCGAGGTGATGTCGTTCCTCGACGTGCGGCCCGGCATGCGGGTGGTGGACGGCACGCTCGGCGGTGGCGGCCACGCGCGGCTGCTCGCCGAGGCGGTCGGCCCCGCCGGGCTGGTGATCGCCATCGACCGCGACCCGGCGGCCATCGCGCGGGGTGCCCGGGAACTCGCCGGCCTGCCGGTGCGGTTCGCCCAGGCCAATTACTGCGACCTGCCCGAGGTGCTCGATGCCGTCGCGATCGACGCGGTGGACCGCGTGCTGCTCGACGTCGGCCTGTCGAGCGACCAGCTCGCCGACGACGCCCGCGGCTTCTCCTTCGATTCGGAGGGCCCCCTCGACCTGCGGTTCGACCCCACCGAGGGCGAGCCGGCATGGCGAATCGTCAACCGGATGCGGCCCGAGAGCCTCGCCGACATCATCCACGAGTTCGGCGAGGAACGATTCAGCCGGCGGATCGCCCGCCGGATCGCCGCGGTCCGCGAGAAGACACCGATCCGCTCGGCCCGCGACCTGGCGCGGGTCGTGTGCTCCGCCGTGCCGCGGCAGACGCCGCCGCCGCGCATCCACCCGGCCACCCGCACCTTCCAGGCGCTGCGGATCGCCGTCAATCAGGAGCTGAAGAGCCTGCGAATCGCGCTCGAGCGGATCCCGACGCGACTCGCTCCCGGCGGCCGGCTGGTCGTGATCTCGTTCCATTCGCTGGAGGATCGGCTGGTGAAGGAGGCTTTTCGCAACCGGCAGGTGTGGGAGAGCCTGACCCGATCCCCGATCGAAGCCTCGAACCAGGAAGTGGCGCGAAATCCGCGCAGCCGCTCGGCCAAACTCCGCGCCGCCCAACGCGCCGCGGGCTGATCGCCCAGTCCGCCCTCCTTGCCCCGCTTCGCGACTGGGCGTTCCGCCCGGCCTGGCGACGGCGGGCCGATTTGGCGACACTCCGCCTCCTTTCTGCCGGTGCCCCGCCGACCGATCCATGGGACGCGAAACGAAGATCCTGCTCGGATTTCTCGGCCTCCTGGCCGGCGTGTTCATGGGCGTCTTGTCGATGAAGCTCTTCGTGCCGCGGCCTCCCGCGGGCGCCGGGCCCGACATCCACACTGAACTCGCCGCTGCCGAGCCGCACGTGCTCGTCGAGCCCCCGCGGCTCACGATGCGGGCCAGCGACTTCGCCGCCGCGCCGCCGCTGGTTCCCCCGGCCGCGCCCCCTCCGGCCGACACCAGCGTAACGCGGGCCGCGCCGCCCCCGGCCGACGACCGCTATGCGGCGCGGGACAGGGGCTTCGAGAGGGACAACCTCGCGGCACGGCGCGAAGCGGCGCCCGAACCCCCGTCCCGTAGCGACCCGTTCGTCTACGTCGCATCCTTCGAGCAGCCAGACGACCCGCCGGCGATCGCGGCCCCGGTCGAACCGCCCTCGGCCACTGAAAAGACCGCCGATCTGCATCGGGCCGCACCTCCCTTCATGCCGCCGTCGCATCGCCCGCCCGCGCCGGCCCCGGCGGGTGGTCACGTCGCGCAGCCGGGCGACACGTGGTGGTCGCTCGCCGAGCGGGCCTACGGCGATGGCCGACTGTACCGCGCGCTCTACGCCTGGAACCGCGGCCGCGATCCGCGGATCACGCTCGCCCCGGGCACGCCGCTCGTGGTTCCGCCGCTCGCAGAACTCGCCGCCGCCTGGCCCCACCTCGTGCCGCGCGACTGACGCTGCGTCCCGCTTTTGCCCCTGTCAGCGGCCGGGCAGAACGTTGATCACGGCCGGCAACGAGGCCTGGCCGCCGTCCGGGGCCGCCCGCAGATGGAAGAGCCTGCGGCCGGGAGGCGCCTTGGGCGCGGCCGTGATGAAAAACTCCCGCTCGTCCTGCCCCTCCACGATCAAGAGACCGTTGAGCCCAAGGTTGTCGATGTACACACCGTGCGGTAGGTTGCGGTCCGCCTCGCCGTCGCGGCCGAACTCGACCTGTTCCGTGAAGTCGTGCCGCACCACCTTCGCCTTCGCCGTGATCGTCTGGCCCGGCCGGATCGTGAACTCGAGCGGCTCGCCGGGCACGTGCCTGACGACGGCGGGATCGGCCCCGGGCTGGATCTCGACCGTGAGTTTCGGCCTGTCGGCGAGTTGGATGTCGCCCAGCGTGCCCAGATCGCGGACCATTTCCCGGCCGGCGAAGGTGGCGATCGCCCGCACCTTCACTGCCTTGCCGGCGGCCTCGTCGGGCGGGACGGCATGGGCGGCCGCGGAGAGCACGCCGATCGCCTTGGCCTGCCCCGCCTCGACCTCGACAGGCCCGTGAAACGTGAACCCGGCGGGGAGACCGTCGACCTCGATCCGGATCGGCCCGTCGAAGCCCTCGATCCGGGTGGCCTTGAACACGATTTCGCGAGCACTGCCGGGGCTCACCTTCGGATCCATCCCTTCGACCGTCACGGCGAACGACGGCTGCGGGCGGCGGATGCCGAGCGTGTAGTGGAAGTCGGTCGGCCCGCCAAAGACGCGGACGTCGGTCACCCGCGCCACGTAGTCGCCGTCGGCCGGGGGCGTAAACAGCAACTGCGAATCGGTGCCGAGCCGGCGGGTCGGCTCGTCGTCGTTCTCGTAGGACAAGCGGAAGACGGGCAGGCCGTTGGGAACGGGCGTCGCCCCCGGCGGCAGAGGCTCCACGATCCAGGCCGGCTCGCCCATGGCGTGCGTGACGGCCGAGGTCTGGAAGAACGTGTGCCGCGCCCCCGAGCCGGGATACACCAGAAACCCCGAGTCGGGCCCCCGCGGATAGAGCCAGAGCTTCACCACCTCACCGTTGGCGTAGAGATATTGATCGAGTTCCATCTCCTCCCAGTTGTGCACGCGGAAGTCGTCCGCCTGGCTCGAGTTCTTGCCACGGAAGGTGAGCCACGAATCGCGCACGGCCTGGAGCACCACCTGCTCCACCGGGCGGCCCCGGGCGTCGAGCACCTCGATCCGTGAATCGAGTTTGGACTCTGGCTTGGCCGTCGCGGCCAGAACCTCGAGCACGAGCGGGACGCCGGCCCGCGCGGAGAAGCGGAAGTGGTCGGCATCACCGGGACGGCCGATCGACCCCCTCACCGCCACGGGCGGCGTCACCGGCTGGGCCTGGGCGACGGTGTCGTTGGGATCGGCTTCGGCGACGTCCGCGGGCTCTGCGTCCGTGACTGCCCCGTCGCGCGCCGCGGGTGAGTCCGCGGCGACCGGCACCGATGGAGCCGAGCCGGATGCCGCCGCGACGCCGATCGCGGCGAGCGATCCATCCATCCTGCCCACGAGAAACCGGCCCGGGCCCGCCGCAGCGACCGCCGCGACAAGGTCGGGCTGTCGCGGGAGCTCCGCCTCGCTCGCGAGGTCGGGCACCCGCCAGGCCTTGAGCGACCGATCCTCGGCCGTGGTCACGAGCCGGGCCCCGTCGGCTGAGAGGGCCACCGCCACGATCGGCGTCTCGTGGGCGAACACGGAGCGGACTGGCGGGTTGATCGCCGGCGCGTCGAGCGAGACGAGCTTCCAGAGATGGATCCGCTTGTCGCGGCCCGCGGCGACCACGTGGCCGCCGTCGGGCGTGAACGCCACGCCCGTCATCTCGCCCTGCGGCTGGCTGAGCGTGTCGAGCCGAACGCCGTCGCGCGCCCGCCAGAGCTTGATCGTCTCATCGGCGCTCGCGGAGCCGAGCAGCTTGCCGGAGGGGTGCCAGGCCAGATCGAAAACGGCACCATTGTGGACGTCCATCGACCGCAGCAGCGTGCCGTCGGCCGCGTTCCAGAGTTTGATCGACCGGTCGTAGCCCGCCGTGGCGAGCGTCCGTTCGTCGGGGGAGAGTTCGGCGTCGTAAACGAGGTCGCGGTGGCCCGCGAAAGCCCGCAGGAGCTTCCCGGTGGCCGCATCGCGGATCTCCGCCAGGCCCCGCAGCCCGGTAATCCCGCCGGCGATCGCGAGCCGCGAGCCGTCGCGGCTGAAGTGCACGGCCACGATGTTTCCCGGCAGGTCGGTGAACGTGGCGATCGGCCGCGGCGCCGGCAGGCCTTTCTCGAGGGCGACGATTTCGACGGCGCGGCCGCGAGCCACGGCCAGCCGCGTGCCGTCGGGGGCGACCGCGAGCGCCGTGACCGGCTTCGCGCCGGCGAACGGAGGCAGCGCGGGCACGGAGAGCGTCTCCAGGATCGACGCATCTTCCGCCGGGCCGGCCGCGCCCGCCGCGATCCAGGCCTCGAGCGTGGCGATGTCGGCGGCCGGCACCTGCGGCTCGTCGGCCGGCGGCATGCGGTCGGCCTCCGCGCTCTTGATTCGCTTGACGAGCACGGATGCCGCGGCGTCGCCTGCCACGATCGGATCGCCCGCCTCCGCGCCGCCCTTGCGCAACGTCGCGAACCGTTCCACCGAGAAATCCGCCTCCGCGTCGCGATCGTTGTGGCAGCCGGAGCAGTAGGTGCGCAGGATCGGCGCGACCTCCCGCTCGTACGACGGCGCCGCGACCGCGGGCGCGGCGAGCAAAACGATCGACAGGATGGCGGGCACGTCGCTCACTTTCATATTCAATGCCTAAAGAGAAATTCGCGGCTCGTGAGCAGCGCCCAATACATGTCTTCGACGATCCGCCGCTTCTCCTCGGACTGCGCCGCCGCGAGCATCTCCTCGATCGGCTGGCGCTCGGCCTCGGTGGGCGGCCGCGAGAGCGTCCGCACCCAGGCGTCTTCCACGAGATCCTTCGGGCTCGGATCGGTGGCGAGAATCTGCGTCACACGCCCTTCCTTGGCGGCGAGTTTGTCGTTGAGCGTGGTGCCATTCGAGAGGTGGAGCACCTGCACGAGGCTCGGCTGGCTCGACCGCTCGCACTCGCAGGTGATCTCGCGGGCGTTGCGGCCGAAGGTGTCGAGGAACGCGTTCTTCACGGTCGAGTCGCGGAGTTCCAGGGCCCGCGTGTCGGCGTCATAGATCGTCACCTTCTCCGTCGACCCGTCGGCCTGCACGATCTCCGTGAAGCGGTCGCGGACGCCCGTCACGTCGGCGATCGCGTCGGCGAGGACCTCCGCCATCAGCCGCTTCGGATAGGCCCGGGCGAACCAGCGGCGGTCGTCCTTGTTTTCCGGCACCGGCTGGCTCGACCGGGCGTACGTCTCCGACAGCAGGATCAGCCGCATCAGCGCCTTGAGATCGTAGCCGTGCTCCCGCGTGAAGTCGCAGAGCGCGGCGAGCAGTTTCTCGTCGCTCGCCGGGTTGGTGGCCCGCAGGTCGTCCACCGGCTCGACGAGGCCGAGCCCGAAGAAGCCGGCCCAGACGCGGTTGACGATCGCGCGGGTGAAGTAGGGGTTGACGGGGTCGGTGAGCCAGCTGGCCAGGGCCTCGCGGCGGTCGGCCACGTCATCCATCGGCAGCGGTTCGCCGTCGAGCGGCGCCGGCGGCTGCGGCCTCCCCGTCTTGGGCTGGAGGAGATCGCCGCGACTCTCGACGAACAGCGTCCGCACGCCGTCGCCCTTGCGGGAATCGCCCCCCCAGCCCTTCGCCCGCACCCGCGCGAACAGGTTTGCGAAGGCGTAGTACTGGTCGTTGGTCCATTTCTCGAGCGGATGGTTGTGGCACTTCGCGCAGTTGATCGAGAGCGAGAGAAAGGCCTGGGCCGTGTTCTCGGCGAGCGTCTCGGGATCCTGGTGCACCGCGAAAAAGTTCGTGGCCCCGTTCTCCACACTCGACCCGCGGGACGTGACGATCTCACGGACGAAGCGATCCCACGGCACGTTCTCCGAGACGCGGTCGCGGATCCACTGCCAGTAGGCATTCACCGCCGCCGGCCGCAGCTTCGCCCCCGACACGAGCAGGATGTCGGACCACCTGTATGTCCAATAGTCGACGAACTCCGGCCGCGCGAGCAGCAGGTCCACGAGCCGCTCCTTCTTCGCCGGCGAGCGGTCGGCGAGATACTCCCGCACCTCCTCCGGGCGCGGCAGCCGGCCGACCGTGTCGAGAAACGCCCGCCGCAGAAACGTCGCCTCGTCGCACGGCGGCGAGGGCTTGAGGTGCAGTTTCGCGAGTTGCGCGAGGTTGAGGTCGTCGATGAAGTTGGCCCGCGGCGCGGCGGCGTAGTCGGCGGCGGCGACCGCGTGCGGAAACGGCGCGATCACGCGCGCCACCGCGATCTGCGAGGAAAACCAGGCGGTCACGGCCCCGGCTCCATGGCCGACCACGCTCACCCGGCCGACCGGATCGACCGACGCCACCGTCTCGTCGGCCGACGTGAACCGGGCCCAGCGGGTGACGTCGCGGGAGGATCCGTCGTCGTACCGGGCCGTCACCGTCAGCGCCACGGCCTGCCCCAACGCCGCCGGGCTCTCCGCCGGAGCGAGGTCGATGCCCAGGAGCTTCTTTTCGTTCTCCCGCGGACCGGGGCTCCCCGCCTCGATCCAGGCGGCCAGGAGCTTGTAGTCGTCACCGCCGACGTCGAGCCGCTTGCCGCCCTTGTGCGGCAGGGCCGTCGTCGGCTTCGTGAGCAGGAGGCTCGCGCCGGGGTCGGCGAGATCGACCCGCCGCCCCCGGGCGTCGCGGGTGATCGCGAGGTAGTCGCTCTCGGGATCGTAGCCGAAGAGCGAGAGCCGGAAGCCCGCCTTGCCGGCGAGGGCCCCGTGGCAGCCGCCGCCGTTGCAGCCGGCCTTCGAGAGGATCGGCATCACGTCGAGCACGAAACTGGGCTGGTCGAGTTCGAAGCTCGGCTCCCCGGCCGAGGCCGTGATGCCGACGAGCGCGATGCAGATGGCCGCGAGCCGCCTCATGCGAAGAGTTCCTTGATCGGATCGGTGCCGAAGTCGGTGAGGGCGAACGGGCGGCCGGCCGGGCCGGGGAGGTGCCTCTCGTGGTCGAGGCCGAGCGAATGGAAGATCGTGGCCACGATGTCGCCCGGCTTGACGGGCCGCTCCGCCGGAAACGCACCGATCGGGTCGCTCGCTCCGATCGCGCGGCCCCCCTTCACGCCGCCGCCCGCGAACGAGACGGTGAAACACTGCGGATAATGGTCGCGGCCGCCGGCCGGGTTGACCTTGGGCGTGCGGCCGAACTCGGAGAGCCCGGCCACGAGCGTGTCGTCGAGCAGGCCGCGCTCGAAGAGGTCGCCGATCAGGGCCGCGTAGGCCTGGTCGTACATCGGGCAGACGAGCGTTTTCATGCCCTCGATCGACGTGAACGGCTTCGAGCCGTGGATGTCCCACGTGATCTCGTCGAAGACGGTGAGGAAGGTGTTGATCGTCACGAACCGCACGCCGTTTTCCACGAGCCGCCGCGCGAGCAGGCAGCACTGGCCGAAGCGGTTGAGCCCGTAGCGCTCGCGCACGGCCTGCGGCTCCTTCGAGAGGTCGAAGGCCTCGCGGGCCTGCGGGCTCGTCATCAGGCGGTAGGCGGCGTGGAAGTTTTCGTCGAGGAGCCGCGCGTCTTCGCTGGCCTCGAACTGCCGCGCGGCTCCCTCCACGATCTCCCGCATCTTCTTGCGGCGGTCGAGCCGGGCCACCGAGATCTGGTCGGGGGGCAAAAGATCGGGCACGCGGAAGTTGGGCTTCGAGGGATCGGCCATGAGCGCGAAGGGATCGTGGGCCTTGCCGAGGAAGCCGCCCGCCTGGCCGTTGGGGAGGTTGCCGCCGCCGCGGCCCATGATCTCCGGGAGCACTACGAACGGCGGCAGGTCGGTGCGGCGGCCGAGGAGGTAGCCGGCGACGCTGCCCGCATGGGGCGTCTCGATCCCGCCGGTGAACCGCCGGCCGGTCTGCATGATCTGCCAGCCGGCGTCGTGCACCGCCGCGCCGTCGTGGTGGCAGCTCCGCACGAGCGAAAACTTGTCGGCGATCTCCGCGTGTTTCGGCAGCAATTCAGACACCTCGAAGGCGTCGCTCTTCGTGCGGATCGGCCTGAAGGGGCCGCGGATCTCGGCCGGCGCGCCGGGCTTCATGTCCCAGAGGTCCATGTTCGACGGGCCGCCGAGGTTGAAAATCATGATGCACGACCGCTTCTCGCAGCCGGGCCGCACCTTTCCCTCGGCCGCGGCACGGGCGTATTGCGGCAGGGAGAGGCCGACGGCGGCCAGGGCGCCCGCGTGCAGGAAGTCCCGCCGGCTTGCACCCGACCCGCACAGCAGGGCCCGTTCACCGGGCCGGGCGACGCGAAACTCGAACATGGCACATCTCCCGCTCTTTTTTCGTTGGCCTGGTCCATCGAAAGCATAGGCTCCGTTGCCGTCGCCGTCGTTTGACGGCCCTCGCATTTCTTTGTATTTAAGACGCATGGACATTCCGGGTTCACATCCCGAGTTTTCGGGTTTCGCGGCAGTGCAGGCGCTCGCCCTCTTCGACGCCCTGCCGGACGTCTACCTCTTCATCAAGGACCGGGAGAGCAGGTTCGTGAAGGTGAACGATGCGTGGCTGGCGATGCACGGCTGCTCTGCGGCCGAGGCGCTGGGCAGGTCCGATTACGATTACCACCCGCCCGCACTCGCCGCACAATACGTTGCCGAAGATCGCCAGGTGATGCGGTCGGGCAAGCCGCTTCGCGACCAAGCCTGGCTCGTAGGCGACCACACGGGCATGCCCCACTGGTATCTCTGCACGAAGGTGCCGCTCTTCGACGGCAACGGCCAGGTGACGGGCATCGCCGGCGTCCTCCGGCCGTTCGACCACGCGGGCAACGCCCCGGATGAATACAAGCGGCTCACACCCGTGATGCAATATGTGCTCGCGAACTATCAAAAGCAGTTGAACGTCGCCGACCTCGCCCGCCGGGCCAGTCTCTCGGCGAGCCAGCTGCAGCGGGAGTTTCGCCGGCTCTTCGACATGGCCGTCGGGGAATACGTGCTCCGCGTGCGGCTTCTCATGGCCCGGCGGCGGCTGCGGGCGACCGGTGACGCGGTCGGTCGGATCGCGGCCGAGTGCGGCTTCTACGACCAGGCCCACTTCACGCGGGCCTTCAGGCGGCACGCCGGGCAGACGCCGCTGGAATACCGCCGGACACACGGTCCGCACCCGGTGAACGCGCCGGGTGACCCATGAGTCGTTGCAACGTCGTGTCCTGCGGCGAGAAAGCAACACGTGACGACAACCACCCCGTCCGCCGCTCTCCCCCGACCGTCTTCACGCTGGTAAAACTGTCCGCCGTGATCGCGTCCATCGGCGAGCTCGTGGCCCTCCCGCAGCCCGCCGTGCAGTCGGTGGGGGAATCGGGCCGGCGCGCAGGCCGGATGCAACGGATCGCAGCGCCATGAGACACAAGCACGAGATCGTCGCCGACTGGCTCCCCCGGTACACGGGCCGCGACCTCGCGGATTTCGGCGAGTACGTCCTGCTCACCAATTTCTCGCAGTACGTGACCCTGTTCGCCCGCCGCTTCGGCGTGGAGACCGCGGGGGAGGGATTCCCGATCCAATCGGCCACGGCCGAGAACCTCTCGATCCTCAACTTCGGGATGGGCAGCGCCATGGCGGCCACGGTGATGGACCTGCTCTCGGCCGTCCATCCCAAGGCGGTGCTCTTTCTCGGCAAGTGCGGCGGCCTGAAGAAAACGAAGATCGGCGACTTCATCCTGCCCATCGCCGCCATCCGCGGCGAGGGCACGAGCAACGAGTATTTCCCCCCCGAGATCCCCGCCCTGCCCTCCTTCCGCCTCCAGGCGGCAGTCTCGGCGACGATCGCCCGCCGCGGCTTCGACTACTGGACCGGCACCGTCTACACGACCAATCGCCGCGTCTGGGAGCACGACGATCAGTTCAAGGACTACCTGCGGATGACGCGGGCGATCGGCATCGACATGGAGACGGCCACGCTGTTCGTGGTCGGCTTCGCCAACCTCATCCCCAAGGGCGCGCTGCTGCTGGTCTCCGACAACCCCATGACTCCGGAGGGCGTGAAGACGTCGCGCAGCGACCGCGACGTGTCGGCCCGATTCGTCGAGGCGCACCTGGAGATCGGTATCGACGCCCTCGTCGAACTTCGCGACTCCGGCGAGTCGGTCAAGCACATGCGGTACGAGTAGCCCCGGAGCGCAGCCGGCCCCGCGTCCCCGGGCCCGTCAAGGGTTCCGCGGCGGTGCCGCGCCGGCGGCGCGGCCCGCGGCCTCGAACTCGCGATCGAGCCGCTCGGGCCGGGCGTTCGCGAACCGCT